>NZ_JBVHHW010000001.1:0-510028 GCF_055560875.1 Kitasatospora sp. NPDC023118
TGCTGAGATCACGGATGTGAGGCTGCGGAGCCCGGCCCCGTTGCCATAACCCCGCGCTCGCACGACAACTCATCCACAGGTCTTGACTATTGCTCACTCCCTCTTGTTTCCTGGGTGATGCGGCAAGCATGCCGCAACGAGAGCGCGTGAAGGCGCATGGTCGCCGAGACTTCGGCTTGGAGTGGAACGGCTATGAGTCCGCTGAACACCGTGATTGTGCCGGTGCTCTGTGAATGGGACGTCGAGGCAGACCTCGGGGCGGTGCCTCTGGCCCGTCGAGAGGTCGCCCAACTCGTTCGATCCTGGGGTGTCCCCATAACGGGAGATGCGGCGCGCGACGTGGAGCTGTGTGCGGACGAGTTGCTGGCCAACGCCGTTGAGCACACGGGCGGACAGTGTCGTGTGGCAGTCCGATGGACCGGTGTGCGTCTGCGGGTTGAGGTCTCGGATTCGAGTCCGAGGCCACCGGACAGGGGCACGGCCGATGACATGGCCACCAACGGCCGCGGCCTCCTCCTGGTGGAGGTCCTGGCTCACTCCTGGGGCTGGTACCCGGTCGGGACAGGCAAGGTCGTCTGGTTCGAGGTTGAGCCCGACCAGGTTCGTGATGGGAGACACGCGGCTCGCCGAACCGGTCTTCGCGGCTCAGGCTCGGGCACAGCAGCCGGGACGGATCCGCAAGAGCGAGCCGAAAGCGGAGGTCGTGCGGTGGCCGCCCCCTCTGCGTTGTCTCGGTACGAGATCCGCGTGATCGACTCCCAGAGCCCTCACTTCCGCCTGCTGGAGTGCTGGGGGATCTATGACCACGAGCAACACGAGTACGTGCGCGTTCCGGGCTCCTCGGACCGGATCAAGCGCTTCTACACCAAATCGGCTGCTGAGGCGCAACTGCGAGTCCTTCGTGCGGCTGCTGACCGACAGGCATCTGACCCGGCCACTGGCTCATGGATGTGAGACCAACCGGGGCAGAACTGGCGCCGGCTGCCCAGTGCGCCCCGGAAGTGTCAGGTGAAGGAGGGAAATGTTGCACGACCTGATCGCAAGTCCGTTCCTCAACAGCTTCGTTCTGCTGCGACCGGGCCGGTTGGAGGGCATCAAGCTGCCTGAACAGCGGTTCCGGGAGCTGGAACAAGCCCATGACTCCGGGCTCGGCATCCCGTCCTGGCTCGCAGACACCACCCGCATGCGGTGGGGCATCGAACTGGCTCCTCGACGTGTCGACGGTGTCGTCCTGATCCGCGACGCCCCTGTGTACGGGCACAGCCGGGCGAGCTGGGAGATCAACCTCGGCTGCGACCTGGACTGTGAGCACTGCTACCTCGGGCCGAAGCGGTTCGCCGGTCTGGACGAGGAGGGCAAGCACCGCCTGCTGTTGATCCTGCGCGACGCCGGGATCGTGTGGCTCCAGATCACGGGAGGCGAGGCGCTGATCGACCCCCACTTCTCCGCCTCGTGCCGGCTCGCGCACGAGCTGGGAATGATGATCGAGGTTCTGACGAACGGCACACGGTTGTCGAACCACGCCACCCTGGAGGCGCTTGCCGCCAGTAGGCCGTACAGGGTCACCGTCTCCCTCTACGGAGCGACTGCGCAGACGTACGACTCGTTCACCCGTCGCCGGGGCGCCTTCAAACGGGTCATGCGCGGACTGGCCGCCGGGATCGAGGCCGGCCTTCCCCTGCGGCTGGCATTGATCGTCACCGCGCAGAACGCGCACGAACACGACCGGATGCGCGCCATGGCGGACGAACTCGGGCTCCCGTACAAGGAGTACACCCACATGTCGCCGACGATCTACGGCGGCGCCGAATCTCTCGCGTCCCAGTCGCCGACTCACCTGAAGCCGCTCGAACGGTTCGAGGGCTGCAACGCGGGACACACGTTCCTCCACGTCGACCCACACGGAAGGGCCTCGATTTGCAAGGTCGGTCGCGATGAGCAGATCGACGTCATGACCGAAGGCGTCCAGGGTCTTGCCCGGCTCGGCGGAATCGCCGACCGACTCATGCTTCGCACCGGTGGCTGTTCCGGCTGCCAGCTCTCCGGAAACTGCTCGGTTTGCCGGCCGCTGGCCAAGCGCTACCAGGAAGCGAAGGCACCGCTGAACACCTACTGCCAGCACGGTCAGAAAGGAAACGCAGCATGAGCGCTGTCATGGTCGAGATGACCGCCACCCGACGCGAGCAGGACGACGAGACGTTGGAGTTCATCGACAACATGGAGGACTTCGGCGCTGACGCCCTCCCCGGGTGCAGCGACGACAACCCGTACCGGTAAGGCGCATCTCCCCGGAGGCCGACGGCTTCGGTGCCGTCGGCCTCCGGGCTGACTCTGGGAACCTGGACACTGTGACCACCACCCGCATTCACTGGTCAGACCTGCCCGAATCCGTGCACCAGGGCGTCACCGCCCGGCTCGGTGCGCCGATCCTTGCGGCGCAGACCGTCACGGCCGGCTTCAACTCCGAGATCGCCGCCAAGCTCACCACCTCCAGCGGCGCTGTCTTCGTCAAGGGAATGCAGTCGAGCCACCCACGCGTGTGGACGCAGCGGCGAGAGGCGGAGATCAACCAATACGTGGCAGGCCTCGCTCCCACGCTGCTGTGGCAGCTGGAGGTCGGCGGCTGGAGCCTCGTCGCGTTCGAGCATGTCGAGGCCCGCCACGCCGACTACAAGGTGGCCGGGGACCTGGAACTGATGGTCGACACCCTCACCCGACTCGGCCGCACCCCGTGCCCCCCGATCGAGCTTCGCCGGGCCGAGCAGCGATGGGCCGCCTACGTGGACGACTTGGGGATGCTGTCGCGGTTCGCCGGAAGCTGCCTGCTGCACACCGACCTGAACAACGAGAACGTCCTGATTCACGGGAGTCGTGCGCTTCTGGTCGACTGGGCATGGGCGACCTGCGGGGCCCCTTGGATCGACCCGGCCCTGTGGGTGATCTGGTTGATCGCTGCGGGCGGCCGTAGCCCGGTTGCGGCAGAAGCCTGGGCCGCCCGGATTCCCGCTTGGAGTCTCGGCGACCCCGCGCTGGTGAACGTCTTCGCGAAGGCTCAGGCCCGCATGTGGGCCGACATCGCGGGAAACGATCCGGACCCGTGGACCGCTGGCCTGAACCAGGCAGCTCAGCAATGGGCCCGCTTCCGAGAGGGCCGCTGAGCATTCTGAGCCCCAACCAGCTTTTCTTGGTCTACAGGGAGGTCTGCGCGCCCGGTGGTCCTGCTGAGTGCGATCTGCTTGCAGGCCGGGCCTGACTTCGTGGCGGTACGGCCCGGGGCCTGGGGCAACGTCGCCGCTTCGGCGATGCCGAAGCGGCGACGTTGCGACCGTGGGTGGCCGCCGGAGCGGGCAGTGACCGTCAGTGGAAGCTGTGCTCCGCCGCCGGGAAGGCGCCGGTGCGGACCTCCTCGGCGAACTCGCGGGCGGCCTCGCCCAGGACGCCGCGCAGGTTGGCGTACTTCTTGACGAACTTGGGCACCCGGCCCGCCGTCATGCCGGCCATGTCGGTCCAGACCAGCACCTGGGCGTCGGTCTCCGGCCCGCCGCCGATGCCGACGGTCGGGATCGCCAGCTGCTCGGTGACCTGGGCTGCGAGTTCGGCCGGGACGGCCTCCAGAACCACCGAGAAGGCGCCGGCCTGCTGAACGGCCTTGGCGTCGCGCAGCAGCTGGTGCGCCGCCTCGTCGCCGCGGCCCTGGACGGGGTAGCCGCCGAAGGCGTGCACGGACTGCGGGGTGAGGCCGATGTGCGCCATCACCGGGATGCCGGCCTCGACCAGCAGCTCGATCGAGCGGGCGCTGCGCTCGCCGCCCTCCAGCTTGACCGCGCCGACCCCGGCCTCCTTCATCAGCCGGGCCGCGTTGTGCATGGCCTGGGCGGGCGACTCCTGGTACGAGCCGAACGGCAGGTCGGCGACGATCATCGCGCGCTGGGTGCCGCGGACGACGGCGGCGGAGAGCATCACCATCTGATCCATGGTCACCGGCACGGTGGTCTCGTAGCCGAGGTGGCAGTTGCCGGCGGAGTCGCCGACCAGCAGGACGGGGATCCCGGCCTCGTCGAACACCCCTGCCGTGAGGGCGTCGTAGGCGGTCAGCATCGCCCACTTCTCGCCGCGCTGCTTGGCGCCGGCGAGGTCGCGGACGGTGACGCGGCGGTTGGTGACCCCGCCGTAGAGGGTGGTGGTCGACGCCTGGTTCTGGGCAGACGAAGGCGAAGAAGCGTTCATCGAACGGACTCCTGAAGGGTTGTCGTCTCGTGGCGCCGTGCGGCGTCCCCGGATCACCTCCATGCTTGCACGCCCCGACGTGAGCGCAAAGAGGGGTGCGCTCGGCCGGGTGCGATCCACGCCACACCGGCCCCTCCGGGCCCGCCGGGCTTTGCCTCCATTTTGCGAAACGGAGTCGTCTCGTATCGTATCGGCCGCTACTCTGGTGCGGGGGGTTACGAGACGTCCGCGACTCGCAAATGCCCGCCAGTGCCACGCCAACACGGACGGGAAGACCAATGACCACCGCAGCCGCGCCACCCCGTGTGCCGGAAGCCATCCACCGCAGACGCTGGGCGATCCTGTGCACCCTGGTGCTCGCCCTGCTCGTCGTCGTGCTCGACAACTCGATCCTCAATGTCGCGATGAAGACCATCGCGACCCCCGCCCCGGTCGGCCTGGGCGCCACCCAGAGTGACCTCGAATGGGCGATCAACTCCTACACCCTGGTCTTCGCCGGGCTGCTCTTCACCTCGGGCCTGCTCGGCGACCGCTTCGGCCGCAAGCTCGCGCTGCTGGCCGGCATGGTGGTCTTCGGCATCGCCTCGCTGCTGTCCGCGATGTCCGGCTCGCCCGGTGAACTCATCGGCTACCGCGCCCTGATGGGCGTCGGCGCCGCGCTCGCGATGCCCGCCACGCTGGCCATCATCATGAACGTCTTCGAGCGCGAGGAGCAGCCCAAGGCGATCGGCATCTGGGCCGGCGCGGTCGGCCTGGCCATCGCCATCGGCCCGATCACCGGCGGCGTGCTGATCGAGCACTTCTGGTGGGGCTCGGTCTTCCTGATCAACGTCCCGATCGTGATCGTCGCGGTGATCGCGATGGCGATCCTGGTCCCCGAGTCCAAGGACCCCAACCCGGGCGCGCTCGACCCGGTCGGTGTGCTGCTGTCGATCATCGGCCTGGTCGCGCTGATCTACGGCATCATCAAGGGCGGCGAGCTGGCCGACTTCACCGCCTTCGAGGCCTGGGGGCCGACCCTGCTCGGCGTCGTGGCGCTGGCCGCCTTCGTCTGGTTCGAACGCCGCACCCCGTTCCCCGCGCTGGACGTCACCTGGTTCCGCAACAAGGTCTTCAGCGCCTCCGTGGTGGTCGTCGGCGTGATCTTCTTCGCGCTGATGGGCGTGTCCTTCTTCGGCGTCTTCTACATCCAGAGCGTGCGCGGCTACAGCGCCCTCCAGGCCGGTCTGCTGATGCTGCCGCTGGCCGTCGCCCAGCTGATGTTCGCCCCGCGGGCCCGGCTGGTGGTCGATCGCCTCGGCGTCGCCGCCACCGCCGCCGGCGGCATGGTGCTGGTCGCGATCGGCTTCGTCGGCTACACCGTGCTGACCGCGACCACCCCGATCTGGGTACTGATCGTGCTCGGCCTGGTGATGGGTGCGGGCATGGCGCACGTCATGCCCCCGGTCACCGTCGCGATCATGGGCTCGCTGCCCCGCGAGAAGGCCGGCGCAGGATCGGCCGTCAACAACACCTTCCGCCAGGTCGGCGGCTCGCTCGGGGTCGCCGTGCTCGGCGCGGTGCTCTCCACCGTCTACCGGAACGGGATGGCCGACACCCTCGACCACCTGCCCGAGGGGCTGCGCGAGAAGGCCGGCGAGTCGCTGGAGGCCACCCTGGCCATCGCCGACCGGATCCCGAACGGCGCCGGCAAGGCGCTGATCGCCCCGGCGAACGACTCCTTCATCCACGCCATGCACGTGGTGGCCTCGCTCTCGGTGGGCATCTCGCTGGTCGGCGCGCTGGTCGCCTGGTTCCTGCTGCCGCGCCGCCCCGCCGCCCCCGGCGGCCCGGCCCCGACGCAGCCGGGCCAGACCCGGGAGACCGCGGCCGCCGACGCCTGATCTGCGGATCAGCTGCGCGACAATGGCCCTGCCGACCGGTGCCCCCGGTCGGCAGGGCCTCGGTCCAGGCGGGGCCCCCGCCCGCGGACCCACCCACCGAAAAACCCACGGCGCCCGCGCGCCCGGGGTCAGCGAGGGAGAGACAGCGGGGATGAGGACGGACACTCCGAGCGCCGACACCGGACAGCACTGCGCGGCCGCACGCCGCGGCCGGCCCCGCAGTGAGGCCGCCGAGCAAGCCATCTTCAGCGCCGTCGAGGACATGATGGCCGCCGGCACCACACTCTCCGAGCTCACCATCGAGGGCATCGCCACCGCCGCCGGCGTCGGCAAGGCGACCATCTACCGGCGCTGGTCCAACAAGGAGGCCCTGCTGGTCGACGTGGTCAGCCGGCTGGAGGTCCCGGTGCCGGAGCCGTCCGGCGGCAGCGCCCGGGACGACCTGATCGAGATGATCGACTACGTCCGGCGGCGCGGCCTCGCCAAGCGCACCCGCTGGGTGCTCAAGGCCGCCCTCGGCCAGATGCAGACCCTTCCCGAGCTGTACGCCGCGTACCGCGAGCGGGTGATCAAACCGCGCCGGGAGGCCGGGCTCTGCCTGATCCGCCAGGCCGTCGCCGAGGGCATCATCCGCGACGACCTCGACCTGGACCTGCTCGGCGACCTGCTGATGGGCCCGATCCTCTACCGCAGCATCCTGTGGGACGACTCCGACCTGGAGGACCCGGACCTCGCCCGCAAGATGGTCGACGCCCTGCTCGACGGCCTCGCGCCCAAGTAGATCGTGTCCGGACGTGGCGTGGCTCACCAAACCGGGCCACGCCGGAACCCGCTCCCGGGGCCGGGCGTCTGTCCCGGCATAGGCTGAGCCGGGTATCCGATCAAACCGGCACCAGTCCGGCACCTCGCCCGTACCCGCACGGACCGGACGCCGGACCGGCGACGGCACGAACGAGGGAGCCACGGCATGACGCAGGCGGACAGCACCGACCGCATCACGGACGCCGGGGGCACGGGCGCCGCCCCCGCCGGCCGTACCGGCGGCTTCCTCGGCCTGCGGGACTGGGGCCGGGACGACCGCGGCAGCAGCACCTGGCGGCGCGGACTGGTGATCGCCCTGCTGGCCGTGCTCACCGCCGTGCTGCTGGCCTTCCACGCCGAGGTGCCCAACGGCGTCGGCAACCTCGGCAGCCTGCTGGAGACCTTCCTGCCCTGGCTGGGCCTGGCAGTCCCGGCGCTGCTGGTGCCAGCGCTGCTGCGCCGCTCCGCCACCGCGCTGCTCGCCCTGCTGCTGCCCGCCGTGCTGTGGGCCAACCTGTTCGGCGGGCAGCTGACCGACAAGAGCGGCGGCAAGGGCGACTGGACGGTGGTCAGCCACAACGTCGCCGCCGACAACACCGACGTGCCGGGCACCATCCGCGGCCTGGTGGCCTCGGACGCCCAGATCGTCGCCCTGCAGGAGCTGGCCGGCAGGCAGCTGCGGGCGTACGAGACCGGCCTCGCCGACGCGTACCCGTACCACGCGGTGGAGGGGACGGTCGGGCTCTGGTCGAAGTACCCGATCAGCGGGGTCTCCCCGGTGGATCTGAAGATGGGCTGGACCAGGGCGTTCCGGGCCCAGGTGGCCACCCCGCAGGGCCCGGTCGCGGTGTACGTCGCGCACCTGCCGTCGGTCCGGCTCAAGGCCGAGAGCGGTTTCACCGCCGACCAGCGGGACGTCAGCGCCCAGGCGCTCGGGGACGCGATCCAGGGCGAGCGGCAGAAGAAGGTCCTGCTGCTCGGCGACCTCAACGGCACCATGAACGACCGCAGCCTGGCGCCGGTCACCTCGCAGATGCGCTCGGCCCAGGGCGCCGCCGGGGACGGCTTCGGCTTCAGCTGGCCGTCCGCCTTCCCGATGGCGCGGATCGACCAGATCATGAGCAAGGGCGGGCTCAAGCCGGTGGACTCCCGCACCCTGCCCCGGGACGGCAGCGACCACCTCGCGGTGGCCGCCGCCTACCGGTACTCCTCGTAGGTCAGCCGCGCCGCCAGCGGTTGGTGATCGGCAGCCGGCGGTCCCGGCCGAAGTTCTTCACCGAGATCTTCGGGCCCGGCGGGTACTGGCGCCGCTTGTACTCGGCGGTGTCGACCAGCCGGACCACCCGGTCCACCACGGCCGGGTCGAAGCCGGCCGCGACGATCGCGTCCCGGCCCTCGTCGCCCTCGATGTAGCGGTCCAGCACGCTGTCCAGCAGGTCGTAGTCGGGCAGCGAGTCGGTGTCCTTCTGGTCCGGCCGCAGCTCGGCGGACGGCGGCTTGCTGATCGTGTTCTCCGGGATCGGCGGCACCTCGCCGCGCCGCTCGGCCTCCTCGTTGCGCCAGCGGGCCAGCCGGAAGATCAGCGACTTGTAGACGTCCTTGATCGGCCCGAACGCGCCCACCGAGTCGCCGTACAGGGTCGAGTAGCCGACCGCCAGCTCGCTCTTGTTGCCGGGCGCGAGCACGATGTGCCCCTCCTGGTTGGAGATCGCCATCAGCAGGGTGCCGCGCAGCCGGGACTGCAGGTTCTCCTCGGCCAGCCCGGTCAGCTCGGTGGCGCCCAGGTAGGCGTCGAACATCGGGGCGATGGAGACGGTCCGGAAGTGCAGCCCGGTGCGGCGGGCCAGCTCGGCGGCGTCGTCCCGGGAGTGCTGGGAGGAGTAGCGGCTCGGC
Source organism: Kitasatospora sp. NPDC023118 (assembly GCF_055560875.1). Classification (NCBI taxonomy): domain Bacteria; kingdom Bacillati; phylum Actinomycetota; class Actinomycetes; order Kitasatosporales; family Streptomycetaceae; genus Kitasatospora; species Kitasatospora sp. NPDC023118. The sequence goes on from NZ_JBVHHW010000001.1 coordinate 8,805, forward strand.
ATCGAGACGCAGTACACGTTCGCGGGCCCGATCGCGTCCACCGCGATCGAGGCCACCAGCGCCGAGTCGATGCCGCCGGAGAGGCCGATCAACACCGACCTGAAGCCGTTCTTGTTCACGTAGGCCCGGGTGCCGGCGACCAGCGCGGCCCAGATCTCGGCCTCGTCGGACAGCCGTGGCGCGACCCCGGCGTCGAGCCGCCCGGCGGGGGCCTCGGCCTGCTCGCCGCCCAGCCCGGTGCGGACCAGGCGCAGCCCGTCGCTCAGCAGCAGGCCGTCGGTGTGGTCGCTGCTGGCCGCCGGCAGGTCGAGGTCCAGCACCAGCAGGTGCTCCTCGAACTGAGGGGAGCGGGCGAGGACTTCGCCGTCCGCGCCGACCACGATCGAGTCGCCGTCGAAGACCAGCTCGTCCTGGCCGCCGACCATGTTGACGTACGCCAGGGTGCAGCCCGCCTCGGCCGCGCGCCGCTGGACCAGCTCCAGCCGCTGGTCGTCCTTGTTCCGCTCGTACGGCGAGCCGTTGACCACCAGCAGCAGTCCGGCCTCGGCCTCGCGGGCGGCGGTGACCCGGCCGCCGTCCTGCCAGATGTCCTCGCAGATGGCCAGCGCGACGTCCACCCCGTGCACCCGCAGCACCGGCAGCTGGTCGCCCGGGACGAACCAGCGGTACTCGTCGAAGACGCCGTAGTTGGGCAGGTGGTGCTTGGCGAAGCGGGTGACCACCTCACCCCGGTGCAGTACGGCGGCGCAGTTCTGCGGCGACCCGGCCGGGCGGCCGAAGCGCGGCGAGGCGTGGTCGGAGCGTCCGAGGTAGCCGACCACCACCGGCACCTCGCCCAGCCCGTCGTCGGCCAGCCGCCCGGCCAGCTCGACCAGCGCACCGCGGGAGGCCTCGACGAACGAGCTGCGCAGGGCGAGGTCCTCGACCGGGTACCCGGTCAGGGCCATCTCGGGGAACGCGACCAGCTGGGCACCGGCCTCGACGGCCTGCCTGGTCCAGCGCACCACCTCATCGCTGTTGCGGGCGATGTCACCGACCCAGGGGTCGATCTGGCACAGGGCGAGACGGAGATTGGGCATGCCCCGAGTGTAATCGTCTAACTGACGCAATGTACCGCTAGGGGGTCCGGAACCGGGGTCGGCACTGCCGGGCGGCGCGATGATCGGCCATGATGGGGGCAGTCGCCGCGCGAGGTCTTTCGGGGGCCGCCCGGGCGTAACACGAGCGTAAAGAGCAGAGGTGAGACTGTCCCCATGGGCAAGCAGCAGCAGTTCGTGCTTCGGACGCTCGAAGAGCGTGACATCCGGTTCGTCCGGCTGTGGTTCACCGATGTGCTCGGGTTCCTGAAGTCGGTCGCGGTGGCGCCGGCCGAACTGGAGCAGGCCTTCGAGGAGGGCATCGGCTTCGACGGCTCGGCGATCGAGGGCTTTGCCCGGGTCTACGAGTCCGACATGATCGCCAAGCCGGACCCGACCACCTTCCAGATCCTGCCGTGGCGTTCGGAGACCCCGGGGACCGCCCGGATGTTCTGCGACATCCTGATGCCGGACGGCTCACCCTCCTACGCCGACCCCCGGTTCGTGCTCAAGCGCACCCTGGAGAAGGCCTCCGACCTGGGCTTCACCTTCTACACCCACCCCGAGATCGAGTTCTTCCTGCTGAAGAACCTGCCGGGCGACGGCACCCCGCCGATCCCCGCCGACCAGTCCGGCTACTTCGACCACACCCCGCGCGGGGTGGGCCACGACTTCCGCCGCCAGGCGATCACCATGCTGGAGTCGATGGGCATCTCGGTCGAGTTCTCGCACCACGAGGGCGCCCCCGGCCAGCAGGAGATCGACCTGCGCTACGCCGACGCGCTGTCCACCGCCGACAACATCATGACCTTCCGGCTGGTCATGAAGGAGGTCGCGCTGGAGCAGGGCGTGCACGCGAGCTTCATGCCCAAGCCGTTCTCCGAGCACCCGGGCAGCGGCATGCACACCCACGTCTCGCTGTTCGAGGGCGACCGCAACGCCTTCCACGAGTCCGGCGCCGAGTACCAGCTCTCCAAGGTCGGCAGATCCTTCATCGCCGGCCTGCTGCGGCACGCCGCCGAGACCGCCGCCGTCACCAACCAGTGGGTGAACTCCTACAAGCGGATCTGGGGCGGCTCCCAGCGCACCGCCGGCGCCGGCGGCGAGGCCCCCTCGTACATCTGCTGGGGCCACAACAACCGCTCGGCGCTGATCCGGGTGCCGATGTACAAGCCGGGCAAGCAGGGCTCCACGCGGATCGAGGTCCGCTCCCTGGACACCGGCTGCAACCCGTACCTCGCCTACGCCGTCACCCTCGCGGCCGGCCTCAAGGGCATCGAGGAGGGCTACGAGCTCCCGCCCGGCGCCGACGACGACGTGTGGGCGCTGTCCGACTCCGAGCGCCGCGCCCTCGGCATCCAGCCGATGCCGCAGAACCTCGGCGAGGCGATCGACCTGATGCAGCGCAGCGAGCTGGTCGCGGAGACGCTGGGTGAGCACGTCTTCGACTTCTTCCTGCGCAACAAGCGCCAGGAATGGGAGGAGTACCGCTCCGAGGTCACCCCGTTCGAGCTGCGGAAGAACCTCCAGGTGCTCTGAGCCCGGCTCAAACCCCTACGGGCCCGTTGTCGTTCGTTCGGACGACGGCGGGCCCGCGGTGCAGCGCGGGCGGGTTCGAACGGCCGAGCCGGTTCACCCGCCGGTCCACCCGCCGGTCCACCCGCCGGTCACGCCCGGCGCCGCGCCGCGCGGGCGCGTAACCTGCTGGGGGGACGGATGGAGGGGCCGATGGCGGTGGAGGAGCAGCGGGCCGGGAGCCGGGTCAGCCGGCCCGAGATCAGGCTGGTCCGGCGCGGGTTCACCGACCCCGCGCAGGCGGTGCGGCTGCTGGCGGGCCCCGGACTGGAAGGCCTGGCCGACGACCCGGTGGTGCTGGACGCGCTCGGCGCCACCGCCGACCCCGACCTCGCGCTGCTGGGCCTGGCCCGGCTGCTGGAGGCCGCCGACGAACCCGAGCGGCGCACCCTGCGCGACACCCTCACCACCTCCAAGCCGTTGCGCGACCGGCTGCTCGGCGTGCTCGGCGTCTCCACCGCGCTCGGCGACCACCTGGCCCGGCACCCGCACGACTGGCACGTGCTGGTCACCTTCGAGCTGCGCGACATGCACCCCGGCCCGGAGGACTTCCGCCGCGCCCTCGCCGAGGGCGTCCGGGACGACACCCTCAGCCCGGCGAACGCGCTGCGGGTCGCCTACCGCCGCTGCCTGCTGGCCATCGCCGCCCGCGACCTCACCGGCACCACCGACCTCGCCCAGACCGCCGCCGAACTCGCCGACCTGGCCGGTGCCACCCTGCAGACCGCCCTGGACCTCGCCGCCGAGCAGGACCCGGAGGCCGCCGCGGCCTGCCGGCTCGCGGTGATCGGCATGGGCAAGTGCGGCGGCCGCGAACTCAACTACGTCTCGGACGTGGACGTCATCTTCGTCGCCGAGCCGCGCGAGGGCGTGGACGAGCACGAGGCGGTCAAGGCCGCCACCCGGCTGGCCGCCGCGCTCACCCGGCTCTGCTCGGACACCACCGGCGAGGGCACCATCTGGCCGGTGGACGCCAACCTGCGCCCGGAGGGCCGCAACGGCCCGCTGGTGCGCACCCTGGCCAGCCACCTCGCCTACTACCAGCGCTGGGCCAAGACCTGGGAGTTCCAGGCGCTGCTCAAGGCCCGCCCGGTCGCCGGGGACGCCGAGCTCGGCGCCGCGTACGTCGAGGCGCTCGCCCCGATGGTCTGGCAGGCCGCCGCCCGGGAGAACTTCGTCACCGACGTGCAGCAGATGCGCCGCCGGGTGATCGACTCCATCCCGGCCACCGAACTGGACCGCCAGCTCAAGCTCGGCCCGGGCGGGCTGCGCGACGTCGAGTTCTCCGTCCAGCTGCTCCAGCTGGTGCACGGCCGCACCGATCCGGCGCTGCGCAGCGGCAACACCCTGGAGGCGCTGGCCGCGCTCTCCCGCGGCGGGTACGTCGGCCGGGCGGACGCCGCCTCGCTGGACGCCGCGTACCGTTTCCTGCGCTCGCTGGAGCACCGCATCCAGCTGCACCGGCTGCGCCGCACCCACCTGATGCCCACCGCCGAGGAGGACCAGCGCCGCCTCGCCCGCTCGCTCGCCGCGCTGATCAACGACGACACCCGCTCCGACCCGGTGGCCGCGCTGCAGCGCGAGTGGAAGCGGCACGCGGTGGAGGTCCGGCGGCTGAACGAGAAGCTGTTCTACCGTCCGCTGCTCGACGCCGTCGCCGAGCTGCCGCCCGGCGCCGCCGGGCTGACCCCGGACGCGGCCCGGGCCCGGCTGGAGGCGCTCGGCTACGCCGACCCGGCCGCCGCGCTGCGGCACATCAGCGCGCTCGCCTCCGGGGTGAGCCGCAAGGCGGCGATCCAGCGCACCCTGCTGCCGGTGCTGCTCGGCTGGTTCGCCGACTCGGCCGACCCGGACGCCGGACTGCTCAACTTCCGCCAGGTCTCCGACGCGCTCGGCCGCACCCCCTGGTACCTGCGGCTGCTGCGGGACGAGAGCGCCGCCGCCGAGCAGCTCGCCCGGGTGCTGTCGGCCGGCCGGCTCGCCCCCGACCTGCTGCTACGCGCCCCCGAGGCGGTGGCCATGCTGGGCGATCCGCAGGGCCTGGTGCCGCGCGGCCGGGCGGCGCTGCAGTCGGAGATACTGGCCGCCGTCGGCCGGGCCGGTTCCACCGCCGCCGCCGTGGCCGCCGCCCGGTCGGTGCGCCGCCGGGAGCTGTTCCGTACGGCCGCGGCGGACGTGCTCGGCCGGCTCGGGGAGGACCCGGGCGAGGCGCTGGACACCGCGGGGGAGGCGCTGACCGCGCTCAACGCCGCCACCCTGCAGGGCGCGCTGCGCGCCTGCGTGGCCGGCTGGGAGGCCGAGCACGGGGACCTGCCGACCCGGATCGCGGTGATCGCGATGGGCCGCTTCGGCGGTCACGAGCTGGGCTACGGCTCGGACGCCGACGTGCTCCTCGTCCACGAGCCGCTGCTCGGCTCGCTGGAGCAGGAGGCGGCCCGGGCCGCCCAGGCGGTCTGCAACGAGCTGCGGACCCTGCTGGCCGCGCCGTCCACCGAGCCGCCGCTGCTGGTCGACGCCGACCTGCGGCCGGAGGGGCGCAGCGGCCCGCTGGTGCGCACCCTGGCCTCGTACGCCGCCTACTACCGGCGCTGGTCGCACGTCTGGGAGAGCCAGGCGCTGCTGCGGGCCGAGCCGGTGGCAGGGGACGAGGAGCTGGGGGCGCGGTTCCGGCAGCTGATCGACCCGCTGCGCTTCCCCGGCACCGGGGTGCCGGAGCGGGACCTGCTGGAGATCCGCCGGATCAAGGCGCGGATCGAGGCCGAGCGGCTGCCGCGCGGGGCCGATCCGACCACCCACACCAAGATCGGCCGGGGCGGGCTGGCGGACGTGGAGTGGACGGTGCAGCTGCTCCAGCTCCAGCACGGGCACGAGCTGCCGGCCCTGCGCACCACCAGGACCAGGGCCGCGCTGGCGGCCGCCATGGAGGCCGGGCTGGTCGAGCCGACGGACGCGGAGGTGCTGGACGCGGCCTGGGTGCTGGCCTCCCGGGTGCGGGCGGCGGTGATGCTGGTGCGCGGGCGGCCGGGGGACAGTTTCCCGGGCGAGGCCCGGGAGCTGGCCGGGGTGGCCCGCTACCTGGGGTACGGCGCCGGGCACAGCGGGGAGCTGGTGGACGACTACCGGCGCACCACCCGGCGGGCCCGGGCGGTGGTGGAGCGGCTGTTCTACGGGTCCGGCTGAGTCTCCACGGGCAGGTGAAAGGGGCCCCTGCGTGAGGGGCCCCTGTTCGGTACGGCTACCGCCGCGCGGTGCTGACCGCCGGTTCGCTCCACTGCTCCGGGACGGTGATCGGCTCCTCCGTCGCCTTCTCCCGGGTGGGTACCCGGGGCAGCTTGTAGACCCACTCGTGGTACAGCCAGCGGGCCGCGAGGAAGCCCAGCATGAGGCAGATCTCGCCGCCGACGGCGTCCATCCAGAAGTGGTTGGCGGTCGAGACGATGACCAGCAGGGTGGCGGCCGGGTACATCAGACCGAGCGCCCTGACCCACTTCCGGCGGGCCAGGAAGAAGATCGCCAGGCCGCACCACATCGACCAGCCGATGTGCATCGAGGGCATCGCGGCGTACAGGTTGGAGACGTGCGCGGCGGGCCCGGAGGCGAACGATCCCCAGGTGCCGTGGGTCTTCACGGTGTCGATGAAGCCGCCGTCGGTCATCAGCCGGGGCGGGGCCAGCGGGAAGCCGTAGAAGCCGACCAGGGCGATCAGGGTGGTGACGAACAGGACCGTGCGGGCGGCCACGTACCGGCCGGGGTGGCTGCGGTAGAGCCAGACCAGGACGCCGATCGTCATGATGAAGTGCAGCGTCGCGTAGTAGTAGTTCATCCCGGTGATGAGCCACCCGACGCTGTCCATGGCGTGGTTGATCGAGCGCTCGACCGCGATGCCGAGGTTCTGCTCCAGGTCCCAGATCCAGCGCGCGTGCTTCTGGGCTATCGCTTCCTGTTCCGGGACGGCGTTGCGGACGATCGAGTAGAGCCAGTAGCTGATCCCGATCAGGGCCAGCTCGATCCAGATCCGCGGCCGGGCCGGTGAGCGGCGCTGGTCACGGATGCGGCCGCGCAGGGCGGCGGTGCGGGACTGGGCGGCACGGGTGGCTCCTTCGGGCAGCTGGGCCGCGGTGGCCGCCGCTGCTTCGGAACCGCCACCGTGGGCCGCGTCGGCGCGCTCGGCGCCTCGCTGGATCTCGGTCGGTTCCCCCATGGACGGCAAGTCTGCCAGACCGCTCGTAGCCGTCTGCTCATCCTCCGGAAGTGGATTCTTCACCGGCTGTCCCCCTTGAGGGCTAGGGGGCGGATCCCACCGGGGTAGGGGGTGCGATCGGGTCTGGTGGTTACCGGCGGAACGGGCATACGTCCCATTGTCATGCCGGCGGCCGGAGGGGCGTAACCGGGGTGGTCCGGAGCGCCCGTGGCCTGGATTTTCCCGGCACGAAACGTTTTCTGCATCTTGCTGAAACATATTGCAGGCCGCTAGCTTCCTGGGAAATCGATCGCCCTTCCCCCTAAGGGAGCCCCTCAGTGGCCGATACGCCGCTCCGCCCCCGACGGAGCACTGCCCGACGGAGCACCGGCCGCCGCAGACCCGGCCGCACGGCCGTGCTGCTGGCCGCCGCACTGACCGCCGCCACCCTCGGCGGCGCCCCCGCGGCCCTCGCCGCCGCCCCGCCGCCCCCGCCCTCGGACGCCGCGCTGGCGGCCACCGCCGGGCGGCACGACCTCACCCGCGAGCAGTTCTACTTCGTCCTGCCCGACCGCTTCGCCAACGGCGACGCCGCCAACGACACCGGCGGCATCACCGGGGGCCGGCTGGACAACGGCTTCGACCCCGGCGACAAGGGCTTCTACCACGGCGGCGACCTGGCCGGTCTGATCCAGAAGCTCGACTACATCCAGAACCTCGGCACCACCGCGATCTGGATGGCCCCGATCTTCAAGAACAAGCCGGTGCAGGGCAGCGGAGCCGACGCCTCGGCCGGCTACCACGGCTACTGGATCACCGACTTCACCCAGGTCGACCCGCACTTCGGCACCAACGAGCAGCTGAAGGAGCTGATAGCCAAGGCGCACGCGCGCGGCATCAAGGTCTTCTTCGACGTCATCACCAACCACACCGCCGACGTCATCGACGACGCCGAGCAGCAGCACGGCTACCGCTCGGTCGGCGCTTACCCGACCCTCGACGCCGACGGCAACCCGGTCGACGAGACCGCGATCGCCGACGCTCCCCCAGCCTCCGGCCGGGAGGTACCCCCAGCGCCTCCCTGGCCGAAGATCACCGAGGACTCCTTCCCCTACACCCCGGTCTTCCGCACCCCGGCCGACGCCAAGGCCAAGAGCCCGTCCTGGCTCAACGACCCGGCGCTGTACCACAACCGCGGCGACTCGACCTTCGTCGGCGAGTCCGCCACCGAGGGCGACTTCAACGGCCTGGACGACCTGGACACCCAGAACCCCCGGGTGGTGAAGGGCTTCGAGCAGGTCTACCAGCAGTGGGTCAAGGACACCGGTGTGGACGGCTTCCGGATCGACACCGTCAAGCACGTCGACATGGCCTTCTGGCAGCAGTGGGCGCCCGCGCTCAAGGACTTCGCCACCAAGCAGGGCGACAAGAAGTTCTTCATGTTCGGCGAGGTCTACTCCGGCGACCCGGCGGTCACCTCGCCGTACGTCACCAAGGGCAAGCTGCAGGCCACGCTCGACTTCCCGTTCCAGGGCGCGGCCCGCTCGTACGTCTCGCAGGGCGGCTCGGCCAGGAACCTCGCCGACGTCTACGCCCAGGACTACCGCTACACCAGCGCCGACACCGACGCGTACGAGCTGCCGACCTTCCTCGGCAACCACGACATGGGCCGCTTCGGCTCCTTCCTGCTCGCCGACAACCCGGGCGCCGACGACGCCACCCTGCTGAAGAAGGACCGGCTCGGCAGCGAGCTGCAGTTCCTCACCCGCGGCCAGCCCGTCGTCTACTACGGCGACGAACAGGGCTTCACCGGCGCGGGCGGCGACAAGGACGCGCGGCAGGACATGTTCGCCTCCAAGACGCCCTCCTACAACAGCGACCGGGTGCTCGGCGGCGCCTCCGGCCCGGCCGACCGGTACGGGCAGGGCGGCGAGCTCTACCAGGGCATCGCGGGCCTGGCCAAGCTGCGCCGGGACAACCCGGCGCTGGCCGACGGCGCGCAGATCGAGCGCTACGCGGCCGACGGCGCGGGCGTGTACGCCTTCTCCCGGATCGACGCCGGCCAGCAGGTCGAGTACCTGGTGGCGGTCAACAACGCCACCGAGGCGAAGACCGTCACGCTGGACACCTTCTCGGCGGGGATGGGCTTCGACCCGGTCTACCCCTCGGCCGGAGCGCGGGTCACCAGCGGCGCGGACCGCAAGGTGACCGTGACCGTCCCGGCGCTGTCCGCCGTGGTGCTCAAGGCGGGCGCCAAGCTGGCCGCCGTGAACGCCGCGCCGCAGCTCTCGGTGCAGCCGCCGGCGGACGGCTCGACCGGCCCGGTCACGGTCGGCGCCACGGCGGACGGCGGCGGGTTCAACCGGGTGAGCTTCGCCGCGCAGATCGGCAACGGGCCCTGGCAGACCCTGGGGACGGCCGACACCGGGAAGTCCGGCTCCGACGGCCGGAGGCTCTTCGCCGTCACCCAGGACCTGAGCGCCGTCGCGCCCGGCACGGTGGTGCGGTACAAGGCCGTCGTGCAGGACTCCAGCGGCCATCTGCGCTCCGCCACCGCGAGCTTCACCACCGGCACCCCCGCGCCCAAGCCGGTGCCCACCGCCGGTGCCCGCCCGTACGCCGTGGTCCACTACAACCGGCCGGACGGCGACTACGACGGCTGGAACCTCTACGCCTGGGGCGACCTCGCCGACGGCGAGGGCACCCAGTGGCCGGCCGGGCACCCCTTCGTCGGGCGGGACGCGTACGGCGCCTTCGCCTACGTGCGGCTGAAGCCCGGGGCCTCGGACGTCGGCTTCATCGTCGAGAAGAACGGCGTCAAGGACGTGGACGCCGACCGGCACATCGACGTCGGCGCCACCGGCGAGGTGTGGCTGAAGCAGGGCGACGCGACCGTCCGTACGGCCGACCCGGGCCCGGCGAACACGCAGCCGGCGAACACCGTCGTGATCCACTACAACCGGGCCGACGGGAACTACGACGGCTGGGGCCTGCACGACTGGACCGGCGCCGCCAACCCCACCGACTGGGGCAAGCCGCTGATGCCGGCCCGCCGGGACGCCTTCGGCGCCGTCTTCGAGGTGCCGCTCGCCCCCGGGGCGACCAGCCTCAGCTACATCCTGCACCACGGCAACGACAAGGACCTGCCCGCCGACCAGTCGGTCGACTTCGCCGTCAACGGCAAGGAGGTGTGGATCCTCGGCGGCCGTGAGGGCTACCTGCTGCCGCAGAACCCCGCCGCCTCCTCGCAGTTGGACCTCTCCGGCGCCAAGGCCCAGTGGATCGACGCGAAGACCGTCGTCGTCCCGGCGAACTACGGCGCCACCGACCAGGCCCTGGCCGGCGGCACCAGCGTCCAGCTGGTCTACGACCCCGAGGGCGGCATCCGCGCCGACAAGGGCGTGCTGACCAAGCCGGGCAAGTGGATCCGCCTCAGCCCCGTGGCCGGCGGACTGACCGACGCCCAGAAGGCCGAGTACCCGCACCTGGCGGGCTACCGGGCCTTCACCGTGGACGCCCGGGACACCGCCCGCGTCCCGGCCGCGCTGCGCGGCCAGCTGCTGTTCACCGAACACCTGCCGAGCGGCGCGGTGCTGGCCGGGACGGGCGTCCAGACCCCGGGCGTGCTGGACGACCTGTACGCGCGCCGCACCGGCAAGGTGGACTTCGGCCCGGCGTACTACGACGGCAAGGTCGCGCTCTCGCTGTGGGCGCCGACGGCCCAGGAGGTGTCCGTCCAGGTCTTCGACAGCGCCACCGGGGGCACCCCGAGGACGCTGCCGCTGAAGCTGGACGACGAGACCGGGGTGTGGGAAGCCGTCCGCGACAAGCAGGAGTTGGACGGCAAGTACTACCTGTACCAGGTGAAGGTCTGGGCGCCGTCGGTGCAGCAGCTGGTGGTCAACACCGTCACCGACCCGTACTCGGTGGCGCTGTCCACCGACTCCAGGCGCAGCCTGGTCGCCGACCTGGACGCCAAGGAGCTCAAGCCGCAGGGCTGGGACGACCAGCCCCGCCCGCAGGCCGTCCCGCCCGCGCAGCAGCAGATCCAGGAACTGCACGTCCGGGACTTCTCGGTGGAGGACACCACCGTCCCGGAGGCCGAGCGCGGCACCTACCTGGCGTTCACCGAGTCCGACTCGGCCGGGATGAAACACCTCCGGGACCTCGCCAAGGCCGGGGTGACCACGGTGCACCTGCTGCCGACCTTCGACATCGCCACCATCCACGAGAACCGGGCCGACCAGAAGCTGCCGGCCTGCGACCTCAAGTCCCTGCCGCCGGACAGCCCGAAGCAGCAGGAGTGCGTGGCGGCCGTCGCCGCCGACGACGCGTACAACTGGGGCTACGACCCGCTGCACTACAACGTGCCGGAGGGCTCCTACGCCGCCGACCTCGGGGGCACCTCCCGGCCGGCGGCCGGGGGAGGTACGGCGCGCACCGTGCAGTTCCGGCAGATGGTGCAGGCGATGCACGCGGCCGGGCTGCGGGTGGTACTGGACGTGGTCTACAACCACACCGCCGCCAGCGGCCAGGCCGAGCACTCGGTGCTGGACAAGGTCGTCCCCGGCTACTACCAGCGGCTGGACGCCGACGGCAAGGTGACGGCGGACAGTTGCTGCGCCGACACCGCGCCCGAGCACGCCATGATGAACCGGCTGGTGGTCGACTCGGTGACCCTGTGGGCCCGGGAGTACCAGGTCGACGGCTTCCGCTTCGACCTGATGGGCCTCGACCCGAAGTCCACCATGCTGGACGTGCAGGCCGCGCTGCGGAAGATGACGCCCGAGTCGGACGGCGTGGACGGGAAGAACATCTTCCTCTACGGCGAGGGCTGGAACTTCGGCACCGTCGCCAACAACGCCCGGTTCGAGCAGGCCACCCAGCAGAACATGGCCGGCACCGGCATCGCCACCTTCGACGACCGGATCCGCGACGCCGCCCGCGGCGGCAACTTCATGCTCAGCTCGGCGCCGCAGCAGGGCTTCGCCTCGGGCCTGTACACCGACCCCAACGGCTCGCCCGCGAACGGCAGCCCGGAGGAGCAGAAGGCCCGACTGCTGCACCAGATGGACCAGTTGAAGGTCGGGCTGACCGGCAACCTGGCCGGCTACTCCTTCACCGACAGCTCGGGCAAGGCCGTCACCGGCGCCCAGGTCGACTACAACGGCGCCCCGACCGGGTACGCGGCCAAGCCGGGGGAGGCGGTGGAGTACGTGGACGCCCACGACAACACCGACCTGTTCGACGCGCTCGCGTACAAGCTGCCGACCGGCACCGCGCCCGCCGACCGGGCCCGGATGCAGGCGCTCGGGCTGTCGCTGACCGCGCTCACCCAGGGCGCGGGCTTCGCCCAGGCCGGCAGCGACCTGCTGCGCTCCAAGTCGCTGGACTCCAACGCCTACGACTCCGGCGACTGGTTCAACGCCATCCACTGGCCCGATCCAACGACGGGGGCCACGGACGGCAACGGCTGGGGCCGCGGCCTGCCGATGGCCAAGGACAACCAGGAGATGTGGCCGACCGCCCGGTCCCTGCTGGCCAACCCGAAGTTGACCGTGGGCGCGGCCGACATCCAGGCGACCACCGCGCAGTTCCAGGACTTCCTGCGGATCAAGCAGTCCTCGCCGCTGTTCTCGCTCCCCACCCTGGCCGACGTCCAGCAGCGGCTGTCGTACCCGCTCTCCGGCACGTCCGGCGAGACGCCCGGGGTGATCACCCTGCACCTGGACGGCACCGGACTACCGGGCGCGGAGAAGGGCATCACGGTGGTCTTCAACGCCACGCCCACCACCCAGACCCAGGTCGTGGCCAAGCTGAAGGGGACCGGCCAGGCGCTGCACCCCGTCCAGGCGGCCGGGGTGGACCGGGTGGTGAAGCAGTCCGGCTTCGACGCCGCGACCGGGACCTTCACCGTGCCGGGTCGTACCGTGGCGGTATTCGTCCAGAACTGACCCACTGATTCCGACTGTCCGGTAACTCCCGGGCCCTGCACCGCTGTTACGGCCGGTGCGGGGCCCGGTTCCGTTTCGGCCGGGGAATGGCCGGAATCCGGCGGTGGCACGGCCGGAACTGTGACGTGCCGCACCCGTGCGACGCTGCCCCCTACCGCGCGGTAGGGGGCGGAGGACTGAGCGCTGGTCAGTCACCTCCGGCTGTGATCGAACTTTGCCGGGATCATGAAAACCGTGTTCAAGACTTGGTTATGCCGTAACACAACTGACGAACCGTTGTGCATACGGTTTCGGTAATGAATCGGCCAATCAGTGGCATGCATCTGTCATTAACGGCGCGTTTGCTGCCACGATTCCTCCGACCGCAGACGAGGGGGCCCCACCCCCCGGTGCAGTCGCTCCAGTTGAGGTGCAGCGCGTCCCAACCCTGCAACGAACCTTTGCAACGCCCGTGAGCACCGCAACCGCACCCCCGTCGCACCCGCCGCCGGGGGCCCCCACTGCGCCGCAACCCCGCGGCCCAGGTTCTCTCCACCGCGCGCGAACCGGCGCCGGTCGGAAAAGGAGTCCGCATGTCCCGTTACGCTCACACCCGGAAGGCGGCGGTCGTCCTGGCCGCCACCACCGCGCTGCTGGTCACCGGCATACCCGTGATCGCCCAGGCCGCCCCGGACGCGCCGGCCGCCGTCGCCGCCCAGCAGACCACCCGGGCCGCGCTGATCGCCTCGGCGAACCAGCAGACCGCCTCCCTCGCCCAGGCCCTCGGCCTGGACGGCAAGGAGAAGCTGGTCACCAAGGACGTTGTCCAGGACGCCAACGGCGGTCGCCACCTGCGCTACGAGCGCACCTACGCCGGACTCCCCGTCCTCGGCGGCGACCTGATCGTCCACCAGGACGCGGCCGGCGCCACCAAGAGCGTGACCAAGGCCAGCGAGGCCAGCCTCGCGGGCGTCGACACCACCCCGGCCCTGGCCGCCCCGAAGGCCCAGGAGGCCGCGCTCGCCGCCGAGCAGGGCTCGGTCGACTCCGCCCCGCGCCTGGTCGTCTGGGCCGCCGACGGCACCCCGAAGCTCGCCTGGGAGACGGTCGTCAACGGCCGCGAGTCCGACGGCACCCCGAGCAAGCTGCACGTCGTCACCGACGCCAAGACCGGTGACGTGCTCAGCAAGGCCGACGGCATCAAGCGCGGCAGCGGCAACGGCGTGTTCGTCGGTCAGGTTCCGCTGACCACCACCCAGAGCGGCTCGCAGTTCCAGCTCAAGGACGCCACCCGCGGCGGCCAGTACACCACCGACATGGCCAACGGCACCTCCGGCAACGGCACGCTGTTCACCAACTCGACCGACACCTGGGGCAACGGCCAGGTCAGCAACCGTCAGTCCGCCGCCGTGGACGCCCAGTACGGTGCCGCCGTCACCTGGGACTTCTACAAGAACTCCTTCGGTCGCAGCGGCATCAAGAACGACGGTGTCGGCGCCATGAGCCGGGTCCACTACGACACCGGCTACGTCAACGCGTTCTGGGACGACGGCTGCTTCTGCATGACCTACGGCGACGGCGCGAGCGACACCCACCCGCTCACCGAACTCGACGTCTCCGGCCACGAGATGAGCCACGGCGTCACCTCGGCCACCGCCAACCTGAACTACTCGGGCGAGTCCGGCGGCCTCAACGAGGCGACCTCCGACATCATGGGCACCGGCGTCGAGTTCTACGCCAACCTGCCCGCCAACCCGCCGAACTACCTGATCGGCGAGCTGATCGACATCAACGGCAACGGCACGCCGCTGCGCTACATGGACAAGCCCTCCAAGGACGGCTCCTCGGCCGACTCCTGGTACTCGGGCGTGGGCAACCTGGACGTCCACTACTCGTCCGGTGTCGCCAACCACTTCTTCTACCTGCTGTCCGAGGGCAGCGGCGCCAAGACCATCAACGGTTTCAGCTACAACAGCCCGACGGTCAACAACATCACCGTCACCGGCATCGGCCGGGACAAGGCGCTGCAGGTCTGGTACAAGGCGCTGACCGCCTACATGACCTCCACCACCAACTACGCCGCCGCCCGCACCGCGACCCTGAACGCGGCCACCGACCTGTACGGCGCGAACAGCACCGAGTACAACCAGGTCGCCACCGCCTGGGCCGCGGTCAACGTCGGCTCGCTGCCCAACCCGGGCGGCGTCACCGTCACCAACCCGGGCAACCAGTCCACCGCGGTGGGCGGCTCGGTCAACCTGCAGATCAAGGCCTCGGGCGGGACGGCTCCGCTGTCCTACTCGGCCACCGGCCTGCCGGCCGGCCTGGCCATCAACGCCAGCACCGGCGTGATCACCGGCACCGCGACCACCGCGGGCAACTCCAACGTGACGGTGACGGTGAAGGACTCGGCCGGCAAGACCGGGACCACCAGCTTCACCTGGGCGGTCACCGGTGGTGGCGGCGGTACCTGCACCCCGGCGCAGCTGCTCGGCAACCCGGGCTTCGAGACGGGCACGGCGGCGCCGTGGACGGCGAGCTCGGGCGTGGTCGACAACAGCTCCTCGCAGGCGGCGCACGGCGGTTCGTGGAAGGCGTGGCTGAACGGCTACGGCAGCACCCACACCGACACGGTGTCCCAGACGGTGACGATCCCGGCGGGCTGCAAGGCGACGCTGAGCTTCTGGCTGCACATCGACACCGCCGAGTCGGGCTCGACCGCGTACGACAAGCTGACCGTGTCGGTGAACGGCACCACGCTGAAGACCTACTCCAACGTGGACGCCGCGGCCGGCTACCAGCAGCGCACCTTCGACCTCTCCGCCTACGCGGGCCAGAGCGTCACCCTGAAGTTCACCGGCACCGAGGACTCCTCGCTGCAGACGAGCTTCGTGATCGACGACACCTCCGTCCAGACCAGCTGACGTCCGGTCGGTAGGCAAGGCCCGGCAGCCACGGCTGCCGGGCCTTCGCCGTACTCCGGATGCCGTACTCCGGATACTGAACTCCGGATACTGATGCGGAAACGTTTCTGTCGGTTACCTTGACGCTGTCTTTCCATGGCTCTAAGTTCTCTGAAAGTTTCCGGCAAGTTACAGAATTTTCTTGCAGCGCCGGATTCAGAGATTCATCCCGGCTGCCCCACCCCAGCCACCCCCCATGGAGACAACGTGGTCACCACCCCCACCCGCCGGCCCGCCCGCGCGGCCGGTGCGCTCGCCGCCTCGGTGGCGCTCGCGCTCTCGCTCACCGGGAGCCTCGGCACCCCCGCCGCCCACGCCACCCCGCCCGCGAACAACGGCAAGGACGTCACCGCCACCCTCTTCGAGTGGCGCTTCGACTCGGTCGCCCAGGCCTGCACCTCCACCCTCGGCCCGAAGGGCTACGGCTTCGTCGAGGTCTCGCCGCCCCAGGAGCACATCCAGGGCCCGCAGTGGTGGACCTCGTACCAGCCGGTCAGCTACCAGATCGCCGGGCGGCTCGGCGACCGCACCTCCTTCAAGAACATGGTCGACACCTGCCACGCGGCCGGGGTCAAGGTGATCGCCGACGCCGTCGTCAACCACATGACGGCCGGCTCCGGGACGGGCACCGGCGGCACGGTGTACACCAAGTACAACTACCCCGGCACGTACCAGGACCAGGACTTCCACACCTGCCGCCAGCCGATCACCAACTACCAGGACCGCACCAACGTGCAGGACTGCGAACTGGTCAACCTGGCCGACCTGGACACCGGCAGCGCCTACGTCCAGACCACCATCGCGCACTACCTGGACGACCTGGGCTCGCTCGGCGTCGACGGCTACCGGATCGACGCCGCCAAGCACATCGCGGCCGGCGATCTCGCCGCGATCAAGGCCAAGATGGCCAACCCCAACGCCTACTGGGTGCAGGAGGTCATCTACGGCGCCGGCGAGCCGATCCAGCCCTCCGAGTACACCGGCAACGGCGACGTCGACGAGTTCCGGGTCGGCACCGACCTCAAGCGCGTCTTCACCAGCGATAAGCTCGCCAACCTCAGCGGCTGGGGCGCCTCCTGGGGCTACCTGCCGAGCGGCCAGGCGCGCAGCTTCATCGACAACTGGGACACCGAGCGCAACGGCTCCACCCTCAACTACACCTACGGCAACACCTACACGCTGGCCAACGTCTTCCTGCTGGCCTCGACCTACGGCTCGCCCAACATCTACTCGGGCTACAGCTTCACCAACAACGACGACGGCCCGCCCAACGGCGGCACCGTGAACGCCTGCTACCAGGACGGCTGGAACTGCACCCACGCCTGGCGGCAGATCGCCAACATGGTCGGCTTCCGCAACGCGGTCGCGGGCACCGGGGTGACCGACTGGTGGTCCAACGGCAACAACGCGATCGCCTTCGGCCGCGGCAACCGGGGCTACGTCGCGATCAACCACGAGAGCGGCGCGATCACCCAGACCTTCCAGACCGGGCTGCCCGCCGGGACGTACTGCGACGTCCAGCACGGCGACCCGCGGCCGGGCGGCGGCTGCACCGGCCCGACGTACCAGGTGGGCGCCAACGGGCAGTTCACCGCGACGGTCGGCGCGGGCGACGCGGTCGCGCTGTACGTCCAGCCCGGGACGAACGTCTCCGGCGCCTCCTTCAACGTCAACGCGACCACCTCGTACGGTCAGAACATCTATGTGGTCGGCGACGTCCCCGCGCTCGGTGGCTGGGACCCGGCCAAGGCGCTGCCGCTCTCCTCGGCCGGCTACCCGGTCTGGTCGCTCGCGCTCTCGCTGCCGGGCGGCACGTCCTTCCAGTACAAGTACGTCCGCAAGGACGCGAGCGGGGCGGTGACCTGGGAGTCCGGGGCCAACCGGACGGCGACCGCGCCCGCTTCGGGGAACGTCACGCTGAACGACACCTGGCAGCCGTAGCCCCGGGACCCTTTGAGACTCCTTGCGACCTCTTGCGACCCCTTGGGACCCCCGTCAGCCTGGGCTGACGGGGGTCCCTCCTTCGAGCGAGAGTTCCAAGCCGGACTCCGGAGGGTTGGCCAGCCGCCGTACGAACAGTGAGTCAGGTACCTTCGGCGGGCGGGAGCGGAGCCTTCGGGCTCGAAAGCCCGTGGAGACTCGGTAAGACCGACGGCAATGCCGGCACTGGTCGTTGAAGCAGGAAGCCACGGTCGTGCCACAACGCGTGGTACGGGCCAGAACCTCCGGCCCGCAGATCGGAGAGCGCGTCAATCGCACGACGGGTAGCGACGGGTGAGGGCGTACAGGCCGCCGGGGTCCTCAGCCCCGCCCGATGTACGGCATCGCCGTCGCCATCACGGTGGCGAACTGCACATTGGCCTCCAGCGGCAGCCCGGCCATATGCCGTACGGTCCGCGCCACATCGGCCACGTCCATGGTCGGCTCGGGTGCGATCCGGCCGTCCGCCTGCCGCACCCCGGCGCTCATCGCGGCCGTCATGTCGGTCGCCGCGTTGCCGATGTCGATCTGGCCGCAGGCGATCCGGTACGGACGGCCGTCCAGCGAGAGCGACTTGGTCAGACCGGTGATCGCGTGCTTGGTCGCGGTGTAGGCGATCGAGTGCGGGCGCGGGACGTGCGCGGAGATCGAGCCGTTGTTGATGATGCGGCCGCCCTGCGGGGCCTGGGCCCGCATCTGCCGGAACGCGGCCCGGGCGCAGAGGAAGGCGCCGGTCAGGTTGAGGTCGACCACCGCCCGCCAGTCCTCGACCGCCAACTCCTCCACCGGGACGGCCGGGCCGAAGGTGCCGGCGTTGTTGAACAGCAGGTCCACCCGGCCGTGGCGTTCGACGGCCGTCGCGAACAGCGCGTCCACCGCCGCCGGATCGGTGACGTCGGTCGGCACCACCTCGGCCGGGGCGGCGCAGAGCGCGGCCGTCCCCCGCAGCGGCTCGGCGCGGCGTCCGGCCAGCACCACCCGCCACCCGGCCGCGGCCAGCTCCACCGCGACGGCCCGGCCGACTCCGCTCCCGGCCCCGGTGACGACGGCGACTCCGGCAGCCGGGGCCGTTCCGGCGGTGGCGGCGGTGATCTGCTCGGACATGGTGCTCTCCTCGGTGGACGGGTACCGGTGCGGTCACTCTCCGGGCGTGCTGAGGAGATCGTTCCGGATGTGCGGGCCGCCGTCACTGGTCAAAGCACCCAAAAACCGGACGGCCCGGCCGGTGGGCGGCTGTGGCCCCCGCCGTCCGGCCCCCGCCGTCCGGCGGGAGGGGTGAAGGCCTTTACCTGATCGCGAACAAACATTGGATTTCCGGTGGCTACCTCGCAACCGGCCCACCCTGGCCCACGTCATAAGATCGCAGGAAGGCGCGCTTCCGTAAGCGACGTCGCGCCCACCACTCCGGGGACCGCACCAGCACCGCGCCCCCGGGCCTGTCCGGCCCCACCGGGGGGCCGCCGCCCGGTCAGACGGACCGGGCGTGACATCGGTCGGAGAGTTCTCACCGTGCTTAGGCAGTCGTCCCGTTCCCGTGCCGTCCTGACCGGCGCCGCCGTCCTCACCCTGGCCGCCTCGCTCGCGGCCTGCGGGAGTTCCGGCGGCGGGAAGGGGAACGCCTCGGCGGACGGCACCCCGGCGGCGACCGGTGGTGCGGGCAGCCCGACCGCCGGCACCGCCGTCTCGGCCGTGCCCTCCGCCGAGCAGCCCACCCCGGCCAGCGGGGCGGTGCAGATGCCGACCGGCCCGGCCCCCGCCATGAACAAGGTCCGGGACACCGCGGCCGGCCCGATCATGATGACCAAGGTGACCGGCGCCAAGTCCGGTGTCACCGGCCAGGTCTGGGTCTGGCTGCCGCCCGAGTACAACGACCCCAAGTACGCCAAGACCGGCTTCCCGGTGCTCACCCTCTATGCGGGCGGCCAGAGCAACGGCTACAACACCTGGACCGACAACCAGCTGCCGATCCAGGAGGAGGACGAGCGGCTGGTCAAGGAGGGCAAGGCCCACCCGTTCATCATGATCATGCCGGTGCAGAACTTCAACAGCGACGAGAAGAACGCGCTGGACTGCTCCGACATCCCGGGCCAGCCCAAGATGGGCACCTGGATGGCCGAGGACATCCCGGACTGGGTCCGCGCCAACTTCCGCACCCTGAAGGGCCGCGACAGCTGGGGCGTGATGGGCGCCTCCACCGGCGGCTTCTGCAGCGCCAAGATGGCCCTGCAGCACCCGGACGTCTACAAGGCCGCGGTGCCGATCGACGGCTACTTCATCCCGGACTCCGGGTTGTGGAAGGGCCACGACGCCGAGAAGGCGGCCAACAGCCCCAACCAGCTGATCACCCAGGGCAAGGCCGACGTGAAGATGTACGTCACCGCGGGCGGCGCCAACGGCTACGAGAAGGATGTCGTCAAGAGCTGGGTGGCCAAGGCCGTCCCGCCGGTGTCCATCGAGTACTACGAGCAGCCCGGTGGCAAGCACCTCACCTCGGACTTCAAGAAGATGATCCCGGACATCCTGCAGTGGCTCACCAAGAACCTGGCGGGCCCCGCCTCGGACTGACCCGGGGGGTGGTTCGGCGGGCGGGCTTCGGTCCATGCGCAGGCCCGTGACCTGCGCGTCAATCGGACATTGATTCGCTTCTGATCGACTGCGAGCACCTTGGCTGGGCGGCCATCACGGGCCGCCCCAGCCGTCCTGCCACGTCGTGAAGAGAGCCTCATGCCGATCCACCTGCTGCCCCAGCCCGCTCCCTCCGTGCCCGCGCAGGCGAAGTCCGCTGCCGACTCCCGGGGGACGGACACGTACGGGCGGACCGCGGACGAGGAGCCGCTCATCGCCCGGTTCGCCGGGCTGCGGCTGGTGCACGCCGCACTGCGCCGGGACCTCGCCCGACTGCCCAACGCGCTGCGGCTGCTCCAGCCCGAGGAGGAGCACAAGGGCGAGGCGCTGCTGCGGCACTGGACCTTCATGACCGCGATGCTGACCTGCCACCACGAGCAGCAGGACACCCGGATCTGGCCGATCGTGCGGCGCTTCGCGCCCGAGCTGCGGCTGCTGCTCAACTGGCTGGAGGCCGACCACCACAACCTCGACCACTCCTTCACCCGGGTCACCACGCTGGTCCGGATCGCCAGCCGGGACACCGGCAGCGCCTGGCCGGTGGCGTACGCGATGGAGGACCTGGCGGCCCGGCTGGAGACCCATCTGCGGATCGAGGAGCGGCAGTTGCTGCCCCGGATGGAGCGGGTGGTCACCGACAACTCCCGGCTCGGCGGCCTGGGCGAGCTGCTCGACCTGCTGCGCTCGGCGGACGGCCCGGGCACCGCGGACGCACTGGCCTGGCTGCTGGACGGGGTGGAGCCGGCGACGGTCGAGCGGCTGCTGGCCGAGTGCGACGACGACGTGGCCCGCAACTGGCCGCACTGGCAGGCGACCTACCAGCGCTGCACGGCGCCGCTGTGGGGGCCGTCGGGTGACCTGGGCGGGGGAGCGGTCGGCGGCGGGCCGGTCGGCGGCAACCTGAGCATCTTCGGCGAGGGCCTCGGCGGTCTGGGGAGCGTCGTCGACTGACCCGCGGCTCTTTTCGCGGGCCGTCGATCTACGCGCGTGGCATTGGCCTCAGGCATATGCAAAAAACCGGTCGGTGTGCCAACTCCCTTGTCCCATGGGGGATTGTGCTCCCGACGCCTACTCCGGCAGGCGGTTGAGCCACTCCAGCGGAGCGATTCGGATCGCCGTGTGCGGCGAACCGTCCCACTCCACCGGAAGGCCGACCGCCTCCAACGCGGCCACCACGGCCCGGCCGACCTCCACCGTCCGCCGCTCCGACACCTCGCCCGGCTCGTCCCCGGCCCGGAACCCGCCGTAGCGCAGCATCAGTCCGAGCCCGGCCGCGGCCGCCTCGGTGTCCTGCTGGTGGAAGAAGACGAAGCCGTACGAATCCTCATCGGCCTCGTCGCCGATCTCCGCATAGCCGCAGCCCGCACAGCAGGTGAAGTCCATCGCCGCGACGATGCCCTGCTCCTCCAGCGCGTCGAAGGCCTCCTCCAGCCGGTCCACGTCCGTGGTCTGCGGCCACTCGGACTGCTCGGCCAGCCGCTCGGTCCACAGCGGAGCGACGATCCGCTCCGCCTCCTCCTGTGTCAGGCCCTGGTCGTCGAGGACCTCGACCAGGGACTCGGCTATCTCGTCCGGCTCCTGGAAGCCGCACCGGATCAACTCGCGAGCCCGCTCCCGGGCTTCGACCAGCACATCGGGGGTGAGCGCCGTCTCCTGGGTCATGCCCGCATCCTCGCACCCACCACGGACAATTCACCGGCGGGCCCCCGCCGGTGCGCTACCGTCCGCCGGTGACCGGCTGATCCTCAGTGCGCGGCGAGCCGGAACTCCAGGTTGCCGAACCGCACCTGGTCGCCCGGCCGGACCGGCACCCCGCCCGCTATCCGCCGCCCGTTCACGTGCGTGCCGTTGGTCGAGCCGAGGTCGTAGAGCACCCAGCCGCCGTTCTCGTGCCGCAGCTGCGCGTGGTGCCGGGAGACCGAGGCGTCGTGCAGCCGCAGCCCCGAGCCGGGGATCCGTCCGATCGTCAACTGCCCGGCCCCGGAGTGCGGGAGGCTCAGCCCGGGCAGTCGCTCGGTGTGCCAGGCCCGGTTCAGCCGGTCGCCGAAGCCGGACACCCGGCCGACCACCCGCAGCACGAAGCGCTCCACCGGCCCGCCGGTGGGCAGCCCGGCCACCGCCGCGTCCAACTCGGCGCGGCTGGTGGCCTGGAGGACGATCTCCATCCGGCCGAGGAAGGTGTCGTGCGACAGCCGGCCGCTGCCCGCGCCCTCGCGCAGCACCCCGAGCGCCGCTTCCCGTTCGGCGTCGGAGGGCCGGGCTTGGCCGGTGGGAAGCTCAGGCTGCGTCATGGCCCGATTGTCGGATCGACCGGCTCGGACTGTCCAGATCACGCCGTGCTCCGGCGCTCGGTTCGTACGTCACTGCACTCCAGACGCCCGGACCGGGGACGCGGTTCCAGTTCGCCGGACGGGCCGTCAGGCCTTGCGGGCGGCCGCGAGGATCTTCTCCGTGGTGTGCAGGAACCGGGAGGTGACTGACCCCCGGTAGCCCTTGCCGAACATGTCCTTGGTGACCCACTTGCCGTCCTGGAGGTGGACCACGACGTACGCGGCCCCGGGATCGGCGCCGAGCACCTCGACGTCGCCCCTCGCCGAGCGGTGCGGGCGGGCGAGCTCGGCCGGCAGTGGCTCGGAGAGGAAGGCGATCACCAGCCGCACGTCCGGCGTCACCTCGACGCCCCGGAACGGCTCGGCGGCGAGCAGCCCGGCTACCTCGTCGACCGTCCGCAGCATGACCGGCACCGGGTAGCCGAGCGCCCGCTCCAGGTGCTCCTCGATCCGCCGGGTCAGCGCGGCGCGGTCCGCGGCCCGGTCCGGTCCGTCGGTGCTGAAGAAGACGTTGCCGCTCTGGATGTACGAGCGGACGTTCCCCAGCCCCAGTTCGGTGAAGAGCGCCCGCAGCCGCTCCATCCGCACCGTCCGGCCGCCGACGTTGATGGCCCGCAGGAACGCGATGTAGGTGGTCGTGGTGGTCACCCCGCCAGTGTGGCACCGGCCGCCGACAACGCCCGGTCCGGACCGCGTGCCGCACCCGGCCGCTCGTACCCGGCGGTTGTCGGTGTCGGCTGCCAGACTGGCGCCATGGCTACCTGGCAGGATTTCGAGCACGAGGCCCCCGAACTCGCGGCCCTGGTACGGGCCCGGTTCGAGGCGAACAAGCACCACGTCCTGGCGACGCTGCGCAGGGACGGTTCACCCCGGGTGAGCGGGACGGAGGTCAACTTCATCGGCGCCGACGCCTGGCTCGGATCGATGTACCAGGCGGTCAAGGCGCGCGACCTCCAGCGGGACGCCCGCTTCGCGCTGCACGCCCACCCGGGCGACGAGACCATGGCCGGCGGGGACTCCAAGCTCTCCGGCCGCGCGGTGGAGGTCACCGACGAGGACGAGATCGCCGCCTTCTCGGCCGAGCTGCCCGAGCCGCCGCCCACCCCGTTCCACCTGTTCCGGCTGGACCTCCAGCAGGTGGTGCACACCGCCCTGGAGGGCGACCAGCTGCTGGTCCACAACTGGCAGCCGGGCCGGCCGGTGGAGACGACCCGGCTCCACTGACAGGTCCCGACGTTTCCGGCAGCCGCGACCGGCAGCCGCGACCGGCAGTCGCGACCGGCCGCCGGGAACGGCCGTCGGGAACGGCGGTCGGGAACGGCGGTCGGGAACGGCGGTCGGGAACGGCCGTCGGGAACGGCCAACCGTCCTACGGCAGGACGGACTTGAGGGCCTCGGGGGTCCGGGCCACGACGGCGTGCCCGTCGTCCGCGGTGATGATCGGCCGCTGGATCAGCACCGGGTGCTCGGCCATAGCAGCGATCCAGCGCGCCCGCTCGCCCGCCTCCCGGGGCCACTCCTTCATCCCCAGGTCCTTCGCGACCGGCTCGCCGGTGCGGGTGATGTCCCAGGGCTCCAGGCCCAGGCGCTCCAGCACCTGCTCCAGCTCGGCCGCCGTCGGCGGCTCCTCCAGGTAGCGCCGCACGGTGTACTCCACCCCGGCGCCGTCCAGCTCGCTGAGCGCCGTCCGGCACTTGCTGCAGCGCGGATTGATCCAGATCTCCATGCCGGCCAGCCTATCGAGGGCCCGCCCTCGGGCCCGCGTCCGAACCGCCCGGACGGGAACTCCGGCGTACCCGCCGGTGGTTCACGAGCCGGGAACCATCGTCTTCGGAGGGGAGCACCGGATGGACGGCGCGACGATCATCGAGCAGCTGATGACCGCGGAGGTGAGGACCGACCCGTACCCGCTGTACGCGAGGGCACACGAGCTCGGCCCGGTGGTCCCGGCGGGGGACGGGATGTACGTGGTGAGCGGGTACGCGGCGGTCAACAAGGTGCTGCGCACCCCCGCCTTCGGTGTCGCGACCGCCGACATGATGGCCGGCCTGGCCCCGGAGTTCGCCGCGCACTCCTCACTGGCCCTGTTCGGCCGCTCGATCCTCCAGCGCAACGCGCCCGACCAGCCCCGGGTCCGCTCGCTGATCGCCTCGGTGTTCACCGCCCGCCGCGTCGCCGCGCTGCGCCCGGCCGTGGAGGCGGCGGTCGACCGGCTGCTGGACGGGATGGCCGAGCAGGGCGCCGACGGCTCGCCGGTGGACTTCATGGACGCCTTCGCCTTCCGGCTGCCGGTCGGGGTGATCTGCGAGCTGCTCGGCGTCCCCGAGCAGGACCGCTACCGCTTCCGCGGCCTCGCCGCCGACCTGACCGTCGCCCTGGAGGTCATCCAGGACCTCGACGAGCTGGACGACGCCGACCGGGCCGCCGACGAGCTGTCCGGGTACTTCACCGAGCTGGCCGCAGAACGCC
The DNA here is from genome assembly GCF_055560875.1 of Kitasatospora sp. NPDC023118. Classification (NCBI taxonomy): domain Bacteria; kingdom Bacillati; phylum Actinomycetota; class Actinomycetes; order Kitasatosporales; family Streptomycetaceae; genus Kitasatospora; species Kitasatospora sp. NPDC023118. The sequence continues at coordinate 33,936 of NZ_JBVHHW010000001.1, forward strand.
TGGCCCGTCCGCAGGACGACCTGGTCAGCGACCTGGCCCGGATCGCCGCGGAGGACGACGGGCGGCTCTCCGCCGAGGAGCTGCTGGCCAATCTGGTGCTGCTGCTGGTGGCCGGGTTCGAGACCACCACCAACCTGCTCGGCAACGGCCTCGCCCTGCTGTTCCGCCACCCCGGGGCGGCCGCCGGGCTGCGCAGCGGCGCCGTCACCCCGGCCGGCTTCACCGACGAGGTGCTGCGCTTCGACTCCCCGGTCCAGGCCACCGGCCGCGTCGCGCTGGAGGAGGGCCTGAGCGTCGAGGGCCTGCCCGTCCCGCCCGGCAGCGGGGTGACCCTGCTGATCGGCGCGGCCCACCACGACCCGACCCGCTACGACCGCCCGGAGGCGTTCGACCCGACCCGCACCGACAGCCAGCCGCTCAGCTTCGGCGGCGGCCAGCACTTCTGCCTGGGCTACCAGCTGGCCAGGCTGGAGGCCGAGGTCGCGATACCGGCGCTGCTCGACCGCTTCCCCCGGCTCGCCCTGGGCGGGGTCCCCACCCGGCGCGACCGCCTGGTGCTGCGCGGCTTCGAGTCCCTGCTGGTAACCGTTCGCTGACCCCGGTCGGCCCTGTGCTTCCGGGGCCGCCGTCGGCCCGGCCGGCCCCGCCGGCCCCGGAATCCGGGACGCTCGGCCGTTCGTGACCGGGCCCGTTCGTGGGGGACCATGGAGGGACGAACCGGCCATTCCGGGCCTTTCCTCCCGGACCGGCCAGGCCGACCAGCCAGGAGGTCCCCGCCGTGTCAGCACCCCGCCCGCCGCAGCTCGCGGTCGCGCAATCCAGGGTGCCGCGCTGGGTGCCCTGGCTGCCCGTCCTGCTGCTGGTCGTCGACCTGATCGCCGAGGCCGTCGTCCCGGACGCCGTCGCCGCGGGCTTCCTGCTGACCGCCCTGCCGGTGGTGGCCGCGTTCAGCTACGGGCCGGTGCTGACCGCCGGCGCCACCGGCGGCTCGCTGGCGCTGCAACTGCTGCTGGCCCTGCGCGCGGGCCACATCAACGAGCAGCACCACGTCTGGGTCTACATCGCCACCCTGCTCTCCGGGGTGATGGGCACCGCCCTGTCCTGGCAGCGCACCCGGCAGAACCGCAACCTGCTCCAGGTCCGTACGGTCGCCGAGACCCTCCAGCGCACCGTGCTGCGGCCGGTCCCCGAGCGGACCGGCGGCCTGCGGGTGGCCGGTCTCTACCGCCCTGCCCAGGCGGAGGTGCTGGTCGGCGGCGACCTGTACGAGGTGTGCGACACCCGCTTCGGGGTCCGGGTGCTGCTCGGCGACGTCCGCGGCAAGGGCCTCGGCGCGGTCCGTACGGTGGCCGACGTGCTCGGCGCCTTCCGGGCGGCCGCTCACGACACCCCGCGCCTGGTCGAGCTCGCCGACCAGCTGGACCGCGCGGTGCTGCGCGACGCGGCCGAGCGCGGCGACGACGAGCTCTTCGTCACCGCCGTCCTGCTCCAGTACCGGTCGGGCGCCGACTGCGTGGAGATCGTCAACCGCGGCCACACCACCCCGATGCTGCTCGCCGCCGGCACCGTCGCCCCGGTGGCCTGCGCCGACGAGCTCCCGCTCGGCCTCGGCCATCTCGGGCCCGACGACGAGCCCGCCAAACCGACCACCGTCGCCCTGCCCCCGGGCCACACCGTCCTGCTCTACACCGACGGCGTCAGCGAGGCCCGCGACCGCGCCGGGGCCTTCTACCCGCTGGCGCCGCGCCTCGCCGCCCTGGGCAGCACCGCCCCCGACCGGGTGGTCTCCTTCCTGGCCCAGGACGTCCACCGGTTCGCCGGCCTGCTCGCCGACGACCTCGCCGTCCTCGCCCTCACCCCGGAGTAGCCCCCTGCCACTCCCACAGGTTCGCGAACAGCACCGCCTGCTCCCGCGCGTCGTCCAGCGCGTAGTGGGTGTGCGGCAGGTCCGGCAGCAGCTCCGGCGGCATCGACCGCTTCCCGATCCCGGCGAACGGCACCCCCGCCCGCGCCGCGTACAGCGTCCTCAGGTCCAGGCACCCGGAGTGCCCGAACGGGCTGGCACCGGTGAACCGCATCAGGTACCAGTACAGGAACTGCCAGTCGTACACCGCCGGGTAGGCCACCATCACCGGCCGGTACCGCCGCCCCTGCGGCCCGGTCCGCACCCGCTCCACCCACCGCCCGAACTCCCGCAGCGCCGCCCCGGGCTCCGCCCGTCCGCCTCCACGTCCACCCACACGTACACCGTCGGCGTCACCCCGCCGCTCCTGCTTCCCATGTCCCCGTCCAACCCACCCCGCAAGCGGATTCCCGCCGGCGGGCCCCGCACCCGCGAGCGCGGACCCGCGCCCGCCGGCGGAAACGCCCGCGGGGGCGCGGACGTGGCGTCCGCGCCCCCGCAGGGTGGGTGCTTCCTACAGGTCGTAGTACAGCTCGAACTCGTGCGGGTGGGGCCGGAGGGCGATCGGGGCGATCTCGTTGGTGCGCTTGAAGTCGATCCAGGTCTCGATCAGGTCCGGGGTGAAGACGTTGCCCGCGAGGAGGTACTCGTGGTCGGCCTCCAGGGCCTCCAGGACGGCGGGGAGGGAGGAGGGCACCTGCGGGACGTTGGCGTGCTCCTCGGGGGCGAGCTCGTAGAGGTCCTTGTCGACCGGCTCCAGCGGCTCGATCTTGTTGCGGATGCCGTCGAGGCCGGCCATCAGCATGGCGGAGAAGGCCAGGTAGGGGTTGGAGGACGGGTCCGGCGCGCGGAACTCGATGCGCTTGGCCTTGGCGTTGGATCCGGTGATCGGGATGCGGATCGCGGCCGAGCGGTTGCGCTGCGAGTAGACCAGGTTGACCGGCGCCTCGAAGCCCGGGACCAGGCGGTGGTAGGAGTTCACCGAGGGGTTGGTGAAGGCCAGCAGCGAGGGGGCGTGCCGGAGCAGGCCGCCGATGTAGTAGCGGGCGGTGTCGGACAGGCCGGCGTAGCCCTGCTCGTCGTAGAAGAGCGGCGAGCCCTCGCTCCACAGCGACTGGTGGACGTGCATGCCCGAGCCGTTGTCGCCGAAGATCGGCTTCGGCATGAAGGTGGCCGTCTTGCCGTTGCGCCAGGCGACGTTCTTGATGATGTACTTGAACAGCATCAGGTCGTCGGCGGCGTGCAGCAGGGTGTTGAACTTGTAGTTGATCTCCGCCTGGCCGGCCGTGCCGACCTCGTGGTGCTGGCGCTCGACCTCAAGGCCGGCCTTGGCCAGCTCCAGCGACATCTCGGCGCGCAGGTCGGCGAAGTGGTCCACCGGCGGGACGGGGAAGTAGCCGCCCTTGTACTTGACCTTGTAGCCGCGCGCGTCGCCCTCGGCGGCGCCGGTGTTCCAGGCGCCCGCCTCCGAGTCGATGTGGTAGAAGGACGCGTTGGCGCTGGTCTCGAACCGCACCGAGTCGAAGACGTAGAACTCCGCCTCGGGTCCGAAGAAGGCGGTGTCGGCGATGCCGGAGGATGCGAGGTAGGCCTCGGCCTTCTTGGCGACGTTGCGGGGGTCACGGCTGTAGGCCTCGCCGGTGACCGGGTCCTGGATGAAGAAGTTGATGTTGAGGTGCTTCTCGGCCCGGAACGGGTCGAGGCGGGCGGTGGCGAGGTCCGGCACGAGGGCCATGTCGGACTCGTGAATGGCCTGGAAGCCGCGGATCGACGAGCCGTCGAACATCAGGGTCTCGGACGGGTCGAAGGTCGCCGCAGGTACGGAGAAGTGCTGCAGTACGCCCGGCAGGTCGCAGAATCGGACATCGACGAACTTCACGTCGTTGTCCTGGATGAACTGCTTCACTTCGGCGGCGTTGTTGAACATCCATCCTCCTCGGCGTGCGAATTGGGCTCACCCTAGGAATGGGTCGTTTCCAGTCGGTGACCCGCTCGTTTCCTAGATGTTAACCAGGGCCGCCGAACAGGTGGCAAAGGCGTACGGTACGGGGCAAATCACCTCGCCGACCTGGGGACCATCGGGGAAGTGGTCTGGACCACTTGGTAAGCCCGGTGATCGGGATTCACCCGGTCGGGTCGGGGCCCGGCGCCGCGCCCCGCCCGGAGGGGAGCCGGTGCGGGCGCCCGGGGTCAGCCCGGTTAGTGTGGATTCGTGGACACCAGAGAAGCGTTGGGATCGTGGATCGACGGCCCGAAGGCGGCCGCCGAGAAGATGGGCGCCGACTTCGGCTACCGCGGCGAGCGCCTCGGACTGCCGCGGGAGGGCTCCGGCTCGCTCGCCGGCCCCGGCCGACGGATCGGCTCCCTGTTCGTGGACGGCTGGCTGGTCGCCCTGGTCTCCTACGGCCTGCTCGCCAAGGGCGACCAGGCCGAGGCCAACCTGTGGACCCTCCCGCTCTACTTCCTGGTCGCCGCCGTCCTGCTCGCCACCACCGGCACGACCGTCGGCAAGCGGCTGTTCGGCCTCCGGGTGGTCCGCCTGGACGGCCGCCGTGCGACCATCCCGCAGGTTCTGCTGCGCACCGTCCTGCTCTGCCTGGTGGTGCCGGCGCTGGTCTGGGACCGCGACACCCGCGGCCTGCACGACAAGGCGGTCGGCACGGTCGAGGTCCGGATCTGACGACGTCCACATGGACGGACGACGTCCACGTGGGCGACCACACGACAGCTGCGACCACACGCAACGGCTGAACGTCGAACGGCCCCGCTGAGGAAACTCAGCGGGGCCGTTCTCGTGTCGTCAGGGGAGGGGGGTCAGCGGACCTGGCCGCCCTTGGGCATCCGGGCGCCCTTGGGCATCGGGCCCTTGGGGATCGGCGCCTTGGAGAGCAGGTCGCCCAGCGCGCGCAGGCGGTCGTTGGTCTCGGTGACCTGGGAGGGGGTGATGGCGCGGGGCAGGCGCATCAGGTGGATCTGCAGCTTCTTGAGCGGGATCTCGCCGTCGCCGTCGCCCACCACGATGTCGTGCACCGGCACGTCGCCGACCACCCGGGCCATCTTCTTCTTCTCGGAGGCCAGCAGCTGTCGCACCCGGTTCGGGTTGCCCTCACCGATCAGCGCGATGCCGGCCCGGCCCACGGCGCGGTAGACCGCGTCCTGGTTGCGGGTGACCGCGACCGGGGTGGAGCTGGAGCTCCAGCCGCGCCGGATGTTGTTCAGCACCGCCGCGACAGCGCCCGGCTGCCCCTCCATCTGACCGAACGCGGCGCGCTCGGCCCGGCGTCCGAAGACGATCGCCATGGCCAGGACGGCCACGATGAAGCCCAGGATGCCCAGGTAGATGGGGTGGTCGATCGCGAAGCCGATGGCGAGGAACACGCCGAAGGTCAGCAGGCCGACGCCGGCGATGATCAGGCCGATCTTGGTGTCGACCTTCTTGGTCATGGTGTACGCCAGGCGGATCTGCTTCAGTCGCCCTGGGTTCTCGGATGTTTCCCTCGCCATAACGCTCATGGTACGTGGCACGGGTACGGGATATCCAAGCCCGGGTACCCGTTCGCCCGAACCGTGACCCGTGTGCCCGCGCACCGTCGCGCACAGCGACGTCGGGGGCCTCAGGGGCGTACGGAGCGTGCCCTCGCCGTACCCGCCGCCGCCCCGCCCGCCAGGGCGTCGTGCCGGCGGTCCGCCGCGTACCGGCGGTTCTCGCACACCGCCGCCCAGGCGTTGAGCCGCGCGTGCCGCTGGCCGGGCGCCAGCAGGACGCTCTCGGCGAACCGCAGCGCCACCCCCACCGACCGGATCCGCATCCGCATGCCGAACAGCTCCTCTCGTGGCTGAGAAGAATCGAACGCTCACTAGGCGTCCATCGTCCCCACCCCGTGTTACCAGCCCGTGACCATGCAGTCAAAGCGTGGTGAAGCCGAAAGGGCGGAGCCGCGGCTCCGCCCTTCCAATGGCCCAGTGGCCGAAACCTGCCCCGGAACGTCAGACCGCGGCCTGCGCGCGCCGCTCCAGCGCCTGCCGGTACAGCCGGCCGGCCCGGTACGACGAACGCACCAGCGGCCCTGACATGACACCCGCGAAGCCCAGCTCCTCGGCCTCCTCCTGGAGCTCGACGAACTCCTGCGGCTTCACCCAGCGCTCCACGGGGTGGTGGCGCAGCGAGGGGCGCAGGTACTGGGTGATGGTGATCAGCTCGCAGCCGGCCCCGACCAGGTCGGCCAGCGCCTGGCTGACCTCCTCGCGGGTCTCGCCCATGCCCAGGATCAGGTTGGACTTGGTCACCAGCCCGGCCGCGCGGGCCTGGGTGATGACGTCGAGCGAGCGCTCGTACCGGAACGCCGGGCGGATCCGCTTGAAGATGCGCGGAACCGTCTCGACGTTGTGCGCGAGCACCTCGGGGCGGGAGGAGAAGACCTCGGCCAGCTGCTCGGGCACCGCGTTGAAGTCGGGGATGAGCAGCTCGACGCCGGTACGGCCGCCCGCGCGCTCGGCGGTCATCGCGTGCACCTGGCGCACGGTCTCGGCGTACAGCCAGGCACCGCCGTCCTCCAGGTCGTCGCGGGCGACGCCGGTGATGGTGGCGTAGTTGAGGTCCATGGTGACGATGGACTCGGCGACCCGGCGCGGCTCGTCGCGGTCGAACTCGGCGGGCTTGCCGGTGTCGATCTGGCAGAAGTCGCAGCGGCGGGTGCACTGGTCACCGCCGATGAGGAAGGTCGCCTCGCGGTCCTCCCAGCACTCGAAGATGTTGGGACAGCCGGCCTCCTGGCAGACCGTGTGCAGCCCCTCCTTCTTCACCAGCGACTGGAGGGCGTTGTACTCCGGGCCCATCTTCGCGCGGGTCTTGATCCACTCGGGCTTCCGCTCGATGGGGGTCTCGCTGTTGCGGACCTCCAGGCGGAGCAGCTTCCTGCCGTCGGGCGCGACAGCGGACACGTGCGACTCCTAGAACTAGACGGGGTACCCCCAGGGTACGCCTGTGGTTGTACGGCCTGTGCCGGGCCTGCCGCCCTGCAATCGCAGGGCAACGCGGCTACCGGCCAGTAGATTCCCAGTGGCTGACGGTGGCAGCCGCGTGGGCACCGGGCCGCAGCGGCTTGAACGGCGGCGGGCTTCAGCGGCTGAGCGCCGGCTCCGGCAGCTCGGCGAAGACGTCCGTCAGGTGCCGCTCGACCACCGGCAGCGCCTCGCTCACACCGAAATCGCGCCCCAGCTCGTCGGCCAGCGAGGCCACGCCCGCGTCCCGGATGCCGCAGGGCACGATCTTGTCGAAGTACGTCATGTCGGGGTCGCAGTTGAGCGCGAAGCCGTGCATGGTCACCCCGCGGGCGACCCGGACGCCGATCGCGGCGAGCTTGCGGTCGCCGCCGCGCTGCCCGGCGTTGGACGGGGCGTACTCGGGCCCGGCCAGTCGCGGGTCGATGCCCAGCGGCAGGCCCATCCGCAGGGTCAGCTTGCCGATGTCCACCACCTCGGCCGGGTCCACCACGGCGTCCGGGATGTTCTGGCCCAGCACCCAGACCCCGCTGCGGCCCTCGACCCGGGTGGTCTCGACGCCGAAGTCGGCGGCGGCGCGGATCAGCGCCTCCTCCAGCCGGCGGACGTACGCGATCACGTCGATCGGGTCGGGCAGCTTGATGATCGGGTAGCCGACCAGCTGGCCGGGGCCGTGCCAGGTGATCTCCCCGCCCCGGTTGACCTCGACCACGGGGGTGCCGTCCAGCGGCAGGTCGGCGGGGTTGGTGCGCTTGCCCATGGTGTAGACGGGCGGGTGCTCCAGCAGCAGCACGGTGTCGGGGATCTCGTCCGCGACCCGCAGCGCGTGCAGACGCTGCTGCTCCTCCCACGCCTCCTCGTAGGGGACGACGTGCTCGCCTATGCCCATCCGCACGAAACGTACGTTCTCGCTCACCGCTGCCGCTCCTTGCCAGGCGTTCGAGACCAACCTGGCCACTGTACGCCCAGGCCCGTACCACCCGTTCGGCCGTCCCGGTCAGCCGGCTCGTCCTCCCGCGAGCAGCTGCAGCCGCAGCGCCAACTGCAGCTCCAGGGAGCGCTCCGGCTGGCTCCAGTCCGGCCCGAGCAGCGCCTCGACCCGGTCCAGCCGCTGCACCACGGTGTTCACGTGGACGTGCAGCTCGTCCTTGGCCCGGGTGAGGCTGCCGCCGCAGTCGAAGTAGGCGCGCAGGGTGCGGACCAGCTCGGTGCCGCGCCGGGCGTCGTAGGCGAGCAGCGGGCCGAGCGTCGCGCCGACGAAGCCGTCCACGTCGTGGCCGTCGCCGAGCAGCACCCCGAGGAAGCCCAGCGCGCAGGCCGAGGCGCCCTCCCCGGCACGGCCGAGCACCCGCAGGGCGCGCACGCAGCGCAGGCCCTCGGCGTACGCGGCGGCCAGCGCCCGGGGGCCGGCGGCGGGGCGGCCGGCGCCGACGGTGACCGGGAAGCCGGCCAGCCGGGCCAGCCGCTCGGCGGCCTGCCGGGCGGTCTCCTCGGGATCGTCGGTCGTGCCCGCTTCGAGCGGCACCAGCAGCACCACCGCCTCGCCGTGCTCGGCGCCGATGCCCCGGGAGCCGAACAGATACCGCCGGGCGGCGCCCGTGAGCCGTTCCCGCTCGTCGCCGTTGCCGTCCGCCGGTTCCGCGACCAGCACCAGGTGCGGTCGGGCGAGGTCGACCCCGAGCCGGCGCCCGCGCGCGGTGAGCCCGGCCGGGTCGCGCTCGGGGGCGGTGAACAGGTCGGTGAGCAACTCGCCGCGGACCCGGTTCTCGGTCTCCGCCACCGAGCGGCGCAGCAGCAGGAGCAGCGCGGTCACCACGCTGGCCCGCTCGAACAGCCGCCGGTCGGCGTCGTCGAGGTCGGGCCGACCGCGCAGCACCATGGTGCCGAGCGCGTCGTGTCCGGCCAGCACCGCGCACACCCACAGCTCGCCGTGCCGTACCGACCGGCCTTCGGCCCGGGACGCGGCCACCGCCCCGGCCAGCTCGGCGGCGGGCGTCGGCCGCCCGGCCAGCGGCTCGCCCTCGGCGTCCAGGACCGCTATCTCCCCGTCCAGCAGGAGTGCGACGGCGGCGGCGACGTCCGGCACCTCGGCGCCGCGCAGCACCAGGTCGGTGAGCCGGTCGTGCGCCTGCTCGGCGCGCTGGACGGCGGCGGAGTGGGCCCGGACCAGCTCGTTGGCGGCGTTCAGTTCGGCGAGCGCGGCCCGGGTGTCGGCCAGTGACTTGGCGGTGTCCAGCGCGATCGCGGCGTGCGCGGCCAGCGTGCAGAGCAGCGCGACCTCGTCGGGGGAGAAGGCGCGCGGCGAGCGGTCGGCGGCGAACAGGACGCCGATGACCTGCCCGCCGATCAGCAGCGGCACCCCGATGATCGCCACCAGGCCCTCGTCCAGCACGCCCGCGTCGATCGTGCGGGTGTGGTGGAAGCGTTCGTCGGTGCGGTAGTCGGGGGTGGCGTACGGGCGGGCGGTCTGGGCGACCAGCCCGCCCAGGCCGTCGCCGAGGCTGAGTCGCAGGGTCTGGAAGAGCACGGAGACCGAGCCGTCGGTGACCCGCATGTAGGTGTCGCCGGCGGCCTCGTCCGGCAGGGTCAGGTACGCGGTGTCGGTGCCGAGCAGCATCCGGGCCCGGCGGACGATCGCCTGCAGCACGGTGTCCAGCTCCCGGGAGGCGGCCAGGTCCCCGGCGGTGTCGAACAGTGCGGTCAACTCGGCCTCTCGGCGCCGGTGTTGGCGCAGCGTGCGGTGCACCCGCAGGGCCTGCCAGGTGGCGTCGTCGATCTCGGCGAGGACGCCGGCCGGCGCCCCGCGGCGGCGGGCGTCGGCCAGCACCTCGGCGAAGTCCTCGGTGGCGGCGCCGGAGGCGAGCAGGTCGAGCAGCCGCCGCAGCGCGGGTGCGGCGCCCTCGTCGGGGTGGTTCATGGTGCGGGCCGCCAATCGGCGTCGGGTCCGACGGTTGCGAGGAACCGCGATGCTATCGGCTCAACGCTCAGGCCACGGCGGGCTTTCCGACCGCGGCACCGTCCGCCGGATGCTCCTCGACCTCGGTGAGGTCCTGCCCCCTGGTCTCCCGTGCGCACAGCACCGCCAGCACGGTGATCGCCGCCGCGACGGCCACGTACACCGCGATGGGGGTGGCGCTGCCGTAGTCCTTGAGCAGCGCGGTGGCGATCAGCGGGGCGGGCGCCCCGGCGGCCACCGAGGCGAACTGGGCGCCGATCGAGGCCCCCGAGTACCGCAGCCTGGTCGCGAACAGCTCGGAGAAGAAGGCCGCCTGCGGCGCGTACATCGCGCTGTGGAACACCAGACCGACGGTCACCGCGACCACCAGCGCCCCGAAGGACTCGGTGTCCACCATCCCGAAGAACACGAACGCCCAGACCCCGACCCCGGCCGCGCCCACCAGGTACACCGGCTTGCGCCCGACCCGGTCGGACAACGCGCCGAACAGCGGGATCAGCGCGAACTGGATCGCCGAGGCGATCAGTACGGCGTTCAGCGCGCTCTGCTTGTCGAAGTGCGCGTGGTTGACGGCGTACGTGAGCACAAAGGTCGTCATCACGTAGTACGAGATGTTCTCCGCCATTCGTGCGCCCATGGCCACCAGCACCTCCCGCCAGTGGTTTTTCAACACCCCCACCAGCGGCGCCGGTTCGGCCTCCTGCCGGGCCTGCGCCGCCCGCAGCGCCTGCCGGAACAACGGCGACTCGTCCACCGCCAGACGGATCCACATCCCTACCCCGACCAGCACCGCCGACAGCAGGAACGGCACCCGCCACCCCCACGCCAGGAACGCGCTGTCCGACTGCACCGCCGTCATCAACGACAGCACCCCCGCCGCCAGCAGGTTCCCGGCCGGCGCCCCGCCCTGCGGCCACGACGCCCAGAACCCCCGCCGCCGCTGGTCCCCGTGCTCCGACACCAGCAGCACCGCCCCGCCCCACTCCCCGCCGAGCGCGAACCCCTGCACCAGCCGGAGCGCCGTCAACAGCACCGGCGCCGCCACCCCGATCGACCCGTACGTCGGCAGCAGCCCGATCGCCGTGGTCGACCCGCCCATCAGCAGCAGGCTCACCACCAGCAGCTTCTTCCGCCCCACCCGGTCCCCGAAGTGCCCGAACACCAAGGCCCCGAGCGGCCGCGCCGCGAACCCGATCGCATAGGTCAGGAACGACAGCAGCGTCCCGGTCAGCGGATCGGTGTTCGGGAAGAACAGCTTCCCGAACACCAGCGCCGCCGCTGTTCCGTACAAGAAGTAGTCGTACCACTCGATCGTCGTGCCGATCAGACTCGCGGCCACCACTCGCGGGAGTGAGCTGGTCGCCGCCGAACCACGTGCAGGGGCCTTCATGGGTCACCACTTCCAGGTCCAGAGGGGAGGATGTCGCCACAAGGTAGGAACCCCACGCCCCCGGGACTATGTGACCGACCCACACATCGTTTCGGATGGATATGGCCAACTACCCCATAACCACCTCAACCCCTGGCCGTTGCCCACCTCCCAGCCCGGCCCGATCGGTCCATTCGCCGTGCTGCCCGACACCGTTTGCGGTACCGGGAGCTGAGCTCCACCGCTCTCGTCTTCCCTCACATCTCTCTTTCTCCATCCCTCATTTGAGGATGCGTGCCGGGTGCTCATAGGGGATCGACTCAGTGCGCCGTCCAGCCGCCGTCGATGGGGAGGCTGGTGCCGGTGATGTAGGAGGCGGGCGGGGTGCAGAGCCAGAGGGCGAGAGCGGCGACCTCGCCGGGTTCGATGAGGCGCTTGACGGCGGTGCGGTCGAGCATGACGCGGTCGACGACCTCGTTCTCGGGGATGCCGTGAGCGAGGGCCTGGGCGGCGATCTGCTTCTCGACCAGGGGGGTGCGGACGTAGCCCGGGTTGAGGCAGTTGCTGGTGACGCCGTGGGGGGCGCCTTCGAGGGCGACGGTCTTGCTGAGGCCTTCCAGGGCGTGCTTGGCGGTGACGTACGCGGACTTGAAGGCGCTGGCGCGCAGGCCGTGGACGGAGGAGATGTTGACGATCCGGCCCCACCGCTGTTCGTACATGTGGGGGAGGGTGCGGCGCAGGATGCGGAACGGGGCCTCGACCATGACGCGTTGCATGAGGGTGAAGCGGTCGAGCGGGAACTCGTGCACGGGCGCGAGGTGTTGCAGGCCGGCGTTGTTGACCACGATGTCGGCGTCGTCCGGCAGGGCGTCCACGGCCCCGGGGTCTGCGAGGTCCGTGACGATCGCGTGCCCGCCGATCCGCTCGGCGACGTCCCTGGCCGGGCCGGCCGCGAGGTCGACGACGTAGACCCGGGCGCCGGCCCCGGCGAAGGCCTCGGCGCAGGCCCGGCCGATGCCGGAGGCGGCGCCGGTCACCAGGGCCGTGCGGCCGTCGAGCGGGCGGGCAGTAGAGGTGTCCATGGCCGAGAACGGTAGGAATCCGGCGGTGCGGCTCCCATGTGGCGGGCCGCTACAGCAGCAGGGTTCCCCATGGCGGAAACCAACATGACGGTCGATCGACGGTTCGACCCCGGAAGGCCAAACCCATCCTGACCTCGCTTCCCCACAATGGGCGCGGTTGCTTCACCCGTTCGGAGGATTGCTCGGTCAGATCCACCCATAGCGCCCGAATGCTCGCTACATTCACGCCGATTCCCGACAGGGGGCGCCGCCCCAGGCCGCCGAAGTGCTGGTAGAGCCCGGTGCGACGTCCGAGAGGTGTTGACTGACATGCCCCAACGGCCTGCAACCGACAGCCCGGCGTACGGACCGCTCGACCCGCTCGGCCAGCACCGAGGGCCGGTCGGCCGGACCCTTCCGGACGCCCCCGACGCCCTGGCCCCCAACGCCCTGACCGGCGACACGCTGACCACCGACGCCCCGACCGCAGACGAACTGCGGCTGCCCGTGCAGGCCACACCGAACCGGCACGAAGCCGTCGCCGCACCCGCCCCCGCGACCACCAGCGGCCATGGCAGCCACACCGGCCACTCCGGCCCGGCCCCGCAGAACGGCCAGCTCGCCGCGCTGATCGAGGAGGCCGGCTTCTCGCACGCCGGCCTGGCCCGCCGGGTCGACCAGCTCGGTCTGGAGCACGGCCTCGACCTGCGCTACGACAAGACCTCGGTCACCCGCTGGCTGCGCGGCCAGCAGCCCCGCGGCGCCACCCCGGCGCTGATCGCCGAGGTCTTCACCCGCCGCCTCGGCCGCCGCCTCACCGCCCAGGACCTCGGCCTGGACGCCTGCGCCCCGGTCTACGCGGGCCTGGAGTTCGCCGAGACCCCGCAGGAGGCGGTGGACATCGTGGCGAGCATGTGGCGCAAGGACAACGGCCCGCAGTCCGAGCTGCGCCGGATCGCCTTCACCCCGGCCGGCCTGGTCGTCCCCAGCCGGGACTGGCTGATCGGCCGCACCGATGAGCGGGTCGCCCGGGACGGCTCCACCCTGGTCCGCCCGGACACCGCCACCGGCCCGCCGGGCACCGCCCCCACCGCACCGGCGCAGAGCGCCGCGAGCGCGCCCGGCGCCCCCGCCGTGAGCCCCGCGCGCGGCCAGGCCCCCGGCGCCCCCGGCTCCCGCAGCACCACCGGAACCACCGGTACCGCCGCCACCATCGGCCGGGTGCCCACCCAGAGCCGCCGCCTGCCGGCCGCCGTCGAGCCGCCGTACGCCGACCCGACCCGCGAGGCGCGCCCCGCCTTGCGGGTCGGCCGCGGCGACATCGCCGCCATCCGCGCCGTCGGCGACCTCTTCCGCGCGCTCGACCACGCCTACGGCGGCGGTCACGCCCGCCAGGCACTGGTCCGCTACCTGGAGAGCGAGGCCGAGCCGATGCTGCGCGGCCGCTACGGCGAGCAGATCGGCCGGGCCCTGTTCGGCGCGGTCGCCGACCTGACCAGGCTGGCCGGCTGGACGTCCTTCGACATCGCCGCGCACGGCCTCGCCCAGCGCTACTTCGTCCAGGCGCTGCGCCTCTCCCAGGCCGCCGGGGACCGTGCGCTCGGCGGCTACGTCCTGGTGACGATGAGCCAGCAGGCCGTCCATCTGGGCCACGGCCGGGAGGCCGTCCAGCTCGCCCGGGTCGCCCAGCAGGGCGTGGGCACCGCCGTCCCGCCGGTGGTCCAGTCGCTGATGCACGCCGCCGAGGCGCGCGGGCACGGCCTGCTGGGCGACGTCCGCTCCTGCACCACCGCCCTGGTACGGGCCGAGCGCTCACTCGCGGCCTCCCGGACGGGCGACGAACTTCCCTCCTGGGCGCGGTACTTCGACGAGGCGCAGCTCTCCGACGAGTTCGCCCACTGCTACCGCGACCTCCAGCAGTGGCGCACCTGCGCGCAGCACGCCGAGAAGTCGCTGCGGCTGCGCTCGCCCGCCTACGCGCGCAGCCGGATCTTCTGCCGGCTGGTGCTGGCCACCGCCCGGCTCGGCATGGGCGACCTCGACGAGGCCTGCACGATGGCCACCGACGCGCTGCGGGCGGCGGGGGAGATGCGCTCGGCCCGCTCGCTGGAGTACGTCCGGGACTTCCACCGCCGTCTCACCCCCTACCGGGGCAGCCCGGTGGCCCGCGCCTTCGAGGAGACGGCCCGCCAGGCGGGGGTGATCTGACCGCACGCCTGACGACACCCGACCACACGGATCACCCGCCCGACCACCCGACAGCCGGGTGCCCAGGAACACCGCCCGGATCGCGAACCGCCCCGAGGTGCGCAGGGTGCGCTCGATCGGCCGGGCGTCCGGGCCGATCAGGACACCGAGCACGATCTCGAACACGACGGTCGGCAGGGCGATCCACCGCGGCGGCCGGTCGGCGAGCAGCGGCGCGGCGACGGCTGCCGCGGGGATCAGGATCAGCGCGACCGGCTGGGGCGGAGGCGCTCACCGCGAAACCGGCCGAACGGCGGAAATCATCCGCTGAACGGTCAGAACGTGCATCCCGGCATCCCGGCACGCCGTCGGTCTGTCACCCCGGCAGACCGCTGGCGTGTTCGGACGGCCGAACGGCACGCCCGGACAGCACGCACAAGCAGCACGCCCGAGCAGGACGCCCGAGCAGCACGCCTCAGCCAACGGCCTCAGGCCGCCGCCTCGGCCTCCCGCGCGTCCGCCGGCAGCCCGAGGTCGCGCAGCGCCGCCCATGCCGCCCGCCGCCCGGAGACCAGCGCGCCCTGCACGGTGCTGGTGTCCCGGTGGTCCCCGGCGACGTACAGTCCGGCCAGCACCCGCACCGGTCGGCGCGGGTTGTGCGGCGGCGGCATCGCGGGCAGCGCGTCCGGGACGTGGCGCACGCTGAGGAACTGCCAGCCCGCCGTCGAGACGCCGTACAGCTCGGCCAGCCGGGCCCGGACGGCCGGTTCCAGTCCGGCCGGGCCGCCCGCGTCGAAGGAGCGCCGCCCGAGCACGGTGGTGGCGACCAACGCCTGCCCGGCCGGGGCGAAGGACGGGTGCAGCTCGCTGAGTACCAGCGAATGCGAGACCAGCGGCGGGTGCCCGTCCGGCCGGTCGCCGTCGAGCAGCAGCACGGCCTCGTTCAGCGGGGCGCGGTCGGCCGCGTGGAAGAAGGTGGTGACGGGGTGGAAGTCCGGCAGCCGCAGCCCGGGCAGCAGTTCGACGGCGGAGCGGGCGTCGGTGGCGACCACGACGGCCTGGGCGCCGATCCGCCCGTGGGCGAGGGTCTCCACGCCGTCGGCGGTGACCGAGGTGACCTGCACCCCGGTCCGCACGGTGCCGGCGGGCAGCACGGCGGCCAGCTGGGCGGGCACGGCCGCGATCCCGTCGGCGGGCAGACAGAGCCGTCCGCGGGCGTAGGAGCGCAGCACCAGGTCGGCGATCCGGCTGCTGGTGCCGAGCGTCGGATCGCTGAGCAGCGCGCTGAGCAGCGGGCGCAGGAAGCCGTCCACGGTGCGCGGGGCGAGGCCGTGGCCGGCCAGGGCGCGGGCGGCGGTGGTCTCCGGGCGGGCCCGCAGCCGGCTGGCCGGGGTGGTGGCGGTCCGGCCGAGCCAGCTGCCGAGGCGGGCCTTGTCCAGCGGGCTGCCGAGCGGTGCCCGGGTCGCGGCCTGGCGGGCGGTGGTGAGCTGCGGGTCCCCGGCGCGGTAGCGGCGTCCGGCGCTGTGCACCAGCACGCCGGGCGTGAGCTGGCGCAGGTCCAGGCGGTCGAGGTCGAGCGCCCGGCGCAGCTCGGGGAAGGCGGTGTTCAGCAGGTGGCTGCCGTCGTCGAGCCGGAATCCGTCCAGCTCGCGGGTGGCCATCCGGCCGCCGATCCGGTCGGTGGTCTCCAGGACCTGAACGGCGAGGCCGTGGCCGGTGAGTGCGCGGGCGGCGGCCAGGCCCGCGAGTCCGGCGCCGACCACGACGACGTCCGGGTCGGACGGTCGACGGGCACGGCGGGTGAAGTCGTATGTGGGCACTGGCGTGCTCCCTCCCTGGTTCCGGGGCTCCGGCCGACGCAGGCAGCGGGGTGCCGGGACACGGTCCGTGGAAGGTGATGCCCAGTCAGTGTGAGTATCAGACAAGCACAACGGACCGGATGCAGGGGTCGGGAGGGGTTGTGCGGCACCGGGCGGGGGCGCGGTCACGGACAGTGCGCCGTGGCGGCCGGGATACGGGGCCGGCGGGCGCGCACGGTCACCGGGGGCGTGCGACGCGCCCGCCATGTGCTCCCGTGCGCCCCCTGCCGGAGCCCCGTCCGACCCCCGCCCGGCATATGCCCCTGGCCAGGGCGAATGCCGTAGGAGGCCTACGCGCGAAGCGGGAGTCAGAGCGCCGCGTGCACCGCCGAGTCCACGTCCGGGTGCGCGAAGCGGAACCCCGCGTCCAACAGCCGCCGCGGCACCACCCGGTGGCTGCCGACCACCTCGACCGCCAGCTCCCCGAGCACCGCCTTGAGCACCGCCTCCGGCACCGGGAACGGCGTCGGCCGCCCCAGCGCCCGACCGATCGCCGCGGTCAGCTCGGCGTTGGTCACCGGCTCCGGTGCGGTGAGGTTGAAGGCGCCGGAGAGGTCCTCCCGGTCGATCAGGAACCGCAACGCGGCCACCTCGTCGGTCAGCGAGATGTAGCTCCAGTACTGCCGTCCGCTGCCCAGCCGTCCGCCCAGGCCCAGCTTGAACAGCGGGAACAGCCGCCCACCCGCCCCGCCGGCGGTGGAGAGCACCATCCCGGTGCGCGGGTGCACGACCCGGATCCCGGCCCGCTCGGCCGGCCGCGCCGCCGCCTCCCACTCCAGGCACACCTCCGCCAGGAAGTCGTCCCCGGCGGGGGAGTCCTCGTCGATCACCCGGTCACCGGTCTGCCCGTACCAGCCGACCGCGGAGGCGCTGACGAGCACCCGCGGCGGCTCCTTGAGCTCCGCGAGCGCGACGGCCAGGGTCTCGGTGCCGTAGACCCGGCTCTCCCGGATCTCCCGCTTGTAGGCGTCCGTCCAGCGGCGGTCGCCGACCCCGGCACCGGCCAGGTGCACCACCGCCTCGACCCCGGCGAGGCCGTCCCGCTCGACCTGGCCGAGCAGCGGGTTCCAGCCGATCGCCGTACTGCCGTCGGGCTGCGGGCCCGTCCTGGAGCGGCGCCGGACCAGCCGGACCACCTCGTGGCCGTCCGCCAGCAGGGAGCGGACGAGTGCCGAACCGATCAATCCCGTGGAGCCTGTGACAGCGATGCGCATGGGCCCCATCCTCGCAGTACTTAATCCCCGCCACGTTCGCACGCGCCTCATTAGGCTGACGCGCATGCCCTATGACTCCCCTGACGATCTGATCATCCGTCCGGCGCGGCCCGAGGACGACCGCGGGCTCGCCGCCCTCGACCGGGCCTCCTGGTCCACCCTCTCCGACGTCTCCCCGGAACCGCAGGCCAAGGACGGGATCTTCGACGAGCGGCACACCCCCGACCAGTACCTGCTCGCCGTGCTGGACGGCCGGATCGTCGGCTACGCCCGCCAGGTCCCGTCGACCCCGCTGGCCAGCAACCGGCACGTCCGGCAGATCCAGGGCCTCGCCGTCGACGACACGGTCCGCGGCCGGGGTATCGGCCGCCGCCTGGTCGAGGCGGCCTGCGCCGCGGCCCGGGCCGCGGGCGCCCGCAGGCTGACCCTGCGGGTGCTCGGCTGGAATGCCCCGGCCCGCCGGCTGTACGAGAGCTGCGGCTTCGTCGTGGAGGGCTCGCTGACCGAGGAGTTCCTGATCGACGGCCGGTACGTGGACGACATCTGGATGGCCCGCCGACTGGTCGACTGAGGCCCGTGAGCCGACGCGTCGTCAGCGGATCGAGCGCTGCGGAGTCGTGACGTACCCGCCCTGTCTGGAGCCGCGCTCCGCCGGGTACCGTACGCCCGTGAGCAACTCGACGCCTCCCGGGTGGTACCCGGTCCCCGGTGCGGATGGCACCCCCGGTCACGAGCGCTGGTGGGACGGCAACGCCTGGAGCAGCGAGGTCCGGCCGCTCCAGGGCGGCGCCGGACAGCTCGCCGACGCCCCGACCCAGGCCTGGCTGCCGTCGGCCCCGCAGCCCCCGCGGCCCGGCTACGGCTATCCGGCGCAGGGCGGCTCGCCCGCCCCCGGCTACGGCTACCCGGGTCAGGACGCCGGCCGGGCCCCCGGCTACGGCTACCCCGGCCAGGACGGCCGGGCCCCGGGCTACGGCGCGCAGACCCCCGGGTACGGCTACCCCGGCCAGGAGGCCTACCAGGGCGGCGGCTACTACCCGGACCAGGGCTACCCGCCGCCCGCCCCCGCGAGGACCAGGCCCGGTGTGATCATCGGGATCACGGTCGGCGTGCTGGCCGTAGGCGGGATCATCGCCGGGATCGTGCTCAGCCAGGGCGGCGACCCGAAGGCGGGCCCGACCCCGAGCCCCACCGTGTCGGTCAGCCAGAGCGACAGCCCCGGGCCGACCCCCTCCCCGACCGAGAGCACGCCCACCGTCGCGCCGCCCAAGCCCGTCCCGGTCGTGAAGAGCACCGTCCCGGACGCCCAGCACGCGATAACCGTCCCGGTGCTGGACGGCTGGGACGTGTCGTCCAACCCGGTGCACTCCACGGTCTACCTCGGCAGCGGCCGCTATACCTGCGCGGACGGCAACGCCTGCATCCGCGGCCAGTTCTCGGTCGAGAAGGACACCATCCAGGGCGACTCGCCCAAGGCGGCCGCCGACGCCGCGATGCCGGCCTACGCCGGGGGCATCTTCACCGGGATCACCTCGCACACCGACTCCGGCTCCGGCTCCGTCAGCGTCGCCGGCGTGCTCGGCTACGCCACCCGCTGGCACGTCCGCACCTCGGACGGCACCCAGGGCTACGTCCTGCTGGCCGCCGTCCCGGCCAAGGGCGGCGGCTACGTGGTCTTCGAGGGCGGTGTGGACGACGACCCGGCCGCGCCGGACGCCTCGGTGCTGGACCAGATCCTGAAGGGCATCAAGCAGGACGGCAGCCCGGGCAGCAGCACCTGACCGATCCCGATCAATCCCCGTAGCGCTCCCAGAGCTTGGGGAAGCGTTTCGCCATGACGTCCGGGTCGTCGAAGTCCAGCGCCGCCCCGGCCGGTCGCCGGGCCTGCCGACCGCCCACCTCGGGCAACGGCAGGCCGGTCAGCCGCTCGTACGCCTCGTCGGCCGCGTAGCCGAGGTCCTCGGCCTCGCCGTCCTCCTCCTCGTCGAACTCGGGCAGCAGGTCCGCCAGGTCGTCCGGCTCGGCCAGCCCGCCCTCGAAGACCTCCCGGCCCTGGCCGATCAGCCAGCAGCGGAAGAAGTCGAAGGTGTCCTCGGAGGCGCCGTCCAGCAGCAGGTAGGCCGCGCCCCACAGGTCGTAGCGGTAGGCGCGCTGGAACCGGGCCTCGAACAGCCGGGCGAAGTCGATCACGTCGTCCGGGGTCAGCCGGACGAGGTGCTCCACCAGCCGGTCGGCCTGCTCGTCGGGATCGCCCTCGGCGGCCTCCCGGGTCTCGTCGATGATCTGCCAGAAGTCGGTCTCGTCCATCACCGCTCCAGCATCCCCGCTCGGCCGCCTCGGCGCATGCCGCGACCCGAAGAGAAGACGGCGGATTCCCGCGCCGTCCGGGAACGGCGGATTCCCGCGCCGTCCGGGAACGGCGGAACCCCGCGCCGTCCGGGGACGACGCGGGGTTCGGTACGACCGGGGTGCCTTACAGGCCGAGCTCGACCTCGAACTCGCCGGCCTCCAGGATCTCCTTGACCGCGACCAGGTAGCGGGCGGCGTCGGCGCCGTCCACCAGACGGTGGTCGTAGGAGAGCGACAGGTAGGTCATGTCGCGGATGCCGATGGCGGTGCCGCCGTCGGCCTCGATGACGACCGGGCGCTTCACGGTGGCGCCGATGCCCAGGATGGCGGCCTGGTTCGGCGGCACGATCACGGTGTCGAACAGCGCACCGCGCGAGCCGGTGTTGCTGATGGTGAAGGTGGCGCCGGACAGCTCGTCCGGGGTGATCTTGCTGTCGCGGACCTTGGCGGCCAGCTCTGCGGTCTTCTTCGAGATGCCGGCGATGTTGAGGTCGCCCGCGCCCTTGATGACCGGGGTCATCAGACCCTTCTCGGAGTCCACCGCGATACCGATGTTCTCGGTGTCGAAGTAGGTGATGGTGCCCTCGGCCTCGTTGATCCGGGCGTTGACGACCGCGTGGGCCTTCAGCGCCTGGGCGGCGGCCTTGACGAAGAACGGCATCGGGGAGAGCTTGACGCCCTCGCGGGCGAGGAAGCCGTCCTTGGCCTTGGCGCGCAGCGACATGATCTTGGTGACGTCCACCTCGACCACGCTGGTCAGCTGGGCCTGCTCGTGCAGGGCCTTCATCATGTTGTCGCCGATGACCTTGCGCATGCGGGTCATCTTGACCGTCTGGCCGCGCAGGGCGGACGGCGCGGCGGCGGCCTTCGGCGCGGCGGCCGGAACGGCGGCGACCGGGGCCGGGGCGGCCTTGGCGGCCTCCGCGGCGGCGATGACGTCCTGCTTGCGGATGCGACCGCCGACGCCGGTGCCGGCGACGGAGGACAGCTCGACGCCGTGCTCGGCGGCGAGCTTGCGCACCAGCGGGGTGACGTAGGCGTCACCGGCGTCGGCGGCCGGAGCAGCCGGGGCGACCGGGGCCGGGGCAGCGACCGGGGCCGGGGCGGCCGGGGCAACCGGAGCGGCGGCCGGGGCCGGGGCAGCGACCGGGGCAGGGGCGGCGACCGGGGCCGGGGCGGCCGGGGCAACCGGGGCGGCGACCGGGGCCGGGGCGGCCGGGGCAACCGGAGCGGCGGCCGGGGCCGGAGCGGCAGCGGCGGCACCCGGGGCACCGATCAGCGCGAGCTGGGCGCCGACCTCGGCGGTCTCGTCCTCGCCGACGAGGATCTTGACGACGACGCCGGCGACCGGCGACGGGATCTCGGTGTCGACCTTGTCGGTCGAGACCTCGAGCAGCGGCTCGTCGATCTCGACCGTCTCACCCTCGGCCTTCAGCCAGCGGGTGACGGTGCCCTCGGTGACCGACTCGCCCAGCGCGGGCAGCAGCACCGGGTGGGCGTCACCGGCCGGAGCGGCAGCAGCCGGAGCGGCGGCGGCCGGAGCGGCAGCCGGGGCCTCGGCGACCGGAGCCGGAGCGGCGACCGGGGCGGCCGGGGCAGCGGCCGGAGCGGCCTCGGCGGCGGGCGCCGGGGCGGCAGCGGCGGCCTCGGAGCCGTCGTGGATGATCGCCAGCTCGGCGCCGACCTCGACGGTCTCGTCCTCGCCGACCTTGATCGAGGCCAGGATGCCGGAGGCGGGAGCCGGGATCTCGGTGTCGACCTTGTCGGTCGACACCTCCAGCAGCGGCTCGTCGACCTCGACACGCTCACCCTCGGCCTTCAGCCAACGGGTGACGGTGCCCTCGGAAACGCTCTCGCCCAGCGCGGGCAGTGTTACTGAGACCGCCATGGTTTCAGCGACTCCTATCAAGTCTTGCGTACGGGAAGTACTGGAAAGGGGGGTGGTGGGCGCGATCAGTCGTGCGCGTGCAGCGGCTTGCCGGCCAGCGCCAGGTGCGCCTCGCCCAGGGCCTCGGACTGGGTCGGGTGCGCGTGGATCAGCTGCGCGACCTCGGCCGGCAGGGCCTCCCAGTTGTAGATCAGCTGGGCTTCGCCGACCTGCTCGCCCATGCGGGCGCCGACCATGTGGACGCCGACCACGGCGCCGTCCTTGACCTGGACGAGCTTGATCTCGCCGGCGGTCTTCAGGATCTTGCTCTTGCCGTTGCCGGCCAGGTTGTACTTCAGGGTGACGACCTTCTCCTTGCCGTACAGCTCGACGGCCTTGGCCTCGGAGATGCCGACGGAGGCGACCTCGGGGTTGGAGTAGGTCACCCGCGGGACGCCGTCGTAGTCGATCGGCATCGGCTTCAGGCCGGCCAGGCGCTCGGCGACCAGGATGCCCTCGGCGAAGCCGACGTGGGCGAGCTGCAGGGTCGGGGCGAGGTCGCCGACGGCCGAGATGGTGGGCACGTTGGTGCGCATGTACTCGTCGACCAGGACGTAGCCGCGGTCCATCGCGACGCCGTTCTCCTCGTAGCCGAGGCCGGCCGAGACCGGGCCGCGGCCGATGGCGACGAGCAGCAGGTCGGCGTCGATCTGCTTGCCGTTTTCGGTGGAGACGCGGACACCGGTCTCGGTGTACTCGACGCCCGAGAAGCGGGCCTTCAGCTCGAACTTGATGCCGCGCTTGCGGAACGCGCGCTCCAGCAGCTTGGAGGAGTTCTCGTCCTCGAGCGGGACGAGGTGCGGCAGCGCCTCGACGATCGTGACCTCGACGCCGAAGGACTTCCAGACCGAGGCGAACTCGACGCCGATGACGCCGCCGCCCAGGATGACGGCCGACTTCGGGATGCGGTCGAGCTTGAGGGCGTGGTCGGAGGAGATCACGCGGTTGCCGTCGATCTCCAGACCCGGGATCGAGCGCGGCACCGAACCGGTGGCCAGGACGATGTGGCGGCCTTCGATGCGCTGGCCGTTGACGTCCACCGAGGTCTGCGAGGAGAGCTTGCCCTCGCCCTGGATGAAGGTGACCTTGCGGGACGCCACCAGGCCCTGCAGACCCTTGTACAGGCCGGCGATGACGTCGTCCTTGTACTTGTGGACGCCGTTGATGTCGATGCCCTGGAAGGTGGCCAGCACGCCGAACTCGGCGGCCTCCTTCGTCTCGTCCGCGATCTCGGCGGCGTGCAGCAGCGCCTTGGTCGGGATGCAGCCGCGGTGCAGGCAGGTGCCGCCCAGCTCACCCTTCTCGACCAGGGCAACGCTCAGACCCAGCTGAGCGGCGCGGAGCGCCGCGGCGTAACCGCCGCTTCCGCCTCCGAGAATGACTACGTCGAAAACGGTGCTGGCGTCGTTCGCCACGTCACGTCCTCCATGCAATGGGGTGGGTCGCCGGGCCGGTCGCGGTCCGGTGGGTCGGATGCCTTTGTGGGGCGCCCAGTCGTGCCGGAAATACATCTTCGCACTTGTTCGCGGTGGCTGATGTCCGGGTCCACCCCAGGGGTGTCCCGCAGGGTGGTCACCGGGGCGGGAACACCCCCGACGGAAGGGCATCATCGCAGCTCAACGCGGTATTGACAGCCGCCGGACGGGCGCCTTCCGCCCCGTCTGCCGCCGTCTGTTCCGCTCTGTGGAACAAAGTTTCGCCCGTGGCGAACAGGGGTGCGCCGGGGCGTCCCGGCCTACTCGCAGGTAACCCCCGCGGTAACGCCGACGGGGGCCCGGCGCGTGTGCGCCGGGCCCCCGTGGAGGCTCAAGTCCGGTCGGATCAGGCCCTGCCGTTGGCCGCGGTCTGCTCGGCGAAGCGGACCAGGGTGCGCACCGCGCTCGCGGTGCCGCCCTTCGGGGTGTAGCCGAACGGAGCGCTCTCGTGGAACGCCGGGCCGGCGATGTCCAGGTGCGCCCAGTCGGTGCCCTCGGCCACGAACTCCTTCAGGAACAGGCCGGCCACCAGGCCGCCGCCCATCCGCTCGCCCATGTTGGCCAGGTCGGCGATGGTCGACTCGGTGAAGCCCTTGCGCAGCTCGGCCGGCAGCGGCATCGGCCAGGACTGCTCGCCGACCTCGCCCGCGATGGCGTGCAGGTTCTCGCGCAGCTCGTCGCTGTTGGACATCACGCCGAAGGTGCGGGTGCCCAGGGCCAGCACCATGGCGCCGGTCAGGGTCGCCACGTCGACGATGACGTCCGGGTTCTCCTCGCCGGCTCGCACGATCGCGTCGGCCAGCACCAGACGGCCCTCGGCGTCGGTGTTCAGCACCTCGACGGTCTTGCCGCCGTACATGCGCAGCACGTCGCCCGGGCGGGTGGCGGAGCCGGACGGCATGTTCTCGGCCAGCGCCAGCCAACCGGTGACGTTGACGACCAGGCCCAGGCGCTTGGCGGCCACCACGGCGGCGAACACGGCGGCGGCGCCAGCCATGTCGCACTTCATGGTCTCGTTGTGGCCGGCCGGCTTCAGCGAGATGCCGCCCGAGTCGTAGGTGATGCCCTTGCCGACGAAGGCCAGCGTGGCCTTCGCCTTCGGGTGGGTGTAGGCCACCTTCACCAGCCGCGGCGGGTTGGCCGAGCCGCCGCCGACGCCCAGCAGGCCGCCGTAGCCGCCCTTGGTCAGGGCCTTCTCGTCCAGCACCTCGACCTTGAGGCCGTGCTCCTTGCCGGCCGCCTGGGCGATCGCGGCGAAGCTCTTCGGGTTCAGGTCGTTCGGCGCGGTGTTGACCAGGTCGCGGGCGCGGTTCATCTCCTCGCCGATCGCGGCGGCGCGCTCCACGGCGGCCTTGGCGTCCTTGCTGCCCTTGCGGGCGGCCAGCACGACCAGCTCGCCGACCGGCTCCTTGCCGTTGCCGTTGCCCTTGTACGTGCCGAAGGCGTACGAGCCGAGCAGACCACCCAGCGCCAGCGCCTCCACGTCCTCCGCGGACTCGGCCGGCAGGGCCAGCGCGGCCTTCTTGACGCCGGCCAGGGCGCGGGCGGCGACACCGGCGGCGCGGCGCAGCGCCTCCAGGTCGTAACGCTCCTCGGCGGCCTCGCCGAGGCCGACCGCGAGCACGAGCGGGGCCTTCAGGCCGGCGGGGGAGGGCACCTTGACGGTCTCGCCCTCGGTGCCGGTCGCGCCCAGGGTGCTGAGGACCTCGGCCAGCTTGCCCTCGAACGCCTCGTTCACGGCCTCGGCGCCGGGGGCCAGCACGATGCCCTTCGGGCCCTTCGCGAGACCGACCACCAGGGCGTCCGCGCGCAGCGAGGCGGCGGAGGAGGTGCTCACAGACAATGCAGTCACGTAATGCGTCCTGTTCTTTCGCGGGTCCACGGCCGGTCGCGGCGTGACTGCCGAACCGGCGCAGCCCGCCGTGGCAGGCCGTCCGCCGACGGGTCTGCGGGTCCGGGTCCCCTGGCGCGCGCGTCCGCCGTCGCGGCCGCGCACACCAGAGGCCCCGGCTCCTCGGTACGCGCCGGGCGGGCAGGACCTGCCACGGTGCAGGGCTGCGGTGCTTCACGCATGGTAGTCCGCATGGTGGGATCACGCGCCGCCCGGTGTCAGCCGAGCAACGCCAAGGCGAACAGCGTGCCGGTGGCCGCCGTCTCCGCCGTCGCGCCGAGCACGTCCCCGGTGATTCCGCCGAACCGCCGGACACAGCGTCCGAGCAGCAGCCGGGCGCAGCCGACGCCGAGCACAACCGCCAGCGGAAGTCGAAGAGCTGACCATCCGTCGAACAGCCCGGTCGCGGCGACGGCCAGTGCCCCGAGGGCCGTCCCGGCGGCGGCCCCGGCGGGCGTCACGGTGCTCGCCACCATCGCCCCGAGCCCGCCCGGACGGGCGGCCGGTACCGACCGCAGACAGCCCCAGCCGAGCGCGCACCGGGCGGCCACCGCCGAGGCGAGCACCGCGAGTGCGCCGCGCGGCACCGAGTGCCCGAACTGCCCGGCCAGCGCGGCGACCTGGGCCAGCAGTACGAGAAGGAGGGTCAGTACGCCGAACGGGCCGATGTCGGACTGCTTCATGATCCGCAGCGCGTCCTCGGCCGGCTTGCCGCTGCCCAGCCCGTCGGCGACGTCCGCCAGACCGTCCAGGTGCAGCCCCCGGGTCAGCGCGGCGAGCGCCCCCACCGCCGTCACCGCCCCGAGCAGCCCGCCCGCCCGCCAGGCCACCAGCGCCCCCGCCCCGGCCGCGACGGCGCCCAGCACCAACCCCACCGCCGGGGCCGCCGTCATCGCCCGCGCCCCCGCCGCGCGGTCCCACCGCTCCACCCGCACCCGCAGCACCGACAGCGTCCCGAACGCGAACCGCAGCCCCTCGCCCCACGTCGCCCGCTCGCCGCCGGCCATCGCTCCACTCCCTCACCGCACCGCACCGCACGAACAGAAGCCCCCGGGCCCCGCGCCAACCGAAGGCTGGGCCCCGAACAAACGGAATCCCCGCGCCCCGAAAGGGGCGCGGGGAACTGCGCGAGGCGGAAGGGCCGGGCCTGCCCACCTGAGCACAGACGCTCAGCCGCGGGCGCCCCGCCCCTGCTACAGCCTCCGCAGCAGATCCGCCGCCGAGGGCAGCTTCGGCTGCTCCTTGGGAGCCGCCGGCACGAACGGCCTCGGCGCCTCGTCCGCGAGCGCGTCGCCCGCCGCCTGGAGCAGCGGCAGCGCCAGCAGCGCGCCGACACCTTCGCCCATGGTGATCCCCTGGTCCTGAAGCGGCGTCAGGGTCAGCCGGTCGTACGCCTTCGCCTGGGCCGGCTCGCCGCTGGACTGCCCGGCCCGCCACCACTCCGGCGCCCGGAAGGCGATCCGCTGCGCGACCAGCGCGCAGGCGGCCGAGACCACACCGTCCAGCACCACCGGCAGCCGCCGGACCGCGGCCTGCAGCAGGAAGCCGGTGATCGCCGCGAAGTCGGCCCCGCCGGTCGCGCCGAGCAGGGCGATCTGGTCGCCGAGCACCGGCCGGGCCCGCCGCAGCGAGTCCCGGATGGTGGCGCACTTGACCATCCACACCCGGTCGTCGATGCCCGAGCCGCGCCCGCAGACCGCGGCGGCGTCCGTCCCGCACAGCGCGCCGACCAGCACGGCGGCCACCGTGGTGGCGCCGACCCCGAGGTCGCCGAGCAGCACCAGGTCGGTGCCGGAGTCGGCCTCCTCGTCGGCCACGGCCATGCCGGCCCGGAACGCCCGTACGGTCTCCTCCGGGGTGAGCGCGTCCTCGACGTCGATCCGGCCGGAGCCGCGCCGGATCCGGTGGGTGACCACCTCGTCCGGGAGGTTCGCGGCGTCGGTGTCCACGCCGACGTCGACCACCCGCACCTCGGCGCCGTAGCGCGCGGCCAGCCGGGCCACCGGCGCGGTGCCGTCCAGCACCGCCCGCACCCGGGCCGCGGTGCCGCCCTGGGCGGGCAGCCGGGAGATCCCGAGCGCGGCCACACCGTGGTCGGCGGCGAACAGCAGCACCTTGGGCGCCGACACCGGCCGCACCGGGGAGCGCCCCTGTACGGACGACAGCCAGCTGCCCAGCTCCTCCAGCTTGCCGAGCCCGCCGCGCGGCCGGCCGGCCTCCTGCCAGCGCTCCTCGGCGGCCCGCCGGGCGCTGTCGTCGGGGCGCTCGACGAGCGAGGAGAACGTATCGAGATCCACGGTCGTGTCCATCGTCCGGAAGGCTACACGCCACAGGTGTTCAGGCTGCGGTTGGCTTGATTGTTACAACCTGCCCGGCCACCACCAGCAGCACACGCTCCGAGGCGTCCGCCACGGCCATGTTGAGCCGGCCCAGTGTGTCGCGGAAGCGCCGGCCCGCGGCGGTCGCCGGGACGACACCCATGCCGACCTCGTTGCTCACCGCGACGACCGTCCGCGGGGTGGCCGCCCAGGCCGCGGCCAACGTCCGGCAGCGGCGCTGCACCGCGGCCTCGCCGCCGTCCGCCCAGGCCCGGTCGTCCCAGGCGCCGCACTCGTCCATCACCGAGGTCAGCCACAGCGCCAGGCAGTCGATCAGCACCGGCGCCGGGTCGGCGGCGTCGGTGAGCACGGCCTCCAGGTCGCAGGTCTCGGCGGTGCGCCAGCTCGCCGGCCGCCGCTCCCGGTGCAGCTCGATCCGCTGGGCCCACTCGGCGTCGCCGTCCCGGGTGCCGCCGGTGGCCACGTACAGGACGTCCGGCCGGTCGGCGAGCAGCTGCTCGGCGCGGGTGGACTTGCCGGAGCGCGCGCCGCCGAGCAGCAGCGTGCGGGGGAGCGGGGAGTGGGTCGACATGGCGCCCATCCTGCCCGACCAGGCATACGGAAGATCGGGCCGGGCAGGCTA
Organism: Kitasatospora sp. NPDC023118; assembly: GCF_055560875.1. Taxonomy (NCBI): domain Bacteria; kingdom Bacillati; phylum Actinomycetota; class Actinomycetes; order Kitasatosporales; family Streptomycetaceae; genus Kitasatospora; species Kitasatospora sp. NPDC023118. The sequence goes on from NZ_JBVHHW010000001.1 coordinate 62,089, forward strand.
TGGTGCGCACCACATAGGCAGCGGGAAGCGTGGGAGGAGCCGGGCATGGTCTGGACGTGGCGGTACGAGAAGGCGGACGGCAGCGCGGTGACGCCGAGCGGCGCCCAGGAGGAGTTCGCCGGCCAGGGGGACGCCGAGACCTGGATCGGGGAGAGCTGGAAGCAGCTCGTCGAGGACGGCGTGGACACCGCGGTCCTGCTGGACGACGGTCAGCAGATCTACGCGATGAGCCTGCACGAGGCCTGAGCCCCCGCCCCGGAGGCGGGCGGGCGATCGGCCGCTACTTCGCCCCGATCACGTGCAGCAGCGCCGCGACCCGCCGGTACGGGTCGGTACGGGCGGCCCGGTCCTCGGCTTCCAGCAGCTGGGCCAGTTGGCGCCCGTCCACCGGCGGGGTCGCGTCGTCGGGCGCGTTGTCGGTGAAGACCCGCACGCCGTACCAGTGCTTGAGCGGCACCGACACCTCGGAGAGGGTGACGGTCAGGTCGGTGAGCCGGTCGGCCCGGGCGGCCAGTCCGAGCCGGTTGTAGTACCGGTCGCTCTCGAAGGCGTGCAGGGCGGCCCGCCAGTCCCCGGCGGCGGCGGGCCGCAGCGCCAGCGCGTCGCGGTTGCGGACCAGCAGCGAGAGCAGACCGCCGGGCGCCAGCAGCCGGGCCAGCGAGGCGATCATCGGGTCCGGGTCGGGCAGGTACATCAGGACGCCGTGGCAGAGCACCACGTCGAAGCTGCGCGGGCCGAACCAGCGCCCGCACTGGTGGCCGTCACCGCTGAGCAGCTGCAGCCGGCCGCGCACCTCGGGCGGCTCCTCGGCCAGCGCCCCCTGGGCGACGCCGAGCGCGACCGGGTCGGAGTCGATCCCGGTGACGTAGTGGCCGGCCCGCGCGAGCCGCAGGGCTTGGGTGCCCTGGCCGCAGCCGATGTCGAGGACGCGCTGCGCGGTGCGGCCGGTCAGCTGCTCGGCGAGCTGGCGGGAGACGAGCTCCTGGCGGACGAAGTTGCGCAGTCCGCCGAGCCGGTCCAGCCAGGCGCCGGCACCGCCGGCGAAGGAACCGCTGCGCGAGGGCAGCCGACGCTCCTGGCCGAACCGGTCGTGGCCGCCGTCCCCCTGTCCGGGAAGCGCGTACAGGCCGGGCCCCTCCCAGGAAGGCGGGGCCCAGCCGGAGTCCACCGGTTCGGCGGTCAGGGCTTCTCCCCGCGCCGCACCTGCGGCTTGGGCAGGCGCAGCCGGCGCATCTGCAGGGTGCGCATGATGCCGTAGGCGATCACGCCGCGGGTGTTCTGTCCGGCGAAGCGCTCGCCCAGCTGCTTGCGCAGGCCGAAGCCGAGGCGCACGAAGTCCAGGATCACCAGGACGAAGAACAGCAGGAACAGCAGCGTCGACAGCAGCTGCAGGGCCTGCACCTTGATGATGCTGAGCACCAGGATGACGACGGCGGCGGGCAGGAAGAACTCGGCCAGCGACCAGCGGGAGTCGATGTAGTCACGGGCGAACTTGCGCACCGGGCCCTTGTCGCGGGCCGGCAGGTGGCGCTCGTCGCCGTCCATCAGGGCCTGGCGCTGCTTCTCGCGCTCGACCCGCATCCGGTCGCGCGCCTGGCGGGAGGCCTCCTTGCGGTCCTTGGGCACCGTCACCCGGGTACGCCGGTTGGCCTCGGCCTCACTGCGCTTGGGGGTGGGGCGGCCCTTCTTGGCCTGCGGGTGGCGGGCCTGGGTCGTCTCGTCCTGCTTCTCCAGCACGGTGGCGGAGGCAGCGGCATCATCTGAACGGCGTCGGAACACACCACCAGCGTACGGGGTGCGCCGCTGCGATCACGGGTCCCCTCGGACCCAAACGCATATCGATCCTCCGGGTCCGGCCCCGACCCGGGTTTCCCGGGCCCTTCCCGTAGGGGATCAATCGGATGGACTATGGGGAGGATGAGAGCCGGATCCACCCGGGGGATGAGGAACTGCCACCGGTCGCTGTAGCAGTCTTGTTGCAGGCAGGTGCACTGCGGCGACGGGCTCGCTGCACATACACTCGTCGTGTCTGGTAACGAGATATACACCGCAGGCCGGAGAAGGGGGCACCCGAGGCCCATGAGCGACGGAATCATGAAGCGTATGGGGCTGATCTTCCGCTCCAAGGCGAACAAGGCCTTGGACCGGGCGGAGGATCCGCGTGAGACGCTCGACTACTCCTACCAGAAGCAGCTCGAACTGCTGCAGAAGGTACGGCGTGGTGTCGCGGACGTCGCGACCTCGCGCAAGCGCCTGGAACTCCAGCTGACCCAGCTCCAGCAGCAGTCCGCGAAGTACGAGGACCAGGGCCGCAAGGCGCTGTCGCTCGGCCGCGAGGACCTCGCGCGCGAGGCGCTGACCCGCAAGGCCAACATGCAGTCCCAGATCTCCGACCTGGAGACGCAGTACCAGGCCCTGCAGGCCGAGGAGGAGAAGCTCACGCTCGCCTCCCAGCGGCTGCAGGCCAAGGTGGACGCCTTCCGCACCAAGAAGGAGACCATCAAGGCCACCTACACCGCGGCCCAGGCGCAGACCCGCATCGCCGAGTCCTTCTCCGGCATCTCGGAGGAGATGGGCGACGTCGGCCTGGCCATCCAGCGTGCCGAGGACAAGACCGCGCAGATGCAGGCCCGGGCCGGTGCGATCGACGAGCTGCTGGCCTCCGGCGCGCTCGACGACGCGAGCGGTCTCGGCCGCAAGGACGACATCGAGGCCGAGCTGGAGCGGGTGGCCGGCGGCTCCGACGTCGAGCTGGAGCTCGCCCGGATGAAGGCCGAGCTGTCCGGCGGTCCCTCCTCCGGTCCGGCGGCGATCGAGCAGGGGCAGCCGCAGCAGCAGCCCCAGCAGCAGCCGCAGGACACCCCGCGCATCAACTACAACAAGTGATCTGAGCTCGACCCCACGAACCAGGGAGACGCACGGCATGATCATGAGGGTCATGGGTGAGGGGCAGTTCGAGGTGGGCGAGGACCACCTGAACCTGCTCAACCAGCTCGACGACGAGCTGCTCACCGCAGTGGAGTCGGGCGACGAGGAGAACTTCCGCCAGGCCTACGGCAAGCTGCTGGACGCGGTGATGCGGTACGGCACCCGGCTGCCCGACGACGCTCTGGAGCCGTCCGACCTGATCCTGCCGAACTCCGAGGCGACGATCAGCGAGGTCCGCACGCTGCTGCTGTCCGAGGGCGAGGGCGTGATCCCGGGGTTCCCCGAGTACGAGTAGCTCCTCCGGCTGTTGCCAGACGAAAGGGCGGGCCCCCTCCGATGGGAGGGGGCCCGCCCTTCGCTGTGACTCGCCCGCTCGCCTCCGGGGCGCTCGGGTCCGGTTCCGACGGTCGGCGCTCCGGCGCTCGTGCCTCGCTTGTCGCTTCTCCCTTTCGACACCGGCGCGCCCCTTCGGCTCGGGGCGGGGGCTCGCCCGCTCGCCTCCGGTCGCGGGGCCGGACTACGGCAGGGCCAGCATCCGGTCCAGCGCCTCCTTGGCGTACTTCTCGGTCTCCGGGTCGACGGTGATCACGTTCGGCACCCGGCCCTCGACCAGCGACTCCAGCGCCCAGACCAGGTGCGGCAGGTCGATCCGGTTCATGGTGGAGCAGAAGCAGACCGCGCGGTCCAGGAAGACGATCTCCTTGTCCGGGTGCGCCTTGGCCAGGCGGCGGACCAGGTTCAGCTCGGTGCCGATGGCCCACTTGGTGCCGGGCTCGGCGGCGTCCAGGGCCTTGATGATGTACTCGGTCGAGCCCACCATGTCGGCGGCCGCGACAACCTCGTGCTTGCACTCGGGGTGCACCAGGACGGTCACACCGGGGATCCGCTCGCGGACGTCGTTCACCGAGTCCAGGCTGAACCGGCCGTGCACCGAGCAGTGGCCGCGCCAGAGGATCATCTTCGCGTCCCGCAGCTGATCGGCGGTCAGGCCGCCGTTCGGCTTGTGCGGGTTGTAGACGACGCAGTCGTCCAGCGAGAAGCCCATGTCGCGCACGGCGGTGTTGCGGCCGAGGTGCTGGTCGGGCAGGAAGAGCACCTTCTCACCCTGCTCGAACGCCCACTCCAGGGCGCGCTTGGCGTTGGAGGAGGTGCAGATGAGGCCGCCGTGCCTGCCGGTGAAGGCCTTGATGTCGGCGGAGGAGTTCATGTACGAGACCGGGACGGTGACGTCGGCTATGCCGGCGTCGGTCAGCACATCCCAGCACTCGGCGACCTGCTCGGCGGTGGCCATGTCGGCCATCGAACAGCCGGCCGCGAGGTCCGGCAGGACGACCTGCTGCCGGTCGCTGGTGAGGATGTCCGCGGACTCGGCCATGAAGTGCACGCCGCAGAAGACGATGTACTCGGCCTCGGGGCGGGCCGCCGCGTCGCGAGCGAGCTTGAAGGAGTCGCCGGTGACGTCGGCGAACTCGATCACCTCGTCGCGCTGGTAGTGGTGCCCGAGGATGAAGACGCGGTCGCCGAGCGCGGCCTTGGCCGCGCGGGCGCGCTCGACGAGGTCCGGGTCGGAGGCCGGGGGGAGGTCACCGGGGCACTCGACGCCGCGCTCGCTGTTCGGATCGGCCTCCCGGCCGAGCAGCAGCAGAGCGAGCGGCGTCGGAGTGGGGTCGACGCCGTAGGTCTCGGTGATGGTGGTGGTCACGGGCGGGTGCCCTTCTGTGCGGCCGATCAAGCGGTTGAGCCTTTTCGTCTATCTGACGCTATCTATTCTAACCGGTTAGCGTCAGAGTGACGATGGCCATCCTGTCGATGTGACGAGAACCGCTCGCCAAAACGAATGCTTCCGGGCGTGGCCGAATCGATATTTCGAAGCCGCCGGGTATGGCTGAGCCCATGAAGGCAATCGCGATCAACCGCTACGGCGGCCCCGAGGTGGTCGAGTACACCGACCTGCCCGACCCCAAGGTCGGGCCCGACTCGGTCCTGGTGCAGGTGCGGGCGGCCGGGGTGAACCCGGTGGACTGGAAGGTCCGGGACGGCGCCCTGGACGGCATGCTGGACGTCCACTTCCCGCTGGTCATGGGCTGGGACGTGGCCGGCGTGGTCCGCGCCGTCGGAGGCGGGGTGACCGAGTTCACCCCCGGCGACGAGGTGTACGGCTACGTCCGCAAGGACGCCGTCGAGCACGGCACCTACGCCGAGCTGGTCTCCGCCCCCGTCCGCACCCTTGCCCGCCGGCCCGCCGCGCTGGACTGGGCGCAGTGCGGCGGCCTGCCGCTGGCCGGGCTCACCGCGCTGCAGAGCCTGCGGGCGCTGCGGCTCACCGAGGGGGAGACCCTGTTGGTGCACGCCGCGGCCGGCGGGGTCGGCCACCTGGCCGTCCAGATCGCCCGCGCCCGCGGCGCCCGGGTGATCGGCACGGCGGGCGATCGCAACCACGACTACCTGCGCGGCCTGGGCGCCGAGCCGGTCGCCTACGGCGAGGGCCTGGCCGAACGGGTCCGCGCGCTCGCCCCGGACGGCGTGGACGCGGCCCTCGACCTGATCGGCCGCGGCGCCGTCCAGGTCTCGGCCGGGCTGGTGGCCGACCCGGGCCGGATCGCCTCGATCACCGACTTCGGCGTGAAGGCCCTCGGCGGCCACTACGTCTGGGTCCGCCCGGACGCGGCGGACCTGGCCGAACTGGCCGCGCTCGCCGACGACGGCCGGCTGACCGTCACCGTCGCCTCCACCTTCCCGCTCGCCCAGGCGGCCTCCGCCCAGGCGCTCAGCGCCGAGGGGCGTACCAGGGGGAAGATCGTCCTGCTGGTGGACTGACGGCCTTCTCCCCGTCATCCGCCAGCGATGAACTCGTTCAGGTCATCCGCCAGAATGGGTGGCGAACCGTTTCGGCAGCGGCCGGGGCCGAGCACCAGCCGCCGCCGGGACGCCCCCTCGACCCCCGCACGACCCGTGGAGCCCCGCACCGATGACCAGCAGCCGAGCGCACGAGGTGATCGGGGCCGACCTGGACGAGACCGATCGGCAGCTCCTCGCCCGCCTCGGCAGCGACGGCCGCGCCTCCTACGCCGAGATCGGCCTGCAGGTGAACCTCTCCGCCACCGCCGTGCGCCGTCGGATAGACCGGCTCCGGGCGCGCGGTGTGGTGCGGGGCTTCACCGTGGTGCTCGACCCGGCCGTGCTCGGCTGGCAGACCGAGGCCTTCGTCGAGGTCTACTGCCGCGAGCGCACCGCCCCCGAGGAGATCCTCGCCAGCCTGCGCCAGTTCCCCGAGGTGGTCGCCGCCTGGACGGTCACCGGCGACCCGGACGCCCTGGTCCACCTGCGGGCCGCCGACATGCGCCATCTGGAGGCCGTCATCGAGCGCATCCGGCGCGAGCCCGGCGTCCAGCGCAGCCGCTCCTCGGTGGTCCTCTCCCAGCTGATCGGCTGACCCGTCCGGCCCCACGCAGGAATCCTGCGCGGACCCGCCAGAAGACGCTCGAAACCTGCCCGACCAGCCGCGTTCCGACGCGCGTCGAAGCACCGCCGCTGCCTACGCTGATCACGTCCGGTCAGCGCGGTGAGGCGTCCCGTAGACCGGATCCCCCCGACACCCACAGCCGAGAGGGACAGCCGTGTCCGCAGCACCCGACCGCATGCACCGGCCCGACAACGAACTGGTCGACCTGGTTTTCGACTACATGCGGGAGCGGCTGCAGTACGACCCCGTTCCGCTCGACCACCCCGGTGACGGCGAGCACCTGCGCGCCCAGCTGTCCGGCCTGCTGAACCAGGACGGCAACAACCCGGCCGACGTGCTCAAGCTCTACGACCACGAGCTGTCCCGCGCGGTCATCTCCGCCGACAGCCCGCGCTACCTGTCCTTCATCCCGTGCGCCCCCACCAAGGCCGCGCTGCTGTTCGACATGGTCGTCTCCTGCGCCTCGCTGCAGGGCATCTCCTGGCTGGAGGCGGCCGGCGCGATAGCCGCCGAGAACCAGGTGCTGCGGCTGATCGCCGACCGCGCGGGCCTGCCCCAGACGGCCGGCGGCTGCTTCGTCTCCGGCGGATCGGCGGGCAACCTCTCCGCCCTGGTCGTCGCCCGCGACACCGCCCGCCGCCGCCTGGCCGATGACGGTCGTCACAGTGGCCCGGCGCGGCTGCGGATAGCCGTCGCCGACCAGGTGCACTCCTCGGTCAAGAACACCTTCAACATCATCGGCGTCGAGGCCTTCAAGGTCCCGACCGTCAACCGGCGCTTCACCGGCGAGGCGCTGCGCGCCGCCCTGGCCGCCGACCCCAACCCCGAAACGGTGATCGCGGTCGTCGGTACCGCCGGCACCACCAACGAGGGCATCGTCGACGACCTCAAGGGCCTGGCCGAGGTCGCCCGCGAGCGCGACCTGTGGTTCCACGTGGACGGCGCCTACGGCGGCGCGGGCCTGTTCGCCCCCTCGGTGCGCGAGCGCTACGACGGCATCGAGCACGCCGACTCCTTCGTGGTCGACCCGCACAAGTGGCTGTTCGCCCCCTTCGACTGCGCCGCGCTGATCTACCGCAACCCGCAGCTCGCCCGCGCCGTGCACACCCAGGACGCCTCCTACCTGGACGTCCTGCACACCGAGGGCGACGAGTGGAACCCCACCGACTACGCCTACCACCTGACCCGGCGCGCCCGAGGCCTGCCGCTCTGGTTCTCGCTGGCCGTCCACGGCGTCCAGGCCTACACCGACGCCATCGAGACCGGCCTCCAGCTGGCCCGGGATACCGCCCAGCTGATCCGTGACACCGAGCACCTGGAACTGCTGTTCGATCCGCAGCTCTCCGCCGTCTGCTTCAAGCGCAAGGGCTGGACCAACGACGACTACTACCGCTGGTCGCAGCAGCTGCTCGCGGACCAGATCGGCTTCGTGACCCCGACCGGCTGGGACGGCGAGACGGTGGCCCGCTTCGCCTTCCTGCACCCGGGCACGACCATGGGGATGGTCCGGGAGATCCTGGACACCATGGCCTGATCGACGCTCCGCGCGTACGGCCCCACCGGCTCGCCCGGCGGGGCCGCACGCGTACCTACAGGAACGCTCCGCTCGGCAGGTACGGGCTCGGCGGCCGCATCCCGCGCACCCCGACGAAGCCCCCGGTCTCCGGCGTCAGCCCGACCTCCAGGCCGACGTCCAGCGCCCACTCCTGCTCGGCGGTCAGGTACTCCACCCGCGCCTCGACCCCGTCCGGTACCCGGGCCAGCGCCTCGCGCAGCAGCCGGGCGGCGATCCGCTTGCTGGTGGCCGCCAGCAGCCGCACCGTGCCGCCGTCCCGGTAGCAGTAGCCGCTGCCGGCCAGCGCGTCGGCGACCAGCAGCTCCTCGAAGTGCCCGAGCATCAGCTCGTGGTCCGGGCCGTGCGCCGACCCGCGCAGCCGCCGGTCCACCGAGTCCAGCAGGTGCAGCTGGGTGGCGTTGCCGCGGTGCACCGGGATGTCCCCCGGGTCGATCAGTCCGTTCCGGTCCACCCGTCCGGTCAGCCGCATCGCCGGGTGCAGGGTGAACCCGGCCAGCCGGTAGCGGCGGGCCGCCGCCGGGGAGGAGGAGGCGCAGACCATCCCGCGCAGACAGCCCCGCGCGTGCGCCGTGGCCCGTTCCAGCAGCAGCCGGCCGACCCCCTTGCCCTGCGCGGACGGACGGACGGCGAACAGCGAGGGCATCCACAGGCCCTCGCGGCGCATCGACAGCACCACCCCGACCGCCTCCCCGCCGCTTTCCGCCAGCCAGCAGCCCCGGGGATCGATGCGCGCCAGGTGCCGGCTCCGGGCCAGCTGCAGCGGTGTCGGCTCGGGCGGCGCCGGAGCGGCGGTCGGCTCGGCGAAGGCGGCGAAGGACAGTTCCTGGACGGCCTCCGCGTCCTCTGCGGTGTCCCTGACCTGGCGAAGGATCATGCCGACATCCTGGCGTCCGACGGACGGCCGCGGGGCCGGTTCACCCGGATCCACGACCAGTGCGGTGACCTGCGCTGCCCGGTTGTGCGAGCATGGGGAGCGTAAGGGAGACGGGTGGTACACCCGGCCCACGGAAACCAGCCGCCGAACAGGCCGCAGAAAACCATCGCCGTCCGGGAAATGAAACCGGACGGCCGTTGGTTGGCACTGGCGGCAGACCGTCGTCAAGACCGGGAGAAAGCAGATGACCGTCCAGGACGAGACCACCGTCGAGAGTGGCATCCTCCTCACCGATGCCGCCGCGGCCAAGGTCAAGGCCCTGCTGGAGCAGGAAGGCCGCGAGGACCTCGCGCTGCGCGTCGCCGTCCAGCCCGGTGGCTGCTCCGGCCTGCGTTACCAGCTGTTCTTCGACGAGCGCTCGCTCGACGGCGACGTGGTGAAGGACTTCAACGGCGTCAAGGTCGTCACCGACCGGATGAGCGCCCCGTACCTGGGCGGCGCCACCGTCGACTTCGTCGACACCATCGAGAAGCAGGGCTTCACGATCGACAACCCGAACGCCACCGGCTCCTGCGCCTGCGGCGACTCCTTCAGCTGAGCCTGAAGCGCGGGCCCAGCCCGAAACGCGTGAGGCGGCCCCGGGGAACTCCCCGGGGCCGCCTCACGCGTTTCCACGGCTACCGAGCCGCGCCGTCCGGGGTCACCGGGTCCGGGCCGGCGTGCGGGTCGCCCTCCAGCGGCACCTCCTGGCCGCTCGTCCGGTCGACCACCGTCCGCCCGGCCAGCGGCGAGCGCAGATCGGCGGCGACCGCCTGCCGCTTGGCCAGCGCGGTGCAGACCTGCCCCGGCTGGACGGCCGGCGGGCCCGGCACGATCTCGACGGCCACCTTGCCCGTCTGTGACTCGTCCGCCTTCAGCGCGTACTTGGTGCAGACCCCGCCGAAGAAGTAGACGGTCAGCTTGTTGCCGCCGTCCGCCCGGTAGGCGATCGGCGGACGCACCGCGGTGCCGGCCCCGGTGCCGGCCGGGTTGGGCTCGCCCGGGGCGATCGCGTTGCCCGGGGGAGTGGCCGCCCCCGACGGCTGCCCCGGGGCGGGCGGGGCCGGAGTCGGGGCCCCGCCGGTCGGCGGCGTCTGGGCCGGCCGGTCGGTCGCGCCGGACGCCGTCGCGGACGGAGTGCCGGAGGCCGTCGGGGCCTGCGGGGAGGCACTCGCCGAGGCCGTGGAGCTCGCGGAGGCGGCGGCGCTCGCCGAATCCGCCGAACTCTTGCCGTCCCCGTTGCACCCGGCCACCGTCACCACCGCCGCCAGCGCCACAGCCGCCAGGGCCACCGTCCGCCGACCGCGCCGGGGCATCGTCTCCAGGTCCATCTGCACATCCTCCCGAGGGCTCAGCGGCGCCGCCCCTCGGCCGCTCCGCGCGGATGTGACGTGCCCCGGTCGGATCCGGTTCCGTTCTCAGACGGAACGGATCATGCCGTACTCGGCCATCCCGGCGACCAGCCGCTGCGCCCCGGACGGGACCCGGACGCCGACGGACGCGGGGGCGGCCGGCTCCGGATCCGCCGCCAGCAGCGGCCAGAACCGGCGCAGCCGCCGCGAGGAGCTCACCAGCGCGTCAAGGGTCTCGCCGTCGGATTCGACCCGGAGGGCGGACGGCGGGGAGTGTTTGGGAATCATCGGGCATCGCTCCGATCCAGAGCCGCGGCGGCACTGCCACGGTCGAAGTCGGGGCCCACCCGGTCCGGCCGGACCCCTCTAAGGCCGACCCTAGGCCCGGGTTCCGTACACCCACCAGTGCTACCCGGAGGTAGTACACGTTCGAGGGCAAGGGGTGCCACCATGGCCGGAGGGCGACAGCTTGAGCGGCACTCTTGCTGGCGCACAGTGCGGGCCCGGTACCGTGAGTGGGTTCATCCGACCCCGCCCGCTGGCCCTGTTGCCATCTTGAGGAGACCTCCGTGCGTATCGCCGTCGCCGGCTCGATCGCCACCGACCATCTGATGACGTTCCCCGGTCGGTTCGCCGACCAGCTCGTCGCCGAGCAGCTGCACACCGTGTCGCTGTCGTTCCTGGTCGACGCCCTGGACATCCGCCGCGGCGGCGTCGCGCCGAACATCGCGTTCGGCATGGGCGTGCTCGGGCTCCGGCCGGTCCTGGTCGGCGCCGCCGGTGCGGACTTCGCCGAGTACCGCAGCTGGCTGGAGCGCAACAACGTGGACTGCGACTCCGTCCACATCTCCGAGACCCGGCACACCGCCCGCTTCATGTGCACCACGGACGAGGACCACAACCAGATCGCCTCGTTCTACACCGGTGCCATGGCCGAGGCCCGCAACATCGAGCTCAAGCCGATCGCCGACCGCGTCGGCGGCCTCGACCTCGTCCTGGTCGGCGCCGACGACCCGCAGGGCATGGTGCGCCACACCCAGGAGTGCCGCACCCGCGGCTACGCCTTCGCCGCCGACCCCTCCCAGCAGCTGGCCCGCCTGGAGGGCGACGACATCCGCGAGCTGGTGGACGGCGCCGCGTACCTGTTCACCAACGAGTACGAGGCCGCGCTGATCGAGAACAAGACCGGCTGGGGCGCCGAGGAACTGCTCACCCGCGTCGGCACCCGGGTCACCACCCTGGGCAGCAAGGGCGTCCGGATCGACCGCAAGGGCGAGGCCCCGATCCTGGTCGGCTGCGCGCAGGAGGAGGCCAAGGTCGACCCGACCGGCGTCGGCGACGCCTTCCGGGCCGGCTTCCTGACCGGACTGTCCTGGCAGCTCGACCTGGAGCGCGCCGCCCAGCTCGGCTGCATGCTCGCCACCCTGGTGATCGAGACCGTCGGCACCCAGGAGTACGAGCTGCGCCCGAGCGCCTTCCTGCGGCGCTTCGAGGAGAACTACGGCGCCGAGGCCGCCGCGGAGATCCGCGCCCGCCTGGTCAAGTAGTCCCGCTCCCTCAGGAGCGGCGCAGCACCAGGTAGGCCGAGCCCCGGTCGCCGCCGTACTCGGCGGCCGGGGCCTCGCCCGCGTACTCCTGCCCGCGCATCTCGCACCAGGCCGGGATGTCCAGCCGGGCCGCCTCGTCGTCCGCCAGCACGGCGACCGTGCCGCCCACCGGCACCTCGCCGATCCGCTTCGCCAGCTCGATCACCGGCAGCGGGCAGCGCTGGCCCAGCGCGTCGACGACTGTGACTCGCCCGCTCGCCTCCGGGCGCTCGGACCCGGTGCCGACGCTCTTCGCTCCGGCACTCCCTCCTGCGTCGGTCGCTGGTCGCTCCTCGCTTTCGGCACCGGCGCGCCCTTCGGCTCGGGGCGGGACTCGCCCGCTCGCCTCCGGGCGCTCGGACCCGGTGCCGACGCTCTTCGCTCCGGCACTCCCTCCTGCGTCGGTCGCTTGTCGCTCATCGCTTTCGGCACCGGCGCGCCCTTCGGCTCGGGGCGGGACTCGCCCGCTCGGGGTCTGCGCCACAGGCTCCTGTGCCACCGGCTCCGGCGCTACCGGCTCCGACGCCGGCAGGTCCAGCCCGAGCGGGGCCCGGACGCCCGCCACCAGGTCCGGCAGCACGGTGAGGAAGCGCTCCACGTCCGCCTCGGCCGTCCCGTACGGCAGCGAGACCCGGACGTTGCCCTCGGTGAGCACCCCCATCGCGGCCAGCACATGGCTCGGCGCCAGCGTCGAGGAGGTGCAGGAGGAGCCGGAGGAGACCGCGAAGCCCGCCCGGTCCAGCTCGGTGAGCAGCACCTCGCCGTCCACGTACAGACAGGAGAAGGTGACGATGTGCGGCAGTCGCCGCACCGGGTCGCCGACCACCTCGACCTCGGGCACCAGCTGCGGCACCCGGGTGCGGATCCGCTCCACCAGCGCGTGGAGCCGGGCGTTCTCCCGCTCGGCCTCGGCCCGTACGGCGCGCAGCGAGGCGGCCGCGGCCACGATCGCCGGGACGTTGACGTAGCCGGGCACCCGGCCGCCCTCGCGCTCGTCGGCCGGCAGCGGCGAGGAGTACCGGACCCCCTTGCGCACGGCGAGGACCCCGACCCCGGGTGGCCCGCCCCACTTGTGCGCGCTCGCGGTCAGCAGCGACCAGCCCGCCGGGACGTCCATCCGCCCGACGCTCTGCGCCGCGTCCACCAGCAGCGGCACCCCGGCCTCGGCGCACAGCGCGGCGACCTCGCCGACCGGCTGGACGGTGCCCACCTCGTGGTTGGCGCTCTGCAGCGCGGCCAGCGCGGTGTCCGGGCGTAGCAGGGCGCCGAAGACCTCCGGGTCCACGCGTCCGGTACGGTCCACCGGGGCGACGGAGACCGTACCCCCGCCCGCCTCTCCGCCAGCCTCCGGCCGGGGGTACCCCCATCGCTCGGCGACGTGCAGCACGCTGGAGTGCTCCACCGCGGAGTGCACCAGGTGCCCGCCGCGCCGCCGGTTCCCGGTCAGGGCGCCCAGCAGGCCGAGTTGGACGGCCTGGGTCCCGCTCGCGGTGAAGGCGATCTCGTCCGCCCGCGCGCCCAGGACGGCGGCCACCGTCTCGCGGGCGGCGTCCAGCAGCATCCGGGCCTGTCGGCCGGAGCGGTACAGCCGGGCCGGATCGGCCCAGCCCTCGTCCAGGGCGGCGGTCAGGGCCTGCCGCGCGACGGGGTGCAGAGGGGCCGTCGAAGCCACGTCGAAGTACACGGTCACATTTAACGGCACACCCGGGAGCGTCTCCGCTCCGGGCGCGTGGCTCACCGGCCGTCAGTCGATCATCCTTAATGTCCGCTTCGTCCGCGACCGACGGGCCGTCACTCGCGTTGTTCGAGGTCATCCCCCGATCGGGCGTAAGGACCTCGAATGCCTACGATGACCTGCGACGTAGTCCTTGCCGGGCCTGATCGGGCGACCGGGCGGCGCGTTACTGGGGGCTGCCCGTCAGGAGCGCATAAGGCTGGAGTAGGGTTTGGCCCGCATAAGCATTCAAACCGTGCCCGTGGACGGGTCGCCAGGGAGGCTCACAATCCTCCTTCGGTGCGACGCGAAGGCGGGCGAGACTTCGGGAAGGCGCTACGTGAGTCCCAACGGCTCCGACCGCTCGCCGCGGCGCACGATGCGGCGGAAGCTGCCTCAGGCGCTGGCACTGGGCCTCGTCATCGCGACCGCCACCGGCTGCTCGGCCAACGACCTCCCCAGGCTTGGCCTCCCGAGCCCCGTCACGAAGGAAGGACCCATGGTCCTCCAGATGTGGCAGGGCTCCTGGATCGCGGCGCTGGTGGTCGGCGTACTGATGTGGGGTCTGATCATCTGGAGCGTGATCTTCCACCGGCGTAAGCGCACCGGTGTGGAGATCCCCCCGCAGACCCGGTACAACGTGCCCATCGAGGCGCTCTACACCGCGGTCCCCATCATCATCGTCTCGGTCCTCTTCTACTTCGTCGCCCGCGACGAGGCGAAGCTGACGCACGTCTCCGCGAAGCCGCAGCACTACGTCAACGTGGTGGGCTTCCAGTGGAGCTGGGCGTTCAACTACGAGAACACCGAGACCCCCGACCCGGCCAACAAGGACGCCGCGTACGAGGTCGGTACGCCCAAGGACGTTCCGACGCTCTGGCTGCCGGTCAACGAGACGGTGCAGTTCCGGCTCACCTCTCGTGACGTCATCCACGACTTCTGGCCCGTCAACTTCATGATGAAGATGGACGTCGTGCCGGGCGTGGTGAACAAGTTCGAGGTCACCCCGACCGTCAAGGGCGACTACGTGGGCAAGTGTGCCGAGCTCTGCGGCGAGGACCACTCGCGCATGCTGTTCAACGTCAAGGTCGTCGACCGCGCCGACTACGACAAGCACCTGGCCGACCTTCGTGCCAAGGGCCAGGAAGGTGCGGTGCCTTCCGGCCTCATCACCATGGGAAGTGAAGCGAAGTGACCATCCTCAACGAGCCCGCCGCGGCCGGCGGGGGCGCCGAGGCCGTCACGGTCGGGGCGCAGCGGACCCGGAAGCCGGGTTCGACCATCATCAAGTGGTTGACCACCACTGACCACAAGACGATCGGCACCCTGTACCTGGGCACGTCGTTCGCCTTCTTCCTGATCGGTGGCATCCTCGCCCTGGTCATGCGTGCCGAGCTGGCTCGTCCCGGGACCCAGATCCTGTCGAACGAGCAGTTCAACCAGGCGTTCACGATGCACGGCACGATCATGCTGCTGATGTTCGCGACGCCGCTGTTCGCGGGCTTCGCGAACTGGATCATGCCGCTGCAGATCGGCTCCCCGGACGTGGCCTTCCCGCGTCTGAACATGTTCGCGTACTGGCTGTACCTCTTCGGTTCGACCATCGCGGTCTGCGGCTTCCTGACCCCGAACGGTGCCGCCGACTTCGGCTGGTTCGCCTACTCCCCGCTGTCGGACGCGGTGCACTCGCCCGGCATCGGCGGCGACATGTGGATCATGGGTCTGGCCTTCTCCGGCTTCGGCACGATCCTCGGTGCGGTCAACTTCATCACCACGATCATCTGCATGCGCGCTCCGGGCATGACGATGTTCCGGATGTCGATCTTCGTCTGGAACGTCCTGCTGACCTCGGTGCTGGTTCTGCTGGCCTTCCCGGTCCTGGCCGCCGCGCTGTTCGCGCTGGAGGCCGACCGCAAGTTCGGTGCCCACGTCTTCGATCCGGCCAACGGCGGGGCGATGCTCTGGCAGCACCTGTTCTGGTTCTTCGGCCACCCCGAGGTGTACATCATCGCGCTGCCGTTCTTCGGCATCGTGTCGGAGATCATCCCGGTCTTCAGCCGCAAGCCGATGTTCGGCTACTCCGGTCTGATCGCGGCCACCATCGGGATCGCCGGTCTGTCCGTGACGGTGTGGGCGCACCACATGTACGTCACCGGACAGGTACTGCTGCCGTTCTTCTCCTTCATGACCTTCCTGATCGCGGTCCCGACCGGTGTGAAGTTCTTCAACTGGGTCGGCACCATGTGGAAGGGCTCGCTGAGCTTCGAGACGCCGATGCTGTGGACGGTCGGCTTCCTGGTCACCTTCCTCTTCGGTGGTCTGACCGGTGTCCTGCTGGCCTCGCCGCCGATCGACTTCCACGTCTCGGACTCGTACTTCGTCGTCGCCCACTTCCACTACGTGGTCTTCGGCACCGTCGTCTTCGCGATGTTCGCCGGCTTCCACTTCTGGTGGCCGAAGATGACCGGCAAGATGCTGGACGAGCGCCTCGGCAAGATCACCTTCTGGACGCTGTTCTTCGGCTTCCACACCACCTTCCTGGTGCAGCACTGGCTCGGCGCGGAGGGCATGCCCCGCCGTTACGCCGACTACCTGGCCTCGGACGGCTTCACCACCCTGAACACCATCTCGACCGTCGGCTCCTTCGTGCTCGGCCTGTCGATCCTGCCGTTCCTCTACAACGTCTGGAAGACCGCCAAGTACGGCGAGAAGGTCGCCGTGGACGACCCGTGGGGCTTCGGCCGCTCGCTGGAGTGGGCGACCTCCTGCCCGCCGCCGCGGCACAACTTCCTCACCCTGCCCCGGATCCGCTCCGAATCCCCGGCCTTCGACCTCCACCACCCGGAGATCGCCGCGCTGGACTACCTGGAGAACCACGGTGAGCCGGCCAAGCACCTCGCCGGCGTGACCCCGGCGAAGTACGACGCCCCGCAGCTGGGCAAGGGCAAGAAGGAGGGCGACGCCTGATGAAGGAACAGGGAAAGATCTTCCTTGGCCTGTCGGTCTTCGTGCTGGCCATGGCCATCACCTACGGCCTGTGGACCAACAACTCGGGCCCGGGTCTGGAGGCCGCCGGTACCACGGCGCTGTTCCTGGCCTTCGCCCTCTGCGCCTTCATCGGGTACTACCTCGCCTTCACCGCCCGCCGGGTGGACAGCGGCGCGGGTGACAACCCCGAGGCCGAGGTCGCGGACGACTCCGGCGAGCTGGGCTTCTTCGCCCCGCACAGCTGGCAGCCGCTCTCGCTGGCGCTCGGTGGCGCGCTCGCCTTCCTGGGCGTGATCTTCGGCTGGTGGCTGATGTTCTGGGCCGCCCCGATCATCATGATCGGCATCTTCGGATGGGTCTTCGAGTTCTACCGCGGCGAGAACCAGAACCAGTAAGGTTCAGCTTCCGCCGACAGGGCCGGTTCCCCCGCACGGGGGAACCGGCCCTGCCGCGTCCCGGGGGTGACCGCCTCACTCGCCCGGGTGAACGGCGGGTCGCTCGGATGTCGTTCGGAGCAGGGCGTTCCTACGATCTGATTAATCGTGCGAAAACCTGGGAGGCGGCTATGGCCGACAGGCGCGGAATCGCAGGTATCGGCGGCATCTCGCTGACCCTCGCAGTGCTGGCCCCGCTGGCCGCCTGCTCGTCCGGTGACGAGTCCGGACCCCACCGGATCGACGCGGCCCGGCTCGTCCACCTCTCGGCCAAGGGCAAGGTCGACCCGTCCCAGCCGGTCACCGTGACGGCCGTGGAGGGCAGCCGGCTCACCGACGTCACGGTGGTCGGCCCGGACGGCCGGGTGGTGGCCGGCAAACTCGCCGACGACCAGCGCAGCTGGCAGACCACCGGCCGGCTGAAGGCCGACACCGCGTACAGCGTCCGGATCTCCGCCGACGACGGCAGGAACGGCCGCGGCGACACCACCGCCGGCTTCAGCACCCTGGCCGGCCAGCGCGTGCTCACCGCCAAGCTCGGCCCGGACTCCTCCGGCAGCGGCGTCTACGGCGTCGGCCAGCCGCTCACCGTGCAGCTCTCCCAGGCGGTGAAGGACCCGCAGGCCCGCCAGGAGGTCGAACGGGCTCTGACGGTGACCTCCCAGCCCGCCGTCACGGGCGCCTGGTACTGGGTGGACGACAAGAACCTGCACTTCCGCCCGGAGGAGTACTGGCCGGTCGGGACGACCGTCTCGCTGGCCTTCGACGGCACCGGCACCCGGATCGCGGACGGCCTCTACGGCGGCGACCGCAGCTCGCTGCGGCTGCGGATCGGGGCGCGGGTCGAGTCGGTGATCGACGCGGCCGCCCACGAGCTCACCCTGAAGCGCGACGGCCAGGTGCTCCGGACCATCCCGGTGACCACCGGCAGGCCCGGCTTCGACACCCGCAACGGCATCAAGGTGGTGCTCGGCCAGGAGCGCTCGGTCCGGATGAACGGCGAGACGATCGGTATCGCCGCCGGCACCTCGGATTCCTACGACCTGAACGTCGAGTGGGCCACCCGGGTGACGTGGAGCGGCGAGTACGTCCACGCGGCGCCCTGGTCGGTCAGTTCCCAGGGCATCGACAACGTCAGCCACGGGTGCACCGGCATGAGCACCGACAACGCCAAGTGGTTCTACGACAACACCCGGGTGGGGGATCTGGTCACGGTGGTGAACAGCCGCGGCGCCAGGATGGAGCCCTTCGGCAACGGCTTCGGGGACTGGAACGTCTCCTGGACGGACTGGGTCAAGCACAGCGCCCTCGGACAGCCCCTCAGCACCACCGCACCGGCCTCCCAGGCCCCCGCCGCGGGGATGATGCGGCCGGAGGTCTGAGGCTGGTATTCCCCCGCTCGCCTCCGGGCGCTCTGATCCGCTGCCGACGTTCGTCGTTCCGGCGCTCGTGCCTCGCTTGTCACTCCTCGCTTTCGGCAGCGGCGCGCCCTTCGGCTCGGGGGGGGAGGAGGGAGGGGGGAGGGGGGAGGGGGGAGGGGGGAGGCAGGGGGCTAGGGGGCGACTCAGGCCTCCGGGTAGGCCAGCCCCAGCGCGGTGACCACGGCGGCCAGGGCGTCGGCGTGGGACAGGCCCAGACGGTTCGCCCGTTCGGCGTACTCACCGGCGGCCGCGGCGGCCAGCCGGTGGGCGGTGTCCCCGGTGGCGGCGATCAGGGTGCCGCGCCGGCCGTGGGTCTCCACCACGCCGTCCGCCTCCAGCTCCCGGTAGGCCCGCGCCACCGTCCCGGCGGCCAGGCCCAGTTCCTCGGCCAGCGCCCGGACGGTGGGCAGCCGCAGCCCGGTCGGCAGCTCGCCGGAGCGGGCCCGCTCGGCGATCTGGGCGCGGATCTGCTCGTACGGGGGAGTGGCGGCGGCGGGGTCGACGGACAGCTGCACAGGGGCTCCTGGAGAGGCGGTGCGGTACAGGAAAGCCCGAGGGCCGCTGACCAGGTGAACTCTGGTCAGCGGCCCTCGGGGTGACGCCGGGGTGCGTACGGGATCAGTGGTGGCCGTGGCCGCTGGTGATCTCGTGGTGCTCCTCGCTGGTCGGCTTGGGGATCTGGCTGCCCTCGCCGTAGAAGCCGCGGGAGAGCTTGGCCCGGGTGCGGGTGAGGACGCCGGCCTTGCGGGCCACGCCGTTCTCGTCCGTCTGGGCCGGCAGCTCGATCGGCTGGACCTGCTCGTGCGCCGTGAGCTTGAACAGGTCCTTCTGCGGAAGCTGGGCGTGGACCTCGACGAACTCACCGTGCGGCAGGCGCTTGATGACACCGGTCTCGCGGCCGTGCAGCACCTTCTCCTTGTCACGGCGCTGGAGGCCGAGGCACCAGCGCTTGGTGACGATGAAGGTGATGACCGGCACCACGAAGAAGCCGGCGCGTACGAAGTAGGTGATCGAGTTGAGCGACAGGTGCAGGTGGGTGGCGAACAGGTCGTTGCCACCACCGGCCAACAGCACCAGGTACAGGCTGATCCAGGCGGCACCCAGGGCGGTGCGGACCGGGGCGTTGCGCGGGCGGTCCAGGATGTGGTGCTCGCGCTTGTCGCCGGTGATCCAGCCCTCGATGAACGGGTAGACCGCGATCGCGACCAGGACCAGCGGGAAGATCATCAGCGGGACGAAGACACCCAGGTTCAGGGTGTGGCCCCACAGGCTGATCTCCCAGCCCGGCATGACACGGATCAGCCCCTCGGAGAAGCCCATGTACCAGTCCGGCTGGGCGTCGGTGGACACCTGGTCGGGGCGGTACGGGCCGTAGGCCCAGATCGGGTTGATCGAGGCGATCGCCGACATGGCGGCGATGATGCCGAAGACGAGGAAGAAGAAGCCACCGGCCTTGGCCATGTAGACCGGCATCAGCGGCATGCCGACGACGTTCTTCTCGGTCTTGCCCGGGCCCGCCCACTGGGTGTGCTTGTGGTAGAAGACCAGGATCAGGTGCGCCACCAGCAGGCCGAGCATGATGCCCGGGATCAGCAGCACGTGGATGGTGAAGAACCGCGGGATGATGTCGGTGCCGGGGAACTCGCCCCCGTACAGGAACATCTGGATGTAGGTGCCCACCAGCGGGACGGCGAGGATCGCGCCTTCCATGAAGCGGATACCGGTACCCGACAGCAGGTCGTCCGGCAGCGAGTAGCCGAAGAAGCCGTCGAACATGCCCAGGACCAGCAGCAGGAAGCCGAAGACCCAGTTGATCTCACGCGGCTTGCGGAACGCGCCGGTGAAGAACACGCGCATCATGTGGACGAACATCGCGGCCACGAAGACCAAGGCGGCCCAGTGGTGGATCTGGCGGATCAGCAGACCGCCGCGAACCTCGAAGCTGATGTCGAGCGTCGAGGCGTACGCCTCGGACATCCCGATGCCCTTGAGCGGGATGTAGGCGCCGTTGTAGACGACCTCGCCCATCGAGGGCTTGAAGAACAGCGTCAGGTAGACACCGGTCAGGATGATGATGACGAACGAGTAAAGGCAGATCTCGCCCAGCATGAAGGACCAGTGGTCCGGGAAGATCTTCCGCAGGTTGGCCTTGGCGAGGGAGTAGATCCCCAGCCGGCCGTCCGTCCAGTCAGCCGCGGCCTCCCACTTGTTGGCGGGATTGGCGCGCGTGCTGGAGGGCTTGGCGGCACCGGTGGTGGTGCTGCTCGCGCTACTCATCGAGCACGCTCCCAGAAGCTCGGGCCGACAGGCTTCTCGAAGTCGCCGGTGGCGACCAGATTGCCCTTCTCGTCAGTGGTGATCTTCAGCTGCGGCAGCGGGTGGCCGGCCGGGCCGAAGATGACGCGCGCGCCGTCCGACAGGTCGAAGGTCGACTGGTGGCAGGGGCAGAGCGCGTGGTGGGTCTGCTGCTCGTACAGGCTGATCGGGCAGCCGACGTGGGTGCAGATCTTCGAGTAGGCGAGGATGCCCTCGAAGCCCAGCTCCTTGGACTTGTCGTCCTTGATGTCCTCCGGCGCGATGCGCACCAGCATCAGGGCGTCCTTGGCGATCCGCTGCTGGAAGTCCTCGTCGTGGGTGGTCAGACCCTCCGGCATGGCGAAGGTCAGCGAGCCGACCACGAGGTCCTCGGGCTTCAGCGGCTGCATGGTGCTCATGTTGACGAGCGGCAGCGGCTTGGCCGGGGTGGCCTCCTTCCAGCCCGTCTCCTGGAGCTTCTTCTCCGGCAGCGGGCCCAGGTCGCGGAGCAGGACCACGCCGGAGAGCGGGACCAGCGCCATCGACCCGATGAGGGTGTTGCGGATCATCTTGCGGCGACCGAAGCCGGACTCGGCGGCACCGGTCTTGAACTGCTCGATGACGTCCGCGCGGACCTCGTCGTCGGCCTCGATCGGGTGACGCTCGGCCGGCAGCTCGACGTCCGACATCAGGGTGCGGGCCCAGTGGACCGCGCCCGCGCCGATCATGAACAGCGCGACGCCCAGGGTCAGGCCGAGCGCGAAGTTCAGTGCGCTGACGTGCCCCAGCGGGAAGATGTAGACGATCTTGTCCGGGTCGATGGCCACGTACGAGGCGATGAAGCCGATGGTGGCGAGCATCGAGACCACGAACATCAGCGAGACCTGGCGCTCGGCGCGCTTGGCGGCCCGCTCGTCGATGTCGGTGCGACGGGGCTCGTGGGCCGGCAGGCCCGGGTCGGCGAAGGGGTTGCCGTGCTCGGCGACCTCGCCGGCGGAGCCGTGCGGCTCCGGGAGCTTCTCTTCTGACATGTCGTGGCTCATGACTTCTTGGCCTTGGTGGTGTGGGCGGCGACCCAGATCGCGACCGCGATGAGCGTGCCGAGACCGAAGATCCAGCCGAACAGACCCTCGGTCACCGGACCGAGGCTGCCCAGCGTGAGACCACCGGGGTTGGGCTCTTCGCTAGTGGTGTGGCGGACGAAGGCCACGATCTGCTTCTTCTGCTCCTCGGGCATGGTGGTGTCCGGGAACGACGGCATGTTCTGCGGGCCGGTCTGCATGGCCTCGTAGATGTGCTTGGCGTCCACGCCCTCCAGCGACGGGGCGTACTTGCCCTTGGTCAGGGCACCACCCTGGCCGGCGAAGTTGTGGCACTGGGCGCAGTTGGTGCGGAACAGCTCGCCACCCTTGGAGATGTCCTCGGGGTCGGTCGAGGTGTACTGCTTCTGGTCCGGCGTCACCGGGCCGGGGCCGAGGGAGGCGACGAAGGCGGCGAGCTGGTCGATCTCGGCCTGCGTGTAGATGTTCTTCTTGCGCGGCACCTGGGCGCCGGGCTGCTGGGCCGGCATGCGGCCGGTGCCGACCTGGAAGTCGACAGCGGCGGAGCCCACGCCGACCAGGCTCGGACCGTCGCTGCCGCCCTGGCCGTTCAGGCCGTGGCAGGAGGAGCAGCCCACGGCGAAGAGCTTCTTGCCCTCATCGATCGCGAGCGACTGCGCGGCGACGTCGGCCTGCGCCTTGTCGGCGGGCGCGAACGCGGCGTACAGCCCCCCGGTTGCCGCCAGGGCGAGAAGTAGGACGACCAGCGCCGCCAATGGGTGGCGCCGTCGTGCGGAGAGCTTTTTCACGGAATAACCCCGGTGTCAGGATCTGGTCGACTGGTGGGTGCACCCGGCGGCCGGTCTGGCCGGCACGAGGCTGCCTGTTCCAAGGCTGCGCGCGCGGTCGGTCGGTGGGAGCGTCGGCACCGGCAGAAGCGGCCCGTCGCCGATGAGGGCGGGGGCCGCAGCCGGTGGCCAGCGACCTGATCAGCTGGTTACTTGATCAGGTAGATGGTCGCGAACAGGCCGATCCACACGACGTCGACGAAGTGCCAGTAGTACGACACGACGATCGCGGCGGTGGCCTGCTCGTGCGTGAAGCGCTTGGCTGCGTACGTCCGTCCCAGGACCAGCAGGAAGGCGATCAGACCACCCGTCACGTGCAGCCCGTGGAAGCCGGTGGTCAGGTAGAACACCGTGCCGTACGGGTCGGAGGACAGCGAGAGGCCGTCCTTCTTGACCAGCTCGGTGTACTCGTAGACCTGGCCGCCGATGAAGATCGCGCCCATCATGAACGTGATGATGAACCACATGCGGAGCTTCTTCACGTCCCCGCGCTCGGCGGCGAACACGCCGAGCTGGCAGGTCAGCGAGGAGAGCACCAGGATGGTCGTGTTGACCGAGGAGAAGCCCACGTTCAGGGCGTGCGCCTTCTCGGTCCAGAACTCGGCTCCCTTGACGGAGCGGAGCGTGAAGTACATCGCGAAGAGGGCCGCGAAGAACATCAACTCGGAACTGAGCCAGACGATCGTTCCGACGCTGACCATGTTCGGTCGGTTGACCGATCCGTGCGCGTGCCCGGTTTCTACTGCTGTTGCTGTCGCCACGACGGACATTATGTCGGTCCCTTATTCCGTCTTCACGTCGGGGGGTGTCCCTCGGAGTGTCCGGTGCGTGCGGTATGCCCGCTTGGCGGTCGACGGGGTGTCCGGGCGGGGGCTGAGCAGCGGCGTGTCCCTTTTCTGACGGTTCCTTGGCGAGGCCCACGACCCCCTTGCCCGGCGGGTCGTTGCACGGTCGGCGCAGCGTCGGGTTGTAGGGGACAGGGTGCCGCATCGGCCGTCCGGGTGGTCTGGGCGGGTCCGGGTGACGGGCCGTCCTCCGGGCGGGTGAGCTGTGGGCGTGGCGGCTTGAGCGGGAACGTGCGCGAGGGGGACCCGGGACGGGGGGAAACGGGAGTAGCATCCGGATCAGGTGAACGTGGTCCGGATCACACTTGAGGGAGCAGGGTCCATGGCGTACACGACCGACGAGACGCTCACCGTCCTCGTCTACAGCGACGACCGCAACACCCGCGAGCAGGTGCTGACGGCGCTCGGCCGTCGACCCGCCGAGGATCTTCCGGAGCTGTCCTACCTGGAGTGCGCGACCACCCCCGCGGTGCTCAAGGCGCTCGAGAAGGGCGGCATCGACCTCTGCGTCCTGGACGGCGAGGCGGTGCCGGCCGGCGGGCTCGGTCTCGGGCGCCAGCTCAAGGACGAGATCTACGGCTGCCCGCCGGTGCTGGTGCTGATCGGCCGGCCGCAGGACTCCTGGCTGGCCGCCTGGAGCAGGGCCGATGCCGCGATCTCCCGCCCGGTGGACCCGGTCGCGCTGGCCGGGGCGGTCGCCACCCTGCTGCGGGCGCGACTGGCCAAGCGGGCCCCGGCCACGCGTTGAGCGGGGTTGTCTCAGTACTAGAGAAGACACCGCCGTAGGAACCCCACCGCTCGATAGGCTGGCTCCATCCGTACGGACGTCCCCGGTACAGGGGAACCCACGACAGCTGGAGTCAGCCATGGTGAACGTGAACCCTGCGAACGGCGGTAGTGACCCCGCGCAGGTGGTCCGCACCTGGCCGGACCTCCTGGCGGCACTGTTGAAGGGGGAGGACCTCGACCGCTCGTCCACCGCGTGGGCGATGGACCGGATCATGAGCGGCGAGGCGTCCCCCGTCCAGGTGGCCGGGTTCATGGTGGCGCTGCGGGCCAAGGGCGAGTCGGTCGACGAGATCGCCGGCCTGGTCGACGCGATGTACGAGCACGCCGAGCCGCTGGACATCCCCGGCCCGGCGGTGGACATCGTCGGCACCGGCGGGGACCGGGCGAAGACCGTCAACATCTCCACGATGTCGGCGATCGTCGCGGCGGCCGCCGGGGCCAAGGTGGTCAAGCACGGCAACCGGTCGGCCTCGTCCACCAGCGGCTCCTCGGACGTGCTGGAGAAGCTCGGCGTGGCGCTGGACCTGTCGGCCCGCCGGGTGGCCGAGGTGGCCGAGGAGGTCGGGCTCACCTTCTGCTTCGCGGCGAAGTTCCACCCCTCGATGCGGCACGCCGCCACCGCGCGGCGCGACCTCGGGGTGCCGACCGCCTTCAACATCCTCGGCCCGCTGACCAACCCGGCCAAGGTCACCTCGCACGCGATCGGCTGCTTCGACACCCGGCTCTCCGGGCTGATCGCCGGGGTGCTCGCCCGGCGCGGGGCGAGCGCGCTGGTGTTCCGCGGCGACGACGGGCTGGACGAACTGACCATCACCACCACCTCGCAGGTGTGGCTGGTGCGCGACGGGGTGGTCACCGAGACCTCCTTCGACCCGCGGGACGTCGGCATCGAGCTGGTCGGCATCGAGGCGCTGCGCGGGGCGGACGCCGCCCACAACGCCGAGGTCGCGCGCAGGCTGCTGGCCGGAGAGCACGGGCCGGTCCGGGACGCCGTGCTGCTGAACACCGCGGCGGCGCTGGTGGCGCTCGACCTGGGCGACGCGCCGCTGACGGAGCAGCTCGCCGCGGGCATGGCGCGGGCGGCGGAGGCGATCGACTCGGGCGCCGCGCGGGACCTGCTGCGGCGCTGGGCGGATGCCACCAGCCGTAGCTGAGGCGGAAGTCGAGGGCCCGTACCGGTTCGCCGGTGCGGGCCCTGCGCACACGCCCCGAGCCGAAGGGGCGCGCCGGCGCCGAAAGTTGAGGAGCGACGAGCGAGGTACGAGCGCCGCAGTGACGAGCGTCGGCGCCGGGTTCGAGCGCCCCGGAGGCGAGCGGGCGAGAACACTGTCCGGATGGTGGATGACTGTTTGACCACTCGGCGGACCCGACCTAGAGTCTTGGCCAGGTCATGAGTGACAGCGTCAAGCCCCAGCTTGCTGTCCGGCAACCCTCCGTCCGTGGCGGGGTGCCCTGGGTGAGGACCGGGTCGCTCGGCAAGCCGTCCGTGCGACAAGCGCGGACGCCCGACGACCAGCACTCCCGGGGTCCCTCATCCCTGAAGGAGTGCATCCTCATGTCCCTCTCCACCGAAATCTGCGCGCCGCTCGCCGTCCTGGGCCACGATGTCCAGGTCCCGCTGGCCAGCGGGGAGAAGGTCGGCTACGCGGCGCTCGACTACGCGGCCAGCGCGCCGGTGCTCCAGCGGGTGTGGGACGACGTCGCCGCCTACGCGCCGTACTACGGCAGCGTGCACCGCGGCGCCGGGTACCTCTCCCAGCTCTCCACCGACCTGTTCGAGCAGAGCCGCCGGACCGTCGCCGAGTTCCTCGACCTGCGCGAGGGCGACCAGGTGGTCTTCACCCGCGCCACCACCGACTCGCTCAACCTGCTGGCCGCCGCCGTGCCGGACGGCACCCGGGTGTTCGCCTTCGAGACCGAGCACCACGCCTCGCTGCTGCCCTGGGCGCACGCCGGGCTGGAGGTCAGCTACCTGCGGGCGCCGCGCTCGCGGGCCGAGGCGGTGGCCGCACTGGACGCCGCACTGGCCGCGGCGCCCGAGGGGCCGAAGCTGCTGTGCGTCACCGGTGCCTCCAATGTGACCGGCGAGCTGTGGCCGGTCGCCGAGCTGACCGGGACGGCGCACCGGCACGGCGCCCGGGTGGTGCTGGACGCCGCCCAGCTGGCCCCGCACCACCGGGTCTCGGTGCGCGAGCTGGACGTCGACTGGATCGCCTTCTCCGGCCACAAGCTGTACGCGCCGTTCGGCGCCGGGGTGCTGGCCGGGCGCTCCGACTGGCTGGACGCGGCCCAGCCGTACCTGGCCGGTGGCGGGGCGACCCGGACGGTGGCGCGGGAGGTGGACGGCTCGGTGGCCGTCCAGTGGCACAGCGGCCCGGCCCGGCACGAGGCCGGCTCGCCGAACGTCATCGGCGCCTACGCGATCGCCTCGGCCTGCCGGGCGCTGACCGAGGCCGGCTTCGACGCGCTGGAGGCCCGGGAGCGGCAGCTGGTCGAGCGGCTGACGGCGGGGCTGGCGGAGATCCCGCAGGTCAAGGTGCTGAACCTGTTCGGGGCGGGCTCGGCCCGGGTGGGCGTGCTGTCCTTCGTCGTCCAGGGCTGGAACAGTTCGCACTTCTCGGCCGCGCTGTCCGCCGAGTACGGCATCGGGGTGCGCGACGGGCTGTTCTGCGCGCACCCGCTGGTGCGCACCCTGCTCGGCGACGAGGACGTCCCCGCGTCCGAGTGCGGGGCGCCCGAGCCCTCGCTGCCGGGCGAGCGAAGCCTGAACGCGATCCGGGTGAGCTTCGGCGCCGGGACCCCGGACGAGCACGTCGAGCGCTTCCTGACCGCCGTCCGCGAGCTGGTCACGGACGGCGCGGCCTGGAACTACCGCAACGAGGGCGGCCGTTGTGTGGCGACCGTGCAGATCGACAGGGGGCGTCGCGAGGGCTGAGCCCTACTCGTCCAGGCCGAGGGCGAAGGCCGCTTCCAGGTCGTGCTGGGAGTAGGTGCGGAAGGCGATCTGGGTCTCGGTGTGGGCCACGCCCGGGACCTTGTTGAGCCGGCCCGGGATGACCTCGGCCAGGTCGTCGTGGCGGCGCACCCGGACCATCGCCACCAGGTCGTAGCCGCCGGTCACCGAGTACACCTCGCTGACGCCCTCGATGGCAGCGATGGCCTCGGCGATCTCCGGGATGCGGTCGACACTGGTCTTGATCAGGACGATGGCGGTGATCACTGTTCGGGCTCCTTTGTGGGGTGCCGCCAGCGTATCGGGCCTCAGCGGGGGCGTCTCGGGGGGTGGCCGACCGCCGTGCACGCGTAGAGGAAGCCGGCCGAGAAGCCGATCACGTGGACCAGGTAGGCCACCCCGGGCCCGGCCGAGTGCACCGACCACCACTGCAGGGCGAACCAGAGGCCGAGCACCAGCCAGGCCGGGAAGCGCAGCGGAAGGAAGAGGAGCAGCGGGACCAGGGTGGTCACCCGAGCACGCGGGTGGAAGCGCAGATAGGCGCCGAGCACCCCGGAGATCGCGCCGGAGGCGCCGATCAGGACCCGGGTGGAATCCGCCGAGTGCGCCTCGGCGAGCGCGAAGCCGTACGCGGCCAGGCTGCCGGCCGCCAGGTAGAAGAGGAGGAACCTGGGCCGGCCGAGCCGTCGTTCGACGGTGGGACCGAAGACGTAGAGGAAGAGCAGGTTGCCCAGCAGGTGCAGCCAGCCGGCGTGCAGGAAGAGGCCGGTGAGGGCGGACACCGCCGGGTGCTTGCCCGGGGTGGGGGCGGCCGGGCAGCCGGGGACGGGGTCGGGCGCCTCGGCGAGCTGTTCGGCGGTCAGCGGGTGTCCGGTCAGCAGTTCGGCCGGGACGGCGCCCCAGCGCTGCTCGTACCTCTGTTCGGCGCAGACCCGGGCCTGGTCCCGGCCGTACAGCGGGTTGAGCCCGGCGGCGGGGCCGAGCAGGAAGACCAGGGTGTTGACCGCGATCAGGGCGTAGGTGACCGCCGGGGCGGGCACCGCCGGGCGGCCGTCCCGCGCGTCGGTGTGGTCGGGGGCCGCGAGCGCCATGCGGCCAAGCATCCCTCCGGACGGCGCAGGTGACACGGCGGTTTACGGCAGGTGGGCTAGCCCTCATGTTCCGGCAACCGGTGGTCGTGGTGGTTGCCCCAGGCAATAGGCTTGGGGCGGGCATTCCCGCCTCCCGCCGCCGACGCCGGGGCTCCGGGGGAAGCGCCTAGCCCACCCAGGGACCAGCCGAGAGGATCCCCGATGACCGTCCCCGCTCTGACCGCCGAGACGCGCTGGCGCTGCACGCTGTGCAGCAACCTCACCCGCTTCGACGTGACCCGCACCGCGCGGGTGACCGAGTTCCTGCACTTCGACCTGGCCGGCGAATCCAAGGTCGAGGAGACCGAGGTGCTCAGCGAGACGATCGAGTCGGTGCGCTGCCGCTGGTGCAACGCGGTGGACCAGGTCGAGCTGGTGGCCCGTCCTGGCGCCGAGGGCGCGGAGGCCCCCGCCGCGTAGGGCTGATCCCCGCCGGTGTGGTGGGCGGTGCGCGACGCGCCCGTCCGCCGCACGGGACAATACAGACAAGACGCACGGAGCGTGACGACAGGGGCGGCCGCGGCCGCACCCGCTGGACCAGGATCGGAGCCGAGGACGTGGTGGACGCAGCGAAGGAGCCCGCCGAAGCGCAGGGGCTTCAGCCCGCTGCGCCGGCACCGGAGCCGGGCGCCGAGGCGGTCCCGTCCGAGACCCCTCTCACGGAGAACCCTCGCACGGAGACCCCCCTCCCGGCGGCCGCTGCGCCGGAGACCGCGGAGTCCGGTGAGTCAGGTGAGTCCGGCGATGCCGACGCCGCTGCGGAGCGTGCGGTCGAGAAGCTCGACCGGCCGCTGCCCGAGGGGGTGCGCCGGAGGGTGGTCGGGCTGGCCTCGGACGCGCTGGGCGGGCTGCCGCCCGGGGAGCTGCCGCAGAGCCTGCGTCAGTACGTCAAGTTCACCCCCGCGCGGCGCGCCAAGTACGCGGCCACCGCGCTGGCGGCGGCGCTGGAGTCCGAGCCGGCCTTCCGGGTGCGGATAGCGGAGCGGCTGCGGCTGGGCCAGCCGGACCTGGTGAAGGCGCTGGAGTCGGGCACCGTTCCCGGTGCCGCCGATCCGATGGACGTCGCAGCCGCCGCCTACCTGGTGCGTTCGGCCGGCTGGAGCCGGCTGGTCGCCGAGGCCGGCGAGGAGGCCGAGCGGGCGGGCGCCGAGGACGCGGCCGCGGAGGCCACCCGGCTGGTGGAGAAGCTGCAGGCCGAGCTGGCCGAGGTGCGGGCGGCCGCGCGGAGCGACCTGGACCGGCAGCGCGCGGAGTTCGAGGGTGTCCGGCGGGAGGCCGAGTCGCTGCGCAAGAAGGTGCGCTCGCTGGAGAGCGACACCCGCCGGGCGCAGGCCGAGACCCGGCGGGTGACCGGGGAACTGGAGGCCGCGAAGGCGCAGGCCGTGGCCGAGCGCAGCGCGGCCGAGAGCGAGGCGCGGCGGCTGCGGCACCGGGTGTCCGAGCTGGAGAACGCCGCCGAGCAGGGCCGCCGTTCGGCCCGCGAGGGGCGCGGCGTCGAGGACATGCGGCTGCGGCTGCTGCTGGACACCGTGCTGCAGTCGGCGCAGGGGCTGCAGCGGGAGCTGGCGCTGCCGGTCTCCCAGATCCGCCCGGCGGACCTGGTGGAGGCGGTGGTGCCGGGGGCGGCCTCGCCGCACGACGTGGCCCGGCGCGGCCTGGCCGAGGACGATCCGGCGCTGCTGGACCAGCTGCTGGCGATCCCGCAGGTGCACCTGGTGGTGGACGGCTACAACGTGACCAAGACCGGCTATCCGACGCTGCCGTTGGAGCAGCAGCGGATCCGGCTGCTGGGCGGGCTGGCGATGCTGGCCCAGCGCACCCAGGCGGAGGTCACCTGCGTGTTCGACGGGCAGGACCTGGACGTTCCGGTGATCATGGCGCCACCGCGCGGGGTTCGGGTACGGTTCAGTCGGACCGGGGAGACCGCGGACGAGCTGATCCGTCGTCTGGTGCGGGCCGAGCCGCAGGGCCGTCCGGTGGTGGTGGTGTCCGCCGACCGGGAGGTCGCGGAGGGCGTGCGGAAGGCGGGCGCGCGCCCGGTGGCCTCGGTGCTGCTGCTGAACCGGCTGGCCCGGCCCTGACCTCGGGTCGGACGGCGTGAAGGCCGGTCAGCGCGCGTTTTGCGAGGTGTGCGGATCCCGTGAAGTCAGCGTGGGGACCGGAGTTCACGCCTTCGGGGGAGTGGCAAAACGGATAGATCTTCACTAGGGTCTGGCGTCAAACCTATTTTCCGGAATCTCATCCGATCAGGTGAGTCCGATGGAAGAAGGAGCCGCTCCCTTGGCCTCCCACCGCCGTCCCAAGCAGCCGAGCCGCGCGCGGGTCTCCGTGCTCACCGCTGCCGCTGCGACCGCGGTCGCCCTCTCCGCCCAGGTGGCCGCGCACGCGGCGCCGCAGCCGAACAAGGACGACGTCAAGGCGCAGATCGACCAGCTCCAGCAGGAGCAGGAGCAGGCGGCGGAGAAGTACAACGGCGCCAAGGAGCGGGCCGACCAGCTCCGCAAGCAGGCCGATCAGCTGCAGGACCAGGTGGCCCGCAGCCAGGACCAGATGACCCAGCTGCAGACGGGCCTGGCCGAGGTGGCGGGCGACCAGTACCGCACCGGCGGCATCGACCCGTCCGTCCAGCTGATGCTCTCCTCCGACCCGTCCGGCTACCTGGAGAAGGCCTCCAGCGTCCAGCAGGCCAGCGCCAGCCAGACCGAGGCGCTCAAGAGCCTGCTCGACCAGCAGCGCCGGCTGGACCAGGAGAAGGCGGAGGCCGCCGCCGTCCTGTCCTCGCTGGACTCCACCACCAAGGACCTGAACCAGGCCAAGTCGGACGTCAACCAGAAGCTGAAGGCCGCCCAGGACCTGCTGAACTCGCTCAGCGCCGCCGACCGCGCCGCGCTGAAGGCCCAGCAGCAGCAGGACGACCGTGCCTCGCGCGGCAGCGCCCGGGTCGACCTCAGCAGCCTGCCGCCGGCCAGCGGCTACGCGGCCGTGGCCGTCGCCAAGGCGATGAGCAAGCAGGGCTCGCCGTACGTCTGGGGCTCCACCGGGCCGAGCACCTTCGACTGCTCGGGTCTGATGGTCTGGTCGTACGCCCAGGCCGGCGTCTCGCTGCCGCGCACCTCGCAGGAGCAGGGCAACGTCGGCACCCGGGTGCCCTCGCTGGACCAGGCCCAGCCGGGCGACCTGGTGATCTACGGCAGTGACCGGCACCACGTCGGGATGTACATCGGCAACGGCATGGTGGTCCACGCGCCGCACACCGGTGACGTGGTGAAGGTGATGAAGGCCGACGCGATGCCGATCAACACGATCCGCCGGGTCTGACGGCCCGACACGCCCGAAAGTCCGGGTTCCGGCCCTGTGATCCGCGCCACCCTCCTGCCGGGCGTGGCGCTTCGGGTTTGCCCGTTCCGTGGTCGGCTGATGAGGCCTGATCAGCTTTGCGTGCGGCGGCGATCACCATCGGTCATTTTCACAAAAGAACACGGGAAATCTTCCGTCTTTTTTCTGACAAGGATTTGAACGGATCACGGTTCAGTTACTAGGGTCGTGCCTCGAACCACCGCACTGTCGATCACCCAGCCGGGGTGGCGGCGGTGGTTACCGTCGAGTTCGCGAAACAGCGGGGCAGGTCGAAACGACTGTCCGACAGGGGAGCCCAGTGGTCGGGGGCGCTGCGGAGCGGAGCCGGGGAACCACGTTCCTCCGGGGTGAATCGGCGCCAGGTCGGCCGATGGAACGGCCGTGAGGCGTCGTAGGGCATGCTTCCGGCCCGAACCCGTCAGCTCACCCGGTAGGCGGACGTAGGAAGAAGGAGTCCGCCTTCGTGGCGTCCCATCGTCGTCCCAAGCCCGCCAGTCGCGCCCGTGTCTCGATCCTGACCGGTGTTGCCGCGGCAGCCGTCGCCCTCTCCGCGCAGTCCGGCGCGCACGCCGACCCGCAGCCGACCAAGGACCAGGTCAAGGAGCAGGTCGACCAGCTCAACGAGCAGGCCGAGCAGGCGACCGAGAAGTACAACGCCGCCCAGGAGAAGCAGCAGGCCCTGGAGAAGCAGGTCTCCGGCCTGCAGGACCAGGTGGCCCGGCAGCAGGCCCAGGTGACCGACATGCAGGGCGGGCTCGCCGAGATCGCCGGTGAGCAGTACCGCAACGGCGGCATATCCCCGACCGTCCAGCTGATGCTCTCCTCCAGTCCGGACAACTTCCTCAACCAGGCCGGTGCGCTCAACCAGGCCGGTGACACCCAGAAGAACCAGCTGAAGCAGCTCCAGGAGGAGCAGCGCAAGCTCGACCAGGACCGCACCGAGGCCCAGGGCAAGCTCGCCGAGCTGGAGTCCACCACCCAGCAGCTGAAGACCTCCAAGGAGGAGGTCCAGAACAAGCTGAAGGCCGCGCAGGACCTGCTCAACACCCTGACCGAGCAGGAGCGCCAGGCGATCCGTCAGGCCGAGGAGAAGGCCGCGGCCGACGCCAAGGCCCAGGCCGACGCCGCCGCCAAGGCCGCCCAGCAGCAGGCCGCCGCCGACCGCGCCTCGCGCGACAGCGGCCGCACCGACATCAGCTCGGGTTCGGGCTCCTCGGCCTCGCCGGTCGCCAAGCCGGCCGCCCCCGGCAGCTCGCACGGTGCCGCCGCGCTGGCCGCCGCCGCGGGCAAGGTCGGCAGCCCCTACGTGTGGGGCGCCACCGGCCCGGGCTCCTTCGACTGCTCCGGCCTGATGGTCTGGGCATTCAACCAGGTCGGCGTGTCGCTGCCGCGCACCTCGCAGGAGCAGGCCGGCGCCGGCACCCGGATCGGCTCGGACATCTCCCAGGCCCAGCCCGGCGACCTGCTGATCTTCTACAGCGACGCCCACCACGTCGGCATCTACGCGGGCAACGGCCAGGTGCTGCACGCGCCCAAGCCGGGTGCCTCGGTCCGCTACGAGGCGGTCTCCAACATGCCGCTGGCCTCCATCGTGCGGGTCTGATCCCCGCCCAGGCCGTTCGGGCCCGGCCCACCATCACGGAGGGCCGGGCCTGCGGCTTTTCCGACGGATCGAGCGGATGTCCGATTAGGAATCAAATATTCGGGTCTGGAGGGGTTTGGACTCGCTTGCCCTGACTCGCTAACGTCTGCCACCGGACTCCCGCTCGACGGCCGCCCGCTGGGGCGCGGCCGCGGGGCCGCGCCGCAGGATTGGAGCCGTTGCCGCCATGTCCGTGCACCGTCGTTCCCAACTGCTCGTCCGTGCGCTGGTGCTGACCGCGGCCGCCACCACGGCCCTGGGTGTGACGGCCGGCGGCAGCGCCCAGGCCGCTCCCGGCGCACCGGGCACACCCGACCGCAGAGACGTCAAGGCGCAGGTCGAGCAGCTGTACGACGAGGC
The DNA here is from genome assembly GCF_055560875.1 of Kitasatospora sp. NPDC023118. Classification (NCBI taxonomy): domain Bacteria; kingdom Bacillati; phylum Actinomycetota; class Actinomycetes; order Kitasatosporales; family Streptomycetaceae; genus Kitasatospora; species Kitasatospora sp. NPDC023118. The sequence goes on from NZ_JBVHHW010000001.1 coordinate 95,723, forward strand.
CGAGCAGGCGTCCGAGAAGTGCAACGCCGCGCAGGAAGCGCAGAAGCGGCTCCAGGCCGAGACCACGCTCCTGCAGGGCGAGGTCGCCGCCGGCCAGGACCAGCTCAACCAGCTGCGCGGGGACCTCGCGACCGTGGCCGGGGCCGAGTACCGCGGCGGCGGGATGACCCAGACCGCCCAGCTGATGCTCTCCAGCGACCCCGAGTCCTACCTCGCCCGTGCCCGCACCTTCGGGCAGGCCGCCGAGCGGCAGCGGGAGACGCTGCACGAGCTGGTCAGCCGTCAGCGCAGGCTCGACCAGCGCCGCACCGAGACCGCGGGCAAGCTCGCCGAACTGGACCAGGCCCGGCGCTCGCTGGTCGAGAACAAGCAGCAGATCCAGCAGCGGCTGGTCAAGGCGCAGAAGCTGCTCAACAGCCTGGGCGCGGCCGAGCGGGCCCGGATGGTCGTCCAGGACGCCAACGACGCCGAGCGGCGCGCCACCCGCGGCACCGACCGGCTGGACCTCGGCACCACCCCGGCCGCCTCCGAGCGCGGGGCGGCCGCGCTGGCCGCCGCGGTGCGGATGATCGGCTCGCCGTACGTCTACGGATCCGCCGGGCCCCGCGCCTTCGACTGTTCCGGTCTGATGTACTACAGCTGGCGGCAGGCCGGAGTGACCCTGCCGCGCACCTCGCAGGCCCAGGCGTACGCCGGGCAGCGGATCAGCCTCTCCGAAGCGCGGCCGGGAGACCTGGTGATCTTCTACCGGGACATGCACCACGTCGGGATGTACGCCGGCGGCGGGGTGATGGTGCACGCCCCCTACCCGGGCGCCAAGGTGCGGTACGAGAGCGTCAACGCGATGCCGGTCACCGGGGTGGTCAGGCTCTGAGCGCGACGCCCTCCGACCCGGCCGACATACCCGGTCGCGTGCTGTCCCGGCGCGCTGCGCTGCTGCTGGCGGCCGGCGGGCTGGCCCAGCTGTCGCTGCCCCCGGCCGCGCCGCCGGCACCGGCCGGGCGGCCGGCCGACCAGCGGGCCGAGGTGGCCGATCTGCTGGCGGCGCGGGCGCGCTCACTGCCCGCCTGGTCCGGGCTCACGGGGGCCGAGGCGGTCTACCGCAACCTGGTGCTGTCGCCCGGTCAGGGGTCTTCGGCGGCCGACGGGCCGGACCGGCTGACCGCCGCCGTCGAACTGGCGGTGCGGATCGCCGGCTACGACGAGTACCCGGTGGTGTACCCGCGCCGGATCGCGCTGGTCCGGGAGGCGGGAGGCTGGCGGGTCGAGCGGGAGGAGGCCGTGAGCGGGCCCCCGGCGCTGTGGGACCTCGGCCCGGCCCGTACCGCCCCCGGCGCGCACTGCCTGGTGCTCGGCCTGGCCGACGGGCCGGACCCGGCCGGGCTGGTCGCGGTCGGGGACAAGGCGGTGCCGGCCGTCAGCGCGGTGTGGGGCGGCGCCTGGCCGGGCCGGCTGCTGCTCGAACTGCCCGCCACCGAGACCCAGTTCGCCCGGCTGCTGGAAGCCGACCCGGCGGGCTGGACGGGCATGGCGGCGGTCACCGTGGCCGCCCCCGGCGCGCCCTGGCACACCCCGGTGGACCGGGTGGTGGTCAACCCCGAGGCGTTCGGGCGGCTCAGCGACTTCGGCCGGCAGGTGGTCGTCACCCACGAGGCCACCCACGTCGCGACCAGGGCCGACACCCGGGGCTGGACCCCGCTGTGGCTCTCCGAGGGCGTCGCCGACTGGACCGCCTACCGGGACTCCGGCCGCCGCCCCCAGCAGATCGCCCCCGAGCTGGCCCGGGACGTCGCGGCCGGGAAGCTGCCCACCGCGCTGCCCGCCGACGCGGACTTCACCGCCGGTTCCACCGGCATCGCCCAGGCCTACGAGCAGTCCTGGCTCGCCTGCGACCTGATCGCCCGTCGCTGGGGGACCGACCGGCTGGTCGCCTTCTACCGGGCGGTCGGCGCGGGCGACGGGCAGGGCGAGGACCGGGAGCACCGGATCGACCGGCTGTCGCGCGGTGAGCTGGGCGTCGGGCTGGCCGAGTTCACCGCGCTCTGGCTGGCCGAGGTCTCGTCCCTGAAGGGCTAGCCAGGGCGGCCGGCGCCCGGCCGGGCCCGAGGGTCAACGGCCGGCGGGGTGGTCGATGCCGTCCAGCAGGTCCTGCTCGTACGCGATGCCCGGGCGGACCGGGTAGGAGGAGGCGGGCGGCAGCGCCGGGGTCTTGTCCAGCACCACGGTGGGCGGCAGGGCCGCCGCGGCGCGGGTGGAGCGCCAGAGCCGGATGCCGGAGAGCACGGCGGCGGTCAGCAGCAGCAGGTTGCGCAGGGTCAGTACGGTGATGGCCCAGGGATCGCTGGCGAGGATCTGGGTGAACATGGTCGGGAACTCGACCAGCGTCAGCGGGCAGGCGATCAGGATCAGCAGCGCCACCGGGCGCTGGCTGGTGCCGCGTACGGTCAGGCAGACCGCGGCGACGCCGATCAGCCAGACCAGGTACTGCGGGCTGATCACCCGGCTGGTCACCACGAAGACCAGCAGCGCGCACAGCGCGGCGTCGTACATGGTGGCCGCGTTGCGGCGGCGGGCGGTGAAGCGCCACAGCAGCAGCCAGAGGAAGCCGAGCACGGTGCCGGCCATCATCACCTTGCTGATCACGCTGACCCACGGCCCGAGCATCTCGGGGGAGCCGTAGTTCATGGTGACCCTGCCGTCCCAGGCCCCGGCGATCCGGGCGAAGTGCAGCGGCAGCGCGCCGACCGACTCGACCTCGATGCCGCGGCCCGCCTGGAAGGTCAGGAAGTCGAAGGCGCCGTTCATCCCGGCCGCGAGCAGGAAGCCCACCGAGACGGCGGTGGCCGCGGCCAGCGTCCAGGCGCGGCGGGTGCGGCGGCCGGAGGGGGTGCCGATCAGGCCGAGCAGCGGCCAGATCTTGACGATGCCGCCCAGGCCCAGCAGCAGCCCGCCGACCGCCGGGCGGCGGATCAGCGCCAGCAGGCCGGCCAGTGTGAGCGCGGTGACCAGGAGGTCGAAGCGGTTGTAGATCATCGGGCCGAGCAGCGGAACGGCGACCACCCACATCCAGGCGCCGGTCAGCGCCCGGCCCTTGCGCAGGCCGGTGCGGATCAGCAGTGCGGCCGCGGCGGCGTCGGCGATCCCGCAGATCACCCAGAAGGAGACCAGGTACGACCAGGGCAGCAGGCCCGGCAGCAGGATCACCAGGGCGGCGCCCGGCGGGTACTGCCAGGTCACGTCGTCGAACGGGAAGGTGCCGGTCTGCAGTACCCCGTACCAGGCGTGGTAGATCATCCAGACGTCGGCGGTGACGTCGCCGCCGGGCGCCTTCAGCACGCCGGTCATCAGCAGTACCAGCACGGTACGGGTGGCCACCCAGGTCGCCCCGAGGGCGGCGAGCGCCCCGAGCGGGCGGCCGAGGCGGCCGCGCGAAGAACCTGGCTCGGTGGCCGGGGCCAATTCCACTGCGCTCCCTCGTTCGTCTCGGACGTCCTCACCGGAGGCGTCGTACAGACGGACGCCCGGGCCGCGGTCCGCCACGGCCTAGGTACTAGGACTGACCCGGGGGTCAAACGGTTGCCGTGCGCGGATCCGTTCCCGACGGGTCATGGTGTTGACCTATCGTACGGATCACCCAGCGGTACACCGAGCACCCCCCGACCGAGCGAGCCGTGGCCTGATGCACAGAACCTTGATCGTCACCAATGACTTCCCGCCCCGCCCCGGGGGCATCCAGGCCTTCGTGCACAACATGGCTGTCCGTCAGCCCGCCGGGAGCGTCGTGGTGTACGCCTCGACCTGGCGGGACGGCAGCGAGGTGCGGCGGTTCGACGCCGAGCAGCCGTTCCCGGTGATCCGGGACCGCACGAAGGTGATGGTTCCCACACCCCGGGTCACCCGGCGGGCCGCCGAGATCCTGCGCGCCGAGAAGTGCGACTCGGTCTGGTTCGGCGCCGCCGCCCCGCTCGGCCTGATGGCGCCCACGCTGCGCCGCGCCGGGGCCGGGCGGCTGCTGGGCATGACCCACGGGCACGAGGCCGCCTGGGCCCAGCTGCCGGTCTCCCGGCAGCTGCTGCGGCGGATCGGCGCCGGCACCGACGTGCTCACCTACCTGGGGGAGTACACCCGCTCGCGGATCGCCGCCGCGGTCGGGCCGCAGGCCGCGGCCCGGATGGTGCAGCTGCCGCCGGGCGTGGACGAGACGACCTTCAACCCGGAGTCGGGGGGCGCTGAGGTGCGCAGCCGGCTGGGACTGGCGGACCGGCCGGTGGTGGTCTGCGTCTCCCGGCTGGTGCCGCGCAAGGGCCAGGACACCCTGATCGAGGCGATGCCGCAGATCCTGGCGGACGTGCCGGACGCGGTGCTGCTGATCGTCGGCGGCGGCCCGTACCGGGCGGACCTGGAGAAGCTGGCGGACGCCAAGGGCGTACGGGCCTCGGTGCGGTTCACCGGCTCGGTGCCGTGGGAGGAGCTGCCCGCCCACTTCGGTGCCGGGGACGTCTTCGCGATGCCCTGCCGGACCAGGCGCGGCGGGCTGGACGTGGAGGGCCTGGGGATCGTCTACCTGGAGGCGTCGGCGACCGGCCTGCCGGTGGTCGCGGGGGACTCCGGTGGTGCGCCCGACGCCGTGCTGGAGGGCGAGACCGGGTACGTGGTGCCGGGCGGCTCGGCCGCGGCGGCCGCGGAGCGGATCGTGCGGCTGCTGCGGGACGAGGAGCTGCGGCGGCGGATGGGCGAGGCCGGGCGGCGCTGGGTGGAGCGCTCCTGGCGCTGGGACCTGCTGGCCGGGCGGCTGACCTCGCTCCTGGCGGGCTAGTCCGGGCTGACGCGGCGAGGGCCCCGCCTCCTTCCCGGGGAGGCCGGGCCCTCGCACGTCTGCCTACTTCTCGCTGTGCCTACTTCTTGTAGAGCGCCTCGATCTCGGCGGCGAAGTCCTTCAGCACGACGTTGCGCTTGAGCTTGAGCGAGGGCGTCAGGTGGCCGCTCTCCTCGGAGAACTCGATGTCCAGCAGGCGGAACTTCTTGACCGCCTCGGCGTGCGAGACGGCCGCGTTGCCGTCGTCCACCGCGGACTGCAGGGCGGCCAGCAGGTCCGGGTCGTCGGCGAGCTCGGCGACGGTGGCGGTGGCGGGCTTGCCGTTGAGCTCCTTCCACTTGGGGAAGAAGTCCGGGTCGACGGTGATCAGACAGGCGACGAAGGGCTTGCGGTCGCCGACCACCATGACCTCGCCGACCAGGGCGTGGGCCCGGATCCGGTCCTCCATCACGGCCGGGGCGACGTTCTTGCCGCCCGCGGTGACGATGATCTCCTTCTTGCGGCCGGTGATGGTCAGGTAGCCCTCGGAGTCCAGCGAGCCGAGGTCGCCGGTGGCGATCCAGCCGTCCTTGAGGGTGTCGGCGGTGGCCTGCGGGTTGTTCCAGTAGCCGGTGAACACGTGCGGGCCCTTGAAGAAGACCTCGCCGTCCTCGGCGATCCGGACCGAGGCGCCGGGGACCGGCTGGCCGACCGTACCGATCTTCGGCTTGTCCCACGGGTTGAAGGTGGTGGCCGCGCAGGTCTCGGTCAGGCCGTAGCCCTCCAGGACGGTGAAGCCGATGCCCCGGTAGAAGTGGCCCAGCCGCTCGCCGAGCGGGGCGCCGCCGGAGATGGCATGGGTGGCCCGGCCGCCGAGGGCGGCGCGCAGCTTGCTGTAGACCAGCTTGTCGAAGACCGCGTGCTTGATCCGCAGGCCGAGGCCCGCGCCACCGGCGTCCAGCGCCCGGCTGTAGGCGATCGCGGTCTCGGCGGCCTTGTCGAAGATCTTGCCCTTGCCGTCCGCCTGGGCCTTGGCGCGGGCGGTGTTGTAGACCTTCTCGAACACTCTGGGCACGCCCAGGATCAGGCTCGGCTTGAAGGCGGCCAGCTCGGCGGTGACGTCCTTGATGTCGGAGACGTGGCCCAGCTTGATCGGGGCCATCGCCGGGGCGATCTCGGCGATCCGGCCGAGCACGTGGGCCAGCGGCAGGAAGAGCAGGACGGAGCTGTCGCCGGTGCGGAACAGCGGGGTCAGGCGCTCGACCACGTTGCCGCACTCGGCGAGGAAGTTGCCGTGCGTCAGCTGGCAGCCCTTCGGGCGGCCGGTGGTGCCCGAGGTGTAGACGATGGTGGCGACCGAGTCGGGGCCGGCGATCGAGCGGCGCTCCTGGACCGTCGCGTCCGGGACGTCCTTGCCCGCCTCGGCCAGCGCGGCGAGCGCGCCGCCCTCGATCTGCCAGAGGTGCTTCAGCTCCGGCAGCCGGTCGCGGACCTCCTCGACCACCTTGTGGTGCTGGTCGGTCTCGGTGAGGACGGCGACCGCGCCCGAGTCGCCGAGGATCCACTCGACCTGCTCGGCGGAGGAGGTCTCGTACACCGGCACGGTGATCGCGCCGGCCGTCCAGATCGCGAAGTCCAGCAGCGTCCACTCGTAGCGGGTGCGGGACATGATGCCCACCCGGTCACCCGGCTCGATGCCCGAGGCGATCAGGCCCTTCGCGGCCGCGTGCACCTCGGCGAGGAACTGGACCGCGGTCAACTCCTGCCAGCGGCCGTCCACCTTCCGGCTGAGCACCGCGACGTCCGGGTGCTCCTCGGCGTTCCGGTGCACAGGGTCGGAGAGGTTACCGCCGCTCGGTACCTGATAGAGGGCCGGAAGGCTGAAGTCGAGCAAGACTGCTCCTCGTTCGCGACGCTGCGGGACGGCAGGACGTTACTGCCCGGTAGGCAGCTTCGACCAGGGGGGCGGCCCCGGTGTTCGAAGTGTCACACCCGGCCGGGTCGGACCAGGCGGTGACCGGGTCGTTCGACTGGCACCCTACGGCAGGGCCCGGGTGACCGTTCGGTGGCATGCCCCGCCGCCCGGCCCGCACCGCCCGGCGCCGGTGCCCGAGCGGCCGAGTGGATCGTCGGTCGCGATAGCCTGCTCCGGGCGGATCGGGTCGAGCGCGCCCCGACCGGACCGGCAGCCAGAGGGACGACACGGAGGGCCATTCCATGGCGGAGCACACCAGGTCGAGCATCACCATCGACGCGACCCCGGCCACGGTCATGGCCGTGATCGCCGACTTCGCCGCCTACCCGGCCTGGACCGGTGAGGTCAAGGAGATCGAGGTCCTGGAGACCGGCGAGGACGGCCGCGCCGCCAAGGTCCGGCTGCTGCTGGACGCCGGCGCCATCCGCGACGAGCACGTCCTCGCCTACACCTGGGACGGCGACCGCGAGGTCGGCTGGACCCTCGTGCGCAGCCAGATGCTCCGCTCGCTGGACGGCTCCTACACCCTCGCCCCGCTGGCCGGCGGCCGCACCGAGGTCACCTACCAGCTCGCCGTGGACGTCAAGATCCCGATGCTCGGCATGATCAAGCGCAAGGCCGAGAAGGTCATCATCGACCGCGCGCTGGACGGTCTGAAGAAGCGCGTCGAGGGCTGACGAGGGCTGACACGGCGGAACGGGGCTGACGGCATGACGGCGACGCGCACCATCCTGGTCAGCGGCGACGCGGGCGCGCCCACCGTGGCCGCCGCCACCGCCCTGCACGCCGCCGGGCGCGGCCACCGCACCTGGCTGCTGGCCGCCGACGACCCGCACCGCGCCCTGGACTCCGTCCTCGGCACCCGCCTGGAACCCGAACCGCGGCGCTACGCACCGGGCCTGACCGTCTCCCGGATCGACGAGCAGGCCGCCTTCCGCTACGCCGTCGGCGAGCTGACCGGCCGACTCAAGCCCGCCCTCGACCTGCTCGGCGCCGAACAGCTCGACCCCGAGGAGCTGACCGCCCTCCCCGGCATCGCCAGGCTCGCCCTGCTGCGTGCCCTGCCCGCCGCCGACCAGGACGTCCTGGTGGTGCTCGCCCCGCCGCCCGCCGAGCTGATCGCCACCCTCGCCCTGCCCGAGCAGCTGACCCGCTACCTGGACCGGCTGGTCCCCGAGCAACGCCAGGCCGCCCGGGCGCTGCGCCCGCTGCTGGCGGGGCTGGCCGGCGTCCCGATGCCCGCCGAGTGGCTGTACGGGGGGCGCACCAAGGCCGCCGCGGTGCTCGCCGAGTCCCGCGCCGCGATCGACGACCCCGGCACCAGCGTGCGCCTGGTCGTCCCGGCCGACGGCCACCCGTACCGGGAGCTGCGCCGCATCCGGGCCGGGCTCGCGCTGCACGGGCACCGGCCGGACGCCGTCGTCGTGCACGGCGCCCTGCCGCCGGCCGCCCTCGCCTCGCCCGACTCCTGGCTGGCCGCACTGGCCCGCCGCCGCCAGGAGGAGCTGGACCGGCTCACCGCCGACACCGACGCCCCGGTGCTGGTCTCCAGCCAGGCCGAGGGCACCCTGGAGGCGGTCGCCGACCACCTGTACGGGGACGGGCCCGGCCCTGAGCGGCTCGACCCGGCGCCCTGGACGGTCGAGGACCGGCTCGCCGAGGAGGGCCTGCTGGTCTGGCACCTCGACCTGCCCGGCGCCGACCGCGCCGAACTCGACCTGGTCCGCCGGGGCGACGACCTGGTGGTCGGCCTCGGCGCCCACCGCCGGGTGCTCGCCCTGCCCTCCGCGCTGCGCCGCTGCACGGTGGCCGGGGCCGGGCTGCACGAGGGGCTGCTCTCGGTGCGGTTCGCGCCCGACCCTTCGCTCTGGCCGCACGGCTGACGGGTCTTCCGACTTTTCTTCGGGCGCGGGGCCGTCCGGTAGCGTCGGGCCCAAGGGCCGCGGGGTGCGGCCACGGCCGAGGAGGCGCCCGCGATGACCAGCACCGACGACCGCACCGAGCCCGGCGCCGACCGCACCGAGTCGGCCGACGGGCAGTCCCACCCCTTCGGGCCCGAGCTGGGCCCGCTGGTGGACGAGGTGCGCCGGTTCGCCACCGCCCTTGGCGAGAAGGCGCAGGAGACCAGCGCCACCACCCTGATCACCCTCTCCGGGCTGGCCGACCGCCTGCGCACCCAGCAGCCGGAGGTCTACTCCCACCTCGCCGCCGCCGGTTCCGGGATCGCCGCCGCGGGCGCCGAGCTGCTGGCCGCCTACCGCGCCGCGGTGGCCGGGCACGAGCGGCGCTGGACGGCGGGGGACGGGGCGTCGGTGGAGAAGATCGACCTCGACGCGCCGGGCGGGGCCGAGGGTGCCGACGGGGCCGACAGGGCCGACAGGGCCGACAGGGCCGACAGGGCTGACGGGCCGTCCGCCAAGCAGTGAATCCGTGAATTTCGCAGCGTGATCGCTGTGCTCTCGTGCGTCACGAAAGAGGAGATTAGATACGACTTTTGAAGCGTCTCGGCCCGGCTGTCCCAGAAATGTCTTCGGATAATGTATGCGAGGCTGTGTACGGGGGCAGGGTTGGGCGGTACCGTTCCGTCCAGCGGGAACGAGTGAATAGCTGAGGGACACATGGCTCTGACCATCGGCGTCGATGTCGGCGGGACCAAGATCGCGGCAGGCGTGGTCGACGATGCGGGTGCGATCCTGGCCCGGACCCGGGTTCCCACCCCGGCCGACCCGCAGTGGGCGGTCGACGCCATCGCGCAGGCCGTGCGCGAACTCAAGGAGCAGCACCCCGGCGTCACCGCGGTCGGCGTCGGCGCCCCCGGCTTCGTCGACAGCAACCGCTCCACGGTGATCTTCGCGCCCAACATCGACTGGGAGAACGAGCCGCTGCGCGGCCGGATCGAGGAGCTCACCGGCCTGTCCACGGTGGTCGAGAACGACGCCAACTGCGCCGCCTGGGCCGAGTTCCGCTTCGGTGCGGCCGCCGACCACCACGACATGGTGCTGATCACCGTCGGCACCGGCATCGGCGGCGGCATCGTCCTGGACAGCCGGCTGCACCGCGGCCGCTTCGGCGTGGCCGGCGAGATCGGCCACCTCAACATGGTCCCGGACGGTCTGCAGTGCGGCTGCGGCGGCAAGGGCTGCTGGGAGCAGTACGGCTCCGGGCGCGCGCTGCGCCGCTACGGCCGGGAGAAGGCGGCGGCCGACCCGGTGCGCGGCCGGCGGATGCTGGAGCTCAACGACGGCGTCGCCGAGACCATCCGCGGCATCCACATCACCGAGGCCGCCGAGGCGGGCGACCCGCTCGCCCTGGAGTGCTACGCCGAGCTGGCCGACTGGCTGGGCCGCGGCATGGCCGACCTCGCCGCGCTGTTCGACCCGGGCGTCTTCGTCCTCGGCGGTGGCGTCTCGGACTCGGGCCGCCTGCTGCTCGACCCGGTCGCCAAGGCCTTCGAGCACTACCTGACCGGCGGCGTGCACCGCCCGCGCGCCGAGGTCGTGCTCGCCTCGATGGGCTCCGCGGCCGGCATCGTCGGCGCGGCGGACCTCGCCCGTACCGCCTGACTGCTGTACCCCCTTCGCCAGAGCGGCTCAGGGGGATCCTTCAAGCCCGCCGGCGGCGGTGCGACCGGGCCCCGACCAATCCCGGACGTGCCGCCGCCGTCGCATTACGGTCGGACCCAGTGACGCACGCTCAGGGGGGACCATGACCGCCGCACCCGCCGCACCCGTCGAACCGCCGCCGCCCGGCCCGCGCCGGCTGCGCCTGCTCAGCTACAACATCCGCTCGCTGCGCGACGACCGGCGGGCGCTGGTGCGGGTGATCCGGGCCTGCGCGCCCGACCTGGTCTGCATTCAGGAGTCGCCGCGCTACTGGCGGCCCGAGGGGCAGGCCGCCTGGCTGGCCCGGAGCACCGGGACGGTGGTGCTGGCCGGGGGCGGCCGCACCGCCGCGGGGCCGCTGCTGCTCGGCCGGCCCGGCGCGGTGGAGGTGCTCGGCGTGCACGACCGGCTGCTGCCCAAGACCCGCGGCCTGCACGCGCGCGGCTTCGCGACCGCGCTGCTGCGGCTGCCCGGCGCCGCGCCGTTCACCGTCACCAGCTGCCACCTCAGCCTGGACGCCGAGGAGCGGTACGGGCAGTTCGAGCTGCTGCTCGACCAGCTCGCCGTCGCCGAACAGGGCATCGTGGCCGGGGACTTCAACGAGCACCCGGACGGGCCGGGCTGGCGGCTGCTGGCCTCGCGGCTGTGGGACGGCTACCCGACCGCGCCCTGGGGCGGGGAGTTCACCTCCGTGCCCGAGAACCCGTACCAGCGGATCGACGCCGTCTTCGCCACGCCCGGGATCACCGTCCTCGGCTGTGGGGTGCCGCACGGGCTGCCCGGCGTCACCGGAGCCGACCTGCGGGCCGCGACCGACCACTTGCCGGTGCTGGCGTTCCTGGAGCTTCCCGAGGGCTGAAAGGTCAGACGACCGCGCCGTGGTCCGGGTCCTCCGGCTCGTCCTCGTCGCGGTCCTTCATCCGGGCGACCAGGGTGACGAAGCCGCCGAGGAAGGCGGTGATCCCGACCCAGGCCGGCAAGCCGGAGATCTCCCGCCACACCACCGCGTCGATCAGCAGCAGCGCCGGGCCGCCGAGCACGGCCAGCCAGGCGAACTTGGCGGTCACGTCGGCGGCGGGCAGCGGCGGGGGCTCCGGCGGGATGTAGTGGCCCTCGTCGCTCTCCTCGTCCAGCTCGAAGTCGCGCGGGCCGGACGCGGCGGCCGGGAGGACGGGCCGGCCGGAGCGGGAACGGGGCTGCGGGGCCAGGTCGGCGAGGTCGTCGGGGTCGGCCTTGGGGCCGACGCCGTCCTTGAAGCCGCCCTTGAGCTCGTTCTGCGCCCGGAGGTTCTCGATCTCCGGCCAGTTGGGGTTGGTGAGGTCCACCGGGTCGTCGAACTGGGCCACCAGCGCGGCGAAGATCGCGTCCTGCTCGGCCTGGCTGCGCTCGGGGGTGCGGCGCGCGCGGGACTCCGCGGGGGCCGGGGCGGCGTCCGGTTCGGCGGCGCTCCCGGCGGGCACGGCTGCGCCCGCCTCCGTACCGTCCGCCTCCGTACCGTCCGATTCCGTACCGCCCGTCGGGCCGCCCATGGTGCCGTCCCCCTGGACGGTGCTGTCCTTGGGCGCGCCGTCCGTCCGCGCGCCGTCCTCGCGGGGCTTGTCGTCCCCGCCGCCCGCCGTGCTGCTCTCGTGCACTTCCGGCCCTTCAGCCCTGGTGATCGTCGGATTCGGCCCTGCCCGCCCCCGCCGCGTGCGCGGGGGCCAGCCGTCGGATGAAGTCCAGGCTCGCCGAGAATATTTCCGCCGCGTCGTGGTCCAGCGTCGCGACGTGGAAGCTGCGCTGGCACAGCCGCTCCGTCACGTCGGTCGAGGATATCCGGGCCAGCACGAGTTCCGAGTTGGCCGGCGAGACGACGTGGTCCTGCGGACTGTGGAAGAGCAGCACCGGCTGGGTCACCTGTGGCAGCCGCCGCTGGACCTCCTGCCACAGCCGGGCCAGTGACCACGCGGCGTGCAGCGGGGTGCGGTCGTAGCCGAGCTCCTTCACGTCCGGCTTCTGGATGTCGTCGACGATCCCGGGCAGGCTGGGGACGAGGTGACGGAGCACCGGAAGCAGCACACTCGCGGGGTTGTCCGAGCGCACCGACGGGTTGACCAGGACCAGTCCGGAAACCTTCGGACCGTGCAGCGCGGCCAGCCGCAGCGCCAGCGCGCCGCCCATCGACAGCGCGCAGACGAAGACCTGCTCGCACTCCCCGGCCAGGGCCAGCAGTTCGCGCTCGACCTCGGCGTACCAGTCCTCCCACCGGGTGACCTGCATGTCCTGCCACCGGGTGCCGTGCCCCGGCAGCAGCGGCAGCGAGACGGTGTACCCGGCCGCCGTCAGCTCCTCGGCCCACGGCCGCAGCGACTGCGGCGAGCCGGTGAAGCCGTGGCACAGCAGCACTCCCACCGGTCCGCCGCGGTGGCGGTACGGTTCGGCACCGGGCAGCAGCGGCATGGCGGACTCCTTCGCGGGCTGGTGGCGCTGGGGGAGGGGACGCTGAAAGGGGGAGCTGCGGGTTTTCGCATCGTCCCACGCCCCGCGCCGGGACGTACACCCCCTACGGCGGGGCCGGGCACAGCGGACGGCCGCGGGGCATTAGGATCGACCGGTCCGCATAACAGGAGGCCCGGGTTGTTCTACCGACTGATGAAGATGATCGTCGCGCCACTGCTTCGAATCTTCTTCCGGCCGTGGATCGAGGGTGAGGAGAACATCCCCACCGAAGGTGCGGCGATCATCGCGAGCAACCACCTGTCCTTCTCGGACTCCTTCTTCTTCCCCGCGCTGATCAAACGGCGGGTCACCTTCATCGCGAAGGCCGAGTACTTCAACACCCCGGGCCTCAAGGGCCGGCTGACCGCCGCCTTCTTCAAGGGCGTCGGCCAGCTGCCGGTGGACCGCTCGGGCGTGCGCGGCGCCGGCGAGGCGGCGATCCGCAGCGCCATCGCGGTGCTGGACCGCGGCGAGCTGTTCGGCGTCTACCCCGAGGGCACCCGCTCGCCCGACGGCAAGCTCTACCGCGGCAAGGTCGGCGGTCTGGCCCGCGTCGCGCTGGCCACCGGCGCGCCGGTCATCCCGGTCGCCATGATCGACACCGAGAAGGTGCAGCCGCCCGGCCAGGTGGTCCCGAACTTCGGCATCCGCCCGGGCATCCGGATCGGCCGTCCGCTGGACTTCTCCCGCTACCACGGCATGGAGAACGACCGCTTCATCCTCCGTTCGGTGACGGACGAGGTGATGTACGAGATCATGCGGCTCTCCGGCCAGGAGTACGTGGACATCTACGCGACCGCCGCCAAGCGGCAGATCGCCGACGAGAAGAAGAAGGCCGACGCCGAGCGCCGCGCGGCCGCCAAGGCCGAGAAGGCGGAGGCCGCCGAGGCGGAGAAGGCCGCGGAAGCCGAGAAGGCCGCCGAGGCCGAGAACGGCGAGAACACCGGGAAGCCGGAGCAGAAGGGGACCGGGTCGGACTGACCGACCCGGTCGGGGCCAGGGGAGGCTTGGGGATGGCGGAGGGCGCGAGAGCCGGAGCGCTCGGCGGCACGGTGGCGGCCGGCGGGATGTCCGTCGAACTCCCGCTGTGGAAGGCGATCTCCTACTTCCGGGTACTGGCCCTTTGCTACGCCCTGCTGCGGTACTTCAACGCCTACCTGCACTTCCTGCACCCGGTCTCCGGCTGGATCTTCCTCGGCGCGCTCACCCTCTGGACGCTCGCCAGCACCCGGGCCTTCGCCGACCCGCAGCGCTGCACCTGGTTCGTGCTGGGCTTCGACCTCGCCCTGGCCGTGACCGGCATCGTGATGAGCGGGATGATCGACGCCCCGGCCCGGATCAGCCACGGCGCGCTCACCCTGCCGACCATCTGGGCCGCCGGCTCGGTGCTCGGGTGCGCCGCGAAGGGCGGCTGGCGTCCCGCGGCGGCGGCCGGCTCGGTGATCGGGGTCGCCAACATCCTCGGGCACGGCGGCCCGACCGGCGACAACATCCACAACATCGTGCTGCTGCTGGTGGCCGGGATCGCGATCGGGTACGTGATCGAGTTGGCCCGCGCCAGCGAGGCCACCCTGGCCCGGGCGCTCCAGGTCGAGGCGGCCACCCGGGAGCGCGAGCGGCTCTCCCGGGACATCCACGACGGCGTGCTGCAGGTGCTCGCGCTGGTCCAGCGCCGGGGCGCGGAGCTGGGCGAGGGCGTCGGCGGCGGCGCGGACTTCGCCGAGCTGGGCCGGCTCGCCGGTGAGCAGGAGCGCGCGCTGCGGGCGCTGATGACCGGCGGTCCGCTCCCGGTCCAGCGCGCCGTGGACCTGCCGGAGGCCGACGCCGCCGATCCGTGCGACCTCACCGCGCTGCTGCGCCCGTACGCCGACGAGCGGATCACGCTCTCCGCCCCCGGCACCCCGGTGCTGCTGCCGGGCCCGGCGGCGCGGGAGCTCGCCGCGGCGGTCGGCGCGGCCGTGGACAACGTGCGCAAGCACGCGGGGGAGCAGCCCCGGGCCTGGATCCTGGTCGAGGACGAGCCGGCGGCCGTCACCGTCAGCATCCGCGACGACGGGCCCGGTTTCGCCCCCGGCCGACTCGGCGAGGCGGAGCGGGCCGGGCGGCTCGGCGTCTCCCAGTCCATCCGCGGCCGGCTGCTGGACCTCGGCGGTACGGCCGAGCTGTACTCGGCGCCCGGGGAGGGCGTCGAGGTCGAACTGCGGGTCCCGAGGGAAGGGTTCTGATGACCGATCAGCCGACGACCGACCGGCCGGTGCGGGTGATGGTGGTGGACGACCACCCGATGTGGCGCGACGCCGTCTCCCGCGACCTGGCCGAGGCCGGGCTGGACGTGGTGGCCACGGCGGGCGACGGCGAGGAGGCCGTGCGCCGCGCCCGCGCCTGCTCACCGCAGGTCGTCGTGCTGGACCTCAACCTGCCCGGCCTGCCCGGCGCCGAGGTGTGCCGTCAGGTGGTCGCGCACGATCCGGCGGTACGGGTGCTGGTGCTGTCGGCCAGCGGTGAGCACCAGGACGTGCTGGAGGCGGTGAAGTCCGGCGCGACCGGGTATCTGGTGAAGTCGGCCGGGCGGGACGAACTGCTGGACGCGGTGCGCCGTACGGCTGTCGGCGACGCGGTGTTCACCCCGGGGCTGGCCGGTCTGGTGCTGGGCGAGTTCCGCCGGCTGGCCGCCGAGCCGGCCCCGGCCTCGGCGCCCGCCGTCCCCCAGCTGACCGCCCGGGAGACCGAGGTGCTGCGGCTGGTGGCCAAGGGCCTGTCCTACCGGCAGATCGCCGACCGGTTGGTGCTGTCGCACCGGACGGTGCAGAACCACGTGCAGAACACGCTGGGGAAGCTGCAGCTGCACAACCGGGTGGAGCTGGTGCGGTACGCGATCGAGCGAGGGCTGGACGAGGAGCTGTGAAGCGGTCCCGGGACGGCGCACGCCCGGGACCCTTCCACTTCCTCAGCGCGGTACGGCAGCCGCCTGCTTCAGCAGGGCCGCCACGATGTCCACGCCGTCCCGGGTGAGCACCGACTCCGGGTGGAACTGCAGGCCGGCGAAGCCGGGGCCGCGCAGGGCGTGGACGTCGCCGGTGACGGCGTCCCGGGCGACCTCGATGCCCTCGGCGGCCAGCCGGGCCGCGTCGGCCTCCGAGCAGCGCGCGGTGAAGGTGTTGTAGAAGCCGACCGTCCGCTTGCTGCCGAACAGGTCGATGCCCTCCTGCGCGCCCTGGTACGGGACGGCCTTGCGGCCGAGCGCGAGTCCGAGCTCGGCGGAGAGCAGCTGGTGGCTGAGGCAGACCGCGAGCAGCGGCGCGGTGCGGGCGCCGGAGCGGACGGCGGCCAGGGCGTCCGCGACGATCGGGCGCAGCACCGCCATCTTGGGGTCGTCGGCGAGCGCCGGGTCGCCCGGGCCGGGGCCGAGCACCAGCGGGCCGCGGTGCGCCGCGACCAGCTCGCGCAGGCCCGGCTCGTCGAAGCGGACCACGGTGACCCGGTGGCCGAGCGAGGTCAGCAGGTGGGCGAGCATCGAGGTGAAGGTGTCCTCGCCGTCCACGACCAGGGTCGGCTCGGCCTCGGTGACCTCGGACGGCGACTGCATCCGCAGCCAGAACGGGGCGAGGTCGGCCCGGCGGGCGTCGAGCGCGGCCTGCACCCGGTGGTCGTCGGCGAGCCGGGGCCCGGTGGGGCTGGGCAGCCGGACGGGGGCGGGCCGGGCGCCGATGGCGGTGAGCACCCCGGCGGCCTTGGCGTGGGTCTCGGCCACCTCGGACTCCGGGACGGAGTGGCGCACCAGGGTGGCGCCGACCCGGACGACCAGCTGCCCGGTGGCCGGGTCGATGTCGGCGGTGCGGATGCAGATCGGCGAGTCCAGCAGCTGCCCGCCGCTGGCGGAGCGGCCGATCAGGGCGAGCGCGCCGGAGTAGTAGCCGCGCCCGGCGGGCTCGTAGCGCTTGATCACCCGAGTGGCGTTCTGCACCGGGCTGCCGGTGACGGTGGCGGCGAACATCGTCTCGCGCAGCACCTCGCGGACGTCCATCGAGGTCTGCCCGCGCAGCTCGTACTCGGTGTGGGCGAGGTGGGACATCTCCTTGAGCCGGGGCCCGAGCACCTGGCCGCCGAGGTCGCCGACCGTGCACATCATCTTGAGCTCTTCGTCGACCACCATGGTCAGCTCCTCCAACTCCTTCGGGTCGTGCAGGAATTGGAGCAGTGAGTCGAGGTCGCCGCCGCCGGCCGGATAGCGGTAGGTGCCGGAGATCGGGTTCATCACGACGGTGCCGCCGCTCTGCCGGACGTGCACCTCGGGGGAGGCGCCGACCAGCACGCGCTCGCCGGTGTGGACAAGGAAGGTCCAGTACGCGCCGCGCTCCTGGTCCAGCAGTCGCCGGAACAGGGAGAGGGCCAGCTCGGGGGAGAAGTCGTCCAGTGTGGCGTGGAAGTCGCGGCGGATCACGAAGTTGGCGCCCTCGCCGTTGCCGATCTCGTCCTCGATCACCCGGCGGACGATGGCCGCGTACTCCGCGTCGTCCACGTCGAAGGCGCCGCCGGTCAGGGACACCGGCAGCTGCGGCAGGGCGGCGGTGAACTCGGCCAGCGGCAGGGCGTGCTGCTCGGTCACCGAGAGGGCCTGTAGCGGGGTGCCGTCGTCGTGCGCCTCGAAGCCGCGCTCGCGGATCTGGCGGTACGGGACGAGCGCGAGCAGGTCGTGGACCGGGCCGGCGGACGGGATGCCGGCGCGGACCGGCAGGTCGGCGAGGCGGTCGTAGCTGCCGACGGTGCCCAACAGCACCTCGACGGTGTCCGGGGCGTGTCGGGGGGTGCGGCGGTGCAGCAGGGCGAAGGCGGGCGCGCCGGGGGCGGTGAGGCGGGCGAGCAGCTCGGCAGAGGTGGTCACGAGTACGGCTTCCTTCCGGGAGGAATGTCGAGGGCGGTGCTGGGTTCCGCTCCCGGAGGGCCGTCTCTGCCTCAGACGTCGACGGCCGCCCCGAGGGGCGGCCGTCGTGTTCGTCTAGGAACGCGCGATCTGTGGGCCACCCATGGGGGAGGCCCACCACCAGGAGTGGGTGTGGGGCGCGTACATGGGTCGAGCGTATCGGATACTGCCGAGCGGGTGAGGGTGCACGCGGCTTTGTCCGGGATGTGTCTCATCCCTCGGGCAATCGGCACGAATCGCTCGTGTCACCCCGTAGCCTTGGCCTTGTGACCGTGACGAATCTCCACTCCTGGCAGTCCCTGCCCGCGGCGCAGCAGCCTGAATGGCCGGACCAAGAGGCTCTGCGCAAGACCCTTGCTGAGCTCGCCTCCTATCCGCCCCTCGTCTTCGCCGGCGAGTGTGACCAGCTGCGCGCCCGGCTCGCTGCCGTGGCGCGTGGGGAGGCGTTCCTCCTCCAGGGCGGCGACTGCGCCGAGGCCTTCGACGGCGTCTCGGCCGAGCACATCCGCAACAAGCTGAAGACCCTGCTGCAGATGGCCGCCGTGCTGACGTACGCGGCCTCGGTCCCGGTCGTGAAGGTCGGCCGGATCGCCGGTCAGTACTCCAAGCCGCGCTCCAAGTCGACCGAGACCCGCGACGGCGTGACCCTGCCGGTCTACCGCGGCGACTCGGTGAACGGCTTCGAGTTCACCCCCGAGTCCCGCATCCCGGACCCGGAGCGCCTGAAGCGGATGTACAACGCCTCCGCCGCGACGCTCAACCTGGTGCGCGCCTTCACCACCGGTGGTTACGCCGACCTGCGTCAGGTGCACGCCTGGAACCAGGACTTCGTGCGCAACTCGCCGGCCGGCCAGCGCTACGAGCAGCTCGCCCGGGAGATCGACAACGCCCTGGCGTTCATGAACGCCTGTGGTGTGGCGCCGGAGGAGTTCAAGACCGTCGAGTTCTTCTCCTCGCACGAGGCGCTGATCCTCGACTACGAGACCGCGCTGACCCGCGTGGACTCGCGCACCGGCGACCTGTACGACGTCTCCGGGCACATGGTGTGGATCGGTGAGCGCACCCGCCAGCTGGACCACGCGCACATCGAGTTCGCCTCCAAGATCCGCAACCCGATCGGGGTCAAGCTGGGCCCGACCACCTCGGTGGACGAGGCGCTCACCCTGATCGAGAAGCTGGACCCGGAGCGCGAGCCCGGCCGCCTCACCTTCATCACCCGGATGGGCGCGGGCAAGATCCGCGACCACCTGCCCACCCTGGTGGAGAAGGTCACCGCCTCCGGCGCCCAGCCGGTGTGGATCTGCGACCCGATGCACGGCAACACCTTCGAGGCGTCCAGCGGTCACAAGACCCGCCGCTTCGACGACGTGCTGGACGAGGTCAAGGGCTTCTTCGAGGTGCACCGCGCGCTCGGCACCCACCCGGGCGGCATCCACGTGGAGCTGACCGGGGACGACGTCACCGAGTGCGTCGGCGGCGGCGACGAGGTCCTGGTGGACGACCTGCACCAGCGCTACGAGACGGCCTGCGACCCGCGGCTCAACCGCAGCCAGTCGCTGGACCTGGCGTTCCTGGTGGCGGAGATGTACCGCGGCCAGTAGGCCCCTGGCGGCGTCACATGTGACGAAGGCCCCTCCGGATTCGGGATTCCCGAGCCCGGAGGGGCTTTTTCGTACCCGGATCGCCGGGTAAGGTGAGGCTTAGTGAACTAAGGCAAGCCTTAGTCAAGATCCACTCTGTGCGCTTCACTCGCGCTTCACCCTGGGAGAGACCTCGATGTACGTGTGCATGTGCCATGCGGTCACCGAGGACCAGGTGAAGAAGGCGATCGACGGGGGCGCCAACACCCCGCGCCAGATAGCCAAGGGCTGCAAGGCGGGCACGGACTGCGGGTCCTGCGTCCGCCGCATCCAGACGCTGCTCGGTGAGCACGGCGCCCGGCCCTGCCCGACCGCCCGGCTGGCCGCGAAGCTCGGCCTCGCGGACCCGGAGGTCCAGGACGTTCCCGCGCCGGCTGCCTCGAAGCCAGGCCCGGCGGCCCCGATCGCCCCGGTGGTCCCGCTGCGAGTGGCCTAGGACTCCGGCTGCTCGATCACCTGGGCGATGTAGAGCGCTTCCCCGAGCTTCTCCAGCAGCTCCAGCTGGGTGTCGAGGTAGTCGATGTGGTGCTCCTCGTCCGCCAGGATGTCCTCGAAGATGTTCGCCGAGGTGACGTCGTTCTTGGCCCGCATCACCACGATCCCGCGCTTGAGCCGGTCGATCGCCTCGACCTCGATCTGGCGGTCGGCCTCGAACATCTCCTTGACCGTCTGGCCGATCCGGACGTGGAACAGCCGCTGGTAGTTGGGCAGCCCCTCCAGGAACAGGATCCGGTCGGTGAGCGTCTCGGCGTGCTTCATCTCGTCGAACGACTCGTGCCGGGTGTACTCGGCGAGCTTCGTCCACCCGAAGTTCTCCTGCATCTTGGCGTGCAGGAAGTACTGGTTGATCGCGGTGAGCTCGGCCGTGAGCTGCTCGTTGAGGAACTCGATGACCTCCGGGTCGCCCTGCATGGTGCTGCCTCCCTGCGCTACGTCCTGCGGTGAGTCCTGCGCTGCGCATCCTGGCACCGTATTGGGAGGAAATTCCAGTAAGTTCACACTCACCAGGACATGTGCCGGAATATCCGATTTGGGGTGAAGCCGGAGGGTGAGCGATCGACCATTGGTCCGTACGGGAAGGGCGTGAACCGCGCGTGAAGGGGCGCGCGCCAGGGCTTGTCCGCCGTCTGTCACCATGGAGCCATGGGTCAGTCCGAACAAGAACCGTTTCCGCCGTCTGACCCGAGGCTCCCCCCGGGCCAGCGCGCGCAGCGCGGCTGGCCCGCCCTGCACTACGGGCCGGTGCCCCGCTTCAAGCCGCTGACCTGGGACCTCCAGGTGTTCGGAGCCACCGCCTCGGCGGAGAAGCACAGGTGGGACTTCGAGGCCTTCACCGCCCTGCCGCGCACCACCGTGGTCGCGGACCTGCACTGCGTCACCAAGTTCTCGCTGCTCGGCAACGAGTGGACGGGCGTGCCCGCCGCCACCCTGCTCGACCTCGTTCCCCCGGCGCCCGGCGTCACCCACGTCATGGTCTGGGCCGAGTACGGCTACAGCGCCAACCTACGGCTGGCCGACTTCGCCGACGAGCGCACCCTGCTCGCCACCCACCGCAACGGCGAGGCGCTGACCGCCGAGCACGGCTTCCCGGTCCGGCTGGTGGTCCCGCGGCTGTACGCGTGGAAGGGCCCCAAGTGGGTGCGCGCGGTGGAGTACATGCGGGCCGACCGGCGCGGCTTCTGGGAGGAGCGCGGCTACCACAACCTGGCCGACCCCTGGCGCGAGCAGCGCTACTCCCACCAGGAGGAGCCCGGCGACGGGCCGCTGCGCTGAGGCCCGGCCCCGTCAGAAGAGCGAGAAGGTGACCGTCACCGCGGTCTTCTGCGGGCGCCGCTCGCCGGCCGCCGGGGACTGGCCGCTCACCTTGCCGATGCCGAGGGTCCAGTCGGTGGCGGCCTTCATCGTGAAGCCCGCCGCCTGCAGTGCCTTCTGCGCGTCGTCCCGGCTCATGCCGGTGACGTTCGGGATCGCCACCATGCCCTTGCTGACCACCAGCGAGACCGCGGCGTTCTCCTGCAGCAGCTGCCCGGCGGCGGGCGAGCTGCTGATCACCGAGCCCTCCGGCACCCCGTCGTCGTAGGTCTCGGTCACGGTGCCCCTGGTCAGCCGGGCGGCGGCCAGCGCGGCGGCCGCGTCGTCCGCGCTCTTGCCGGTGACGTCCGGCACCGCGATCCGCTTGGGGCCCTTGGAGACGGTGACCGTCACCGAGTCGCTCTTGCGGGTGCGAGCGCCCACCCCGGGGTCGGTGGAGATCACCTGTCCGGTCGGGACGGACTCGCTGTACACCTCGACGAACCTGCCGTGCATGCCCTCCTCGTCCAGGATCCGCTGGGCCTCGCCCCGGTCCTTGCCGAGCACGCCCGGCACCGAGCCGTACAGCCCCTCGGAGATCCCGTACGTGGCGCCGCCGACCGCCAGCACCAGGGCGGTCAGCGCGGCCGCCCAGATCATCGGCTTGCGCGGGAGGCGGCGCGGCCGGCCCGGCCGGCGGGTCCGCACCGGGGTCGGCTCGTCGTACGGGCGCGGCTCGACCAGCAGCTGGTCCATCAGCTCCGCCGGGACGTCCAGCACGCTGGTGCGCTCCGGCGGCGGGGCGTCGGCGGTCCGGGGCAGCGGCTGGATCACCGAGGTCGGCTCGCTGGTCGGGTAGCGCGGGCTGGGCCGGGTGGAGGCCGGCGGTTCGGCGTCCAGCTCGGCCGGGGCGAGGGTGCGGCGGACCCGCTGGACGGCGGCGAGCAGCTCGACCGCGTCGTACGGGCGGGCGTCGGCGGCCCGGGCGCAGGCGCCGGCCACGATGGCGTCCAGCGCCGGGGGGACGGCGGGGGCGACCAACGAGGGGGCGGGGACGTCCTCGTGCAGGTGCTTGTACATGACCTGGACGGGGTTGTCGCCGGTGTGCGGGCGGCGGCCGGTGAGCATCTCGTACAGCAGGATGCCGGCCGCGTAGACGTCGACCCGCTGGTCGGTGGGGGCGTCCGGGAGGATCTGCTCGGGGGCCAGGTAGGAGACGGTGCCCATCACGGTGCCGCCGGTGGCGGTGCCGGTCGAGGTGGGTGCGCCGTCGGCGCTGCCGAGCACCCGGACCAGGCCGAAGTCGGCGACCTTGACCAGGCCGCTCTCGGTGATCAGGACGTTCTCCGGCTTGACGTCCCGGTGGACCAGCCCGGCCCGGTGGGCGGCGCCGAGGGCGGCGAGCACCGGCTCCAGGACGTCCAGCGCGGCCCGCACCGACAGGGCGCCGCGGTCGCGCAGCAGGTCGCGCAGGGTGCGGCCGGGGACGTACTCCATGGCGAGGAAAACGTTTCCGCCGTCCGCGCCCTGGTCGAAGACGTTGACCACGTTGGGGTGGGTGAGCTTGGCGACCGCCTTGGCCTCGCGGATGAAGCGGGCGGTGAAGCCCTCGTCCCCGGCCAGCTGGGGGTGCATCACCTTGAGGGCGACCACCCGGTCCAGCCGGGTATCGGTGCCCTGGTACACGGTGGACATCCCGCCGGTCGCGATGCGCTGCTCGACCCGGTACCTGTTGTCGAGCAGGGTACCGATCAGGGGGTCGTGCAAAGCCATGTCCACCCGGGCGATTCTAGTGGTGAAGCCGCGCGCCGGGCCCGGAGGACACCTCCTCCGGGCCCGGCTGTGCCCGGCTTGTGACACGGGACACCCGGTCTCAGAAGGCCGGCTGCTCCCGGGTGTCCAGGGCGGCGCGGCCGGCCATCGCGGACGAGGCCTCGGCGTGGAAACGGCGCGGGATGCGGCCGGCCCGGTGGGCGAGCCGGCCGGCGTCGGCGGCGTGCCGCATCGCCTCGGCCATCAGCACCGGGTCCTGAGCACGCGTCACCGCCGAGGCCAGCATCACCGCCGCGCAGCCCAGCTCCATCGCCAGCGCGACGTCGGAGGCGGTGCCGGCGCCCGCGTCCAGGATCACCGGGACGCCCGCGTCCTCCACGATCAGCTGGAAGTTGTGCGGGTTGCGGATGCCCAGACCGGAGCCGATCGGCGAGCCCAGCGGCATGATCGCCGCGCAGCCGACGTCCTCCAGCTTGCGCGCCAGCACCGGGTCGTCGTTGGTGTACGGGAGCACGGTGAAGCCGTCGTCGACCAGGATCTCGGCGGCGTCCAGGAGCTCGATCGGGTCGGGCAGCAGGGTGCGCTCGTCGGCGATCACCTCCAGCTTCACCCAGTCGGTGCCGAGCGCCTCGCGGGCCAGCCGGGCGGTCAGCACGGCTTCGCCGGCGGTGAAGCAGCCGGCCGTGTTGGGCAGCACCTGGATGCCGTTGCGGGTCAGGACGTCCAGGACGGAGCCCTGGGTGGTGGCGTCGACCCGGCGCATGGCCACCGTGGTCAGCTCGGTGCCGGAGGCGAGC
Source organism: Kitasatospora sp. NPDC023118 (assembly GCF_055560875.1). NCBI lineage: Bacteria > Bacillati > Actinomycetota > Actinomycetes > Kitasatosporales > Streptomycetaceae > Kitasatospora > Kitasatospora sp. NPDC023118. The sequence continues at coordinate 119,495 of NZ_JBVHHW010000001.1, forward strand.
AGCGCGCGCTCCAGGACCTCCAGGCTGGGCGCCCCGCCGGTGCCCATGATGAGCCGGGAGGAGAAGGTCGTCCCGGCGATGGTGAGAAGGTCGTCGGCCATGGCTCAGCCTCCCTGGACGGCGGTGAGGATCTCGACCCGGTCGCCGGTGCTCAGCGGCGTCTCGGACCACGAACTACGGGGCACCACGGCCTCGTTGAGGGCGGCGGCGACGCCGGTGTTGGCCTTGCTGACGGTGGCCACCAGCTCGGCGAGGGTCGTGGCGGCGGGCGTCCGGCGGGGCTCGCCGTTGACGGTCAGGGCGATCTCGGTCATGCGGAGGCCTTCGTGGTGGAGTGGTCGGGGGAGAACCGGGCGGGCGTGAACGGCCTCGCGAGGTCCGGGACTTCGCCGGTCGCCAGGTAGTCGGCGACCAGGTCGGCGGTCACCGGGGTGAGCAGCACGCCGTTGCGGTAGTGGCCGGTGGCGGCGACCAGCCCGGGCAGCGGGGTCGGTCCCAGCAGCGGGGCGTTGTCCGGCGAGCCGGGGCGTAGCCCGGCGGAGGTCTCCACCAGCGGGAGTTCGGTGATGCCCGGGACCAACTCGTGGGCGTCGCGCAGGAGTTCGTACACACCGCCGGCGGTGACGGTGGTGTCGTAGCCCTGCTCCTCGGTGGTCGCGCCGATCACCAGCTCGCCGTTCTCGCGCGGCACCAGGTACAGGTGCTGCCCGCGCACGACCGCGCGGACGTTGCGGGAGAGGAACGGCCGGTAGGCGTCCGGGATGTGGAGCCGCAGCACCTGCCCCTTCACCGGGCGGATCGCGGGCAGCACGCCCTCGGGCAGGCCGGGCAGCCGGTGGCTGTGCGGGCCGGCGGCGAGCACGATCTGATCGGCGGTCACCGTCTCCCCGGTGCCGAGCCGGGCGCCGACCGCGCGGCCGTCCTCGACGAGCAGCTCGACGGCCTCGGCGCGCCGACCGACGACGCCCGCGCGCTCACCGGCCAGCAGCAGTGCGGTGAGCAGCCGCCGGGGATCCACCTGGTGGTCGTTCGCGACGTGCAGGCCGCCGCGCACGCCGGGGGCCAGCATCGGCTCCAGCCTGCGGGCCTCCCGGCCGGTCAGCCAGCTCGACTCCAGGCCGAGCCGCTGGTGGAAGGCGTGCAGTTCGCGCAGTTCCTCGCGGTCGTCGGAGTCCAGTGCGACGGCGATCGTGCCGCACCGGCGGTAGCCGGTGTCCTCGCCGCCGCTCGCCTCGGTGAGCTCGGCGGCGAAGGCCGCGTACCGCTCGTTCGAGGCCATGCCGAGGCGCAGCAGCGGCTCCTCGCCGTACTGCAGCTCGGTGACCGGGGCGAGCATCCCGGCCGCGACTGAGGCCGCCCCGCCGCCGGGGGAGGGGTCGACCACGATCACGTTCCTCAGCCCGCGCTGCGCGGCGCGCCACGCGACGGCGAGGCCGATGATGCCCCCGCCGATCACCAGCACGTCGGCGCGGGCGCCTGATGGCAAGCGTGACAAAGCTGCTCTTCTCCCTTCGCCGGTATGACCCGGATCAGGTTCGGACGGTCGCGGGCCGTGCCAGCCCGCCTCTCAGCCCGGTACGCCGGGCTCCCGTGTGGTGCACCCACCTTAACGCCGGGGGTCGGCCCGGCCGAAGGGCCGTGTGAGGGGTGGGACGGGTGAGCAGGACGGCTGCCGCTGGGGCCGACCGAGGGGTGGACGGCCGCCGGGTGCCGCCGCGGCGCTGAGTACAGTGACGGGCGTGGCAGAGCTGAGCGGAACGGATCAGGTGGTCGTCGTCGGGGCCGGGCTGGCCGGGGCGCAGTGCGCCCTGAAGCTGCGGCAGGGCGGCTGGCGGGGGCGGATCACCCTGGTCGGCGAGGAGTCGCACGCGCCGTACGACCGGCCGCCGCTCTCCAAGGACGTGCTGCTCGGCAAGGCCGACGCCACCACTCTGGACATCGACTACGGGCAGCTCGGCATCGAGCTGCTCACCGGCCGTCGCGCCACCGGCCTCACCCCGGGTGTGCTGCACACCGACGGCGGCGACCTCCCGTACGACTCGCTGGTGATCGCCACCGGCGCCACCCCGCGCGCCCTGCCCGGCGCCGAGCGCGCCCACCTGCTGCACACCCTGGACGACGCCCTGGCGCTGCGCGCGCTGCTGCGCCCAGGGCTGCGGCTGGTGCTGGTCGGCGCGGGCTGGATCGGCGCCGAGGTGTCCACCGCCGCGCGGCAGGCCGGCTGCGAGGTGACCGTGGTGGAGGCCGGCCCGGCGCCGGTGCCGGGCGCGCTGCCGACCGGGGTCGGCTCGGCGATGGCCGCCTGGTACGCCGAGGCCGGGGTCGAGCTGCGCTGCGGGGTCGGCGTGGCCGCCGTCGAGCCGGGCGCGGTGCTGCTGGCGGACGGCTCGCACCTGCCCGCCGACGAGGTGGTGGTCGGCGTCGGCGCCCGGCCCGCGACCGGCTGGCTGGCCGGCTCGGGCGTCGAGCTGGACGAGGCCGGGGCGGTCCTGGTGGACGAGCGGCTGCGCACCGGCCTGCCCGGGGTCTTCGCGGCCGGGGACTGCGTCAGCTACCCGTCGGCCCGCTCCGGCGCCCGGCTGGCCGTGCAGCACTGGGACCACGCGCTGCAGTCCGGCGAGGCCGCGGCCGCCGCCGTGCTGGGGGCGGACGCGCCGTACGACCCGGTGCCGTACTTCTGGTCCGAGCAGTTCGGCCGGATGGTCCAGTACGCCGGCCGGCACGCCGAGGGCGACGAACTGCTGTGGCGCGGCAGCCCGCAGGACGCCGCCTGGTCGGTGCTCTGGCTGCGCGACGGGGTGCCGAGCGCGCTGCTGGCGGTGGACCGGCCGCGCGACCTGACCCAGGGGCGGAAGCTGATCGAGCGCGGTGCGGCGCTGGACCCGGCCCGCGCGGCGGACCCGTCGGTGCCGCTGAAGGCCGCCACCAGCTAGGGGGGCATGTGCGTGGCGGGGGGCTGAGGTGGCAGTCTGGTGCCGTGAGTGAGATCGATGCCAAGACTGAAGCCCTGGTCCCCGAGTGGCTGTACCTCCCCGACATCTCCGAGCGGTGGGGTGTGGTGGTCACCGAGGTCCGCAACATGGTCAAGCACGGTGACCTGATCGCGGTCCGCCGCGGCCCCAACAAGTCGCTGCAGGTCCCGGCGGCGTTCATCGCGGAGACCGGCCCGGTCAAGCACCTGGTCGGACTGCTGACCGTGCTGCGGGACAGCGGGTTCTCCGACGCGGAGATCATCGAGTGGATGTTCACCGAGGACCCGACGCTGCCCGGCACCCCGGTGCAGGCGCTGTGGGAGAACCGCGCCACCGAGGTCAAGCGCCGCGCCCAGGCCATGGCGCTGTGATGACCGGCCTGCGCTCCCGCCTGGCCGACGCCCGGCTCTACCTGTGCACGGACGCCCGCCGCGAGCAGGGCGACCTCGCCGAGTTCCTGGACGCGGCGCTGGCCGGCGGGGTGGACATCGTCCAGCTCCGCGACAAGGGCCTGGAGGCCAGGCAGGAGCTGGCGGCCCTGGAGGTCTTCGCCGACGCCTGCCGCCGCCACGGCAAGCTGCTGGCCGTCAACGACCGCGCCGACGTCGCCCACGCGGCCCGGCCGGACGTGCTGCACCTCGGCCAGGACGACCTGCCGGTGCCGGCCGCCCGGGCGATCCTGGGCGAGGACGTGCTGATCGGACGGTCCTGCCACGCCGAGTCCGAGGTGGACGCGGCGGTCGCCGAGCCGGGCGTGGACTACTTCTGCACCGGCCCGGTCTGGCCGACCCCGACCAAGCCGGGCCGCCCGGCGCCGGGCCTCGGCCTGGTGTCGTACGCGGCGAAGCAGCCGACCGACCGGCCGTGGTTCGCGATCGGCGGGATCGACCTCGGCAACCTGGACGAGGTGCTGGCCGCCGGGGCCCGCCGGATCGTCGTGGTCCGGGCCATCACCGCGGCGCAGGACCCGCAGGCGGCCGCCGCCGAGCTGTCCCGCCGGGTGCGCGCGGCGCTCTGACCGCCTCCGGGGCCGGCGCCGTCCGTCAGTACTTGCGGACGGTGGCGGCCTCGGCCAGCGCCAGCAGCACCGCACGGGCCCGCTCGTCGGCGAGCGGCGCCGCCTCCAGCGCGGCCAGCGACTGCCGCATCAGCTCCTCGATCCGGCGCTCCACCAGCTCGGGCGCGCCGCTGCGGGCGACCAGCTCGCGCAGCTCGACGACCTCCTCGGCGGCCAGGTCCGGCGCGCCGAGCCGGGCGTCGAGGTGCCGGGCGTCGCCGGGCGGCAGGGCGCGCATCGCGTGCGCGACCAGCAGGGTGCGCTTGCCCTCGCGCAGGTCGTCCCCGGCCGGCTTGCCGGTGACGGCCGGGTCCCCGAAGACCCCGAGCAGGTCGTCCCGCAGCTGGAAGGCCTCGCCCAGCGGCAGCCCGAACGCCCCGAAGGCCTCGACCAGCTCCGGCCCGGCCCCGGCGAGCAGGGCGCCGACCTGCAGCGGTCGCTCGATCGTGTACTTCGCCGACTTGTAGTGCAGGACGGTCTGCGCGCGGTCCAGCGCGCCCTCGTCGGTCGAGTCGCCCGCCACCGGCTCCAGCACGTCCAGGTACTGGCCGACCATGACCTCGGTGCGCATCAGGTCGAACACCGGCTTGGCGGCCAGCACCGCGGCCGGGTCCAGGCCGGAGCGCAGGAACAGCTCGTCGCACCAGATCAGCAGCAGGTCGCCGAGCAGCACCGCGGCCGAGGTGCCGTACTGCTCGCGGTCGCCGCGCCAGCCGCTGTCCCGGTGCAGGGCCTCGAAGCGGCGGTGGACGGAGGGCAGGCCGCGGCGGGTGTCGCTGCGGTCCATCAGGTCGTCGTGCACCAGGGCACTGGCCTGCAGCAGCTCCAGCGCGGCCGCCGCGTTGGCGATCCCCTCACCGGTGGCCGGGCCGCCGGCGCCGCGCCAGCCCCAGTAGCAGAAGGCCGGGCGCAGCCGCTTGCCGCCGTCCAGCAGGAAGTCGCGCAGCGCGTCGGAGGCGGGCACCAGCTGCGGCGAGATCTTGCCGAGCAGCACGGACTGACCGTCCATGAACGCGGCGAGGGCGGCGTTGACGCGTGCGCGGACGTCCTCCACGTCAATGGGGTTGGCCGGCCGGTTGCTGGACGAGGTCACGATGATGCTCCGCTGGTTCGCTGGGGTGCAGCAAGCGTAGCGGGGCAGCTGGGAACGGGCGTGCGAGCGGGATCCCGGGGGCGCCCGGAAAGACGAGCGGACGGGGGCCACCTCTTGTCCCACATCGTGGAATCGAGTTGTCCGGCCCCTTCGAACGCCGGATAACCTGCCAGCATGGCACTCGGCATCGCTTCCACGAGACCGGATCGCGCGCAGACGGTCCGCGAGCTCCTGGCGGCCGGAAAGCGCTCCTTCTCCTTCGAGTTCATGCCGCCCCGCAGCGAGGTCGGCGAGCAGAAGCTCTGGGACGCCATCCGTCGGCTCGAACCGCTGGACCCCAACTTCGTCTGCATGACGTACGGCGCCGGCGGCTCCTCCCGCGAGCGCACCGTCAACATGGTCGGCCGGATCGCCACCGAGACCACGCTCACCCCGGTCGCCCACCTGACCGCGGTGGACCACTCGGTGGCCGAGCTGCGCAACATCATCGGCCAGTACGCCGACCAGGGGGTGCGGAACATCCTCGCGGTCCGCGGCGACCCGCCCGGCGACCCGATGGGCGACTGGGTCCGGCACCCGGACGGCGTCACCTACGCGTACGAGCTGGTGGAGCTGATCAAGGGCATCGGCGACTTCTGCGTCGGCGTCGCGGCCTCGCCGAACCGGCACCCGCGCTCGGACGACTGGGACGAGGACATCCGGCACTTCGTCGCGAAGATCCGCTCCGGCGCGGACTACGCGATCACCCAGATGTTCTTCGAGGTGGACGACTACCTGCGGTTCCGCGACCGGGTGACCGCCGCGGGCTGCGAGACGCCGATCATCCCGGAGATCATGCCGGTGACCAACGCCAAGCAGCTGGAGCGCTTCCCGCAGCTCAGCGGCTCGGCCTTCCCGGCGGAGCTGGAGGCCCGGCTGCGGGCGGCCATCGACGACCCGGCGGCGCTGCGGGGGATCGGCATGGAGCACGCCACCGCGATGGCCGAGCGCCTGCTCGCCGAGGGCGCGCCCGGCCTGCACTTCATCACGCTCAACCACTCGACGGCGACGCTGGAGATCTACCAGAACCTGGGGCTGCACCGGCGGTAGAAGTGCCTGGCGCGCCGGTCACGCGCGTTCTTGGGCGGCTGTTCACGAGCCCGTCACCGTCTCGACGGTGGCGGGCTCGGTCGTGTGCGGCCGGTGCCGCCGACGGCGGGAACGCGATGCGGTACCCCGGCCGTTGAACCGGTACAGTCGCCGCACACGCGCGGCGCGCGCGGGCACGCGACTGGAGGTAGCGCGCGGATGGGCATCGGATTCCTGCTGCTGTACGTCGCGTTGGCGGTGGTGGCGCTCTGGCTGATCGCCGAGGTCCTGCTGCAGAACCGGGCGCCGCTGCACTGGCGGGTGCTCGCCCTGGTCGGCTTCCTCGGCGTCGCCGCCGGGATGACCCTCGGCTCCGTCGTGGTGATCGGCGCCGGCGCCGGACTGTTCGCGGTGGGCCAGGCCTTCGTCACCCTGTCGGTCAAGCGCGGCTACCGGAACGGCTGGTCCCTGCGGAAGGCCGACGGCAGCCTGCCCGGCCCGCTCGCCAAGGTGCCGCTGCTCGGTGCCCTCACCGGCGGCGCGGCGGCGGTCACGGCCGTCGCGGCGACCGAGGACCTGGTCGGCGAGGTCAGCGCGGTCGAGGAGACCCCGGCCCCGGAACCGGTCACCGAGGACGTCCCGGAGGTCGAGCAGACCGCCGCCTTCGAGCAGACCGCCGCCTTCGAGATGCAGGAGCTGGCCCAGGACGGCGTCTACGCCCCCGCGTACTACGAGCAGCAGCAGTCCCAGCAGCAGCCCCAGGACCCGTACGCCGCGGCCTACCAGTCCGGCTACGACCAGCAGCAGTGGCAGACCCAGCAGCAGCCCGCCTTCGCCTACGACCAGCAGGCCTACGGCGGCTACCCCCAGCAGCAGGACCCGTACGGCGGCTACGTCCAGCAGCAGGACCCGTACGGCGGCTACCAGCAGCAGCACCAGCAGCAGTCCTGGGACCCGAACGCCCAGCAGCAGTGGCAGCCCCAGCCTGAGCAGCCCCACCTGGACCAGCACGGCCAGAGCATCCCGCAGCAGCCGATGTACGACCAGAGCGGCTACGGCTACCAGCAGCAGAGCACCTGGCACCAGGGCTGACGGACGGCAGCTCCCCGGTTACGCCGGGCCGATGAGGCCGGCCGCGATGCAGGCCGACATACCGACCCGGGAGAGCCCGCCGCCGGGATGGGCGTTGCCGCCGACCAGGTAGAGCCCGGGGACGGGGGACTCGTTGGCGGCCTTCAGCCACGCCCCCGAGGATCCGGCCAGGACCGGCTGGGCGATCGCGCCGCCCAGCGCGCCGGTCTCCCGGCGGGTGTCCTCCGGGGTCCGCACGACCCGCCACAGCACCCGCTCGCGCAGGCCGAGGCCGGCCGCGTCCACGTGGGCCAGCAACCGGTCGGCGTAGCGGTCGGCCACACCCGGGGCGGTCCAGTCGAACTCGCCCTGGGCCGGGACGGTCGCGGTCAGCACCACGCTCTCGTGGGCGTCGTCGGGGCGCAGCGCCGGGTCGTCCGGGCGCAGCACCTGGACGGTGGGGCGCTCGCAGGGCGGCGCCGAGAGGGTCAGGGCGTTCTCCTCGGCGGCCGGGTCGGCCGCGTGCACCACCGTCCGGTGCGCGGTGCCCTCCGGGCGCGGACCGCGCAGCGCCAGCAGCACGCTGAACCGGCCGGGCACCTCCTGGGGCTCCCAGTGCTCGACCGGCAGGCCCGGCCACTCGGCGAGGCCGTGACGGTGGAGGGCGTTGACGTCCATCGCCGAGACCACCAGGTCCGCGCCGATCCGGCCGCCCGCCGTCTCGACCCCGCTCGCCCGGCCGTCCTCGACGACCACCCGGGTGACCGGGGTGCCGAAGCGGAACTCGACCCGGCGCAGCTCGCAGCGCCGGAACACCGCCTCCGCGAGGGCCCGCAGGCCGCCCCGGACGTACCAGACGCCGAAGGACTGCTCCATGTACGGCAGCACGGTGGCCCCGGCCGGAGCCTGCCCCGGGGTGAAGCCGTACCGCACCGCGGCCTCGAACAGCAGGGCGGACAGGCCGGGGTGGCCGCCCAGCTCGCGCCGCGCCACGTCCGCCAGCGTCCACGGCCGCGGACGGCGCAGCCGGGCCAGACCGCTGCGCGCCGGGACGGGGTACGGGTCGGTGCCCAGGAAGCCCCGGTCGGCCGGGAGCGGCTCCTCCAGCAGCGGGCGGCGGGTGGCCTCCCAGACCGTCCGGCCGTGGTTCATCACCGCGCTCCAGCGAGCGCCGGAGCCCGCGCCGAAGGCGGCGTCCAGGGCCTGGCTGACGCCGCCCCGCGAGGCGTTGGGCAGGGTGACGGCGGTGCCGTCGGCGAACAGGTGCCGGCTCTCCGGGTCCACCGGAGCCAGCTCGACCAGCTGCTCCAGCGGCTCCTTGCCGGTCTTCAGCGCGAGGTCGCGGTAGACGGCGGGCAGCGGGAGCAGGCCGGGCCCGGTGTCGAAGGCGAAGCCGTCGCGCTCGTACCGGCCGACCATGCCGCCGTACGTGCCGCCCGCCTCGCAGACCGTCACCCGGTGGCCGAGGGTCGCCAGCCGGGAGGCCGCCGCGAGCCCGCTCATTCCTGCACCGATGATGACGATCTTTGCCATGGCACCCGATCCTAGGCCTGTCGGGAGAGCGCACCCGCCCCGGCCGCCCGGGCGGCCCTGCGTTCGCGGCGGCGGGCCCGGAAGGCACGGATCCTACTGATCGCCAGCCAGGCCAGCAGCAGGCCGACGGCCAGGAGCACGGCGGCGATCGAGGCCGCCAGCCAGGGGTGGAAGATCGCCAGGATGACCAAACCGGCCACCGAGAGGTCCTCCAGCAGGCTGACCACGATGTTGCTGGCCGGCTCGGGCGAGGTGTTGACGGCCATCCGCAGCGAGGCCTTCACCAGGTGGCTGCCCAGCGCCGTGGTCCCGCCCATCGCGCCGGCCGCGACCTCGCTGAGCGAGCCCGGGTCGGTGCTCGCGATCAGCACGCCCACCACGGCGCCCGCGATCGGCCGGATCGCCGTGTGCACGGCGTCCCAGACGGTGTCCACGTACGGGATCTTGTCCGCCACCGCCTCCAGCAGGAACAGCACCGCCGCCGCGATCAGCACATCGGTGCGCTCCAGCGCGTGCGGCACCGACTGGGCGTCGGCGAAGCGGCCCAGCAGACCGAGCAGCAGCACCACCGCGTACGCGTTGATGCCGCTGGCCAGGCCGCTGGTGAAGATCAGCGGCAGGACCGTCATCGCGTCCCCCTCCTCGCAGTCCCGGGATTCGAGAAACCCCGGCCGGGCAGCTCCGGCCCCGCGTACCGTACCGGGACCCGGGACGCCACGGCCCACCGCCGCGGTTCCGGACCGGGCGGAGGACGGCGGACTGAGTACGGATACTCAGATCCAGGGTTGAGTACCTCAGCGGATGGCCTCCGACCTGCCGGGACGGGAAAGTAGTGGCACCCGGGAGGGACGGCGCGTCGGGCGCCGGACCGCCCGGGTGGCGGATCCGTCCGTCCCCCCGGCCGGGAGGGCCCGGGGGACGGCGGCGGACGTCCGCACAGGTGCCGGTCACGGACCCGCACCGCCGACACGGGGCGGCGGAGCGGGCCGGGGGGAGACCGGCCAGCGAGGGGGGATCGCGCCCCGCCTCCCGGTGGGGGGACGGCGGAGCGACGGCACACGGCGGCGGCGCGGCACGGGGGAGGGCCCGCGCCCGCCGCCGGTACGCCGACCGGATGAGGATTGTCAGTGGTGCCGTTCACGATGGGGGAGCACGGACCACCCGGTCCGCGCGCTGCCTCGGAACGGGGGAGACCATGACCATCGGCCGTCCTGAGCCCGTCACCGCCCGCCTCCACTCCGCCGCCCTGCCGCACTCCCAGGGCTCCCCGCACTCCCCGGGCTCCTCCGGGGGACGCCCCGCCGGGCGGGACGTCCATCCCGTGCCGCGCAGGACGGCCGCGCCGCCCGCCGCCCTCGACCTGCTCGCCGACGCCCACCGCACCCTCGCCCGCGCCCGCGCGCTGGAGGACCCGCTGGAGCGCTACGCCACCGCCCACCTGGCCGCGCTGCGCACGGTGGCGGCCGTGCTGGCCGTGCGTGGGCGGCCGGAGAAGAGCCCGCGAAGGCGCAAGGCCATCCGCAGCGCCTGGGAGGTGCTGCCCGAGGTGGCCCCCGAACTCGCCGAGTGGGCGCTCTACTACGGTGCCGGCGCCCGCCGCCGGGCCGCCGCCGAGGCCGGGATCCGGGGCGCCGCCTCGGCCCGCGACGCCGACGACCTGATCCGCAACTCCGCCCTGTTCCTGCGTCTGGTTGAGCGCCTGCTCGGCCTCCACCCGACCCCGCCCGCCCCCAGGCTCCCGCTGGACGCCGACGAGCTCCCGGCCATGAACGGCGCGGCCACCAGGCAGGCTTAAGGTGGAGGCATCCTGATCGAACTGCACGTGCCAAGGAGCCCGACCTTGTACCCGACGCGTCCCCGCAGTGCCCTGCGTACCGCCGTGGTGTGGGAGGTGGTGCGGGCAGCTCTGGAGAAGCGGGCGGCCGAGCTGGACCAGCCGGTGCTCGACGTGGTCGACACCGGCGGCGGCACCGGCAACTTCGCCGTGCCGGTGGCCAAGCTCGGCCACCGGGTCACCGTGGTCGACCCGAGTCCGGACGCGCTGTTCGCGCTGGAGCGCCGGGCCGCCGAGGCCGGCGTGACGGATCTGGTGCGCGCCGTCCAGGGCGACACCCAGACGCTGCCCGAGCTGGTCGCCCCCGGCACCGTGGACGCGGTGCTCTGCCACGGCGTGCTGGAGGTCGTGGACGACCCGGCCGAGTCGCTCGGCAGCCTGGCCGCCGCCCTGCGCAAGGGCGGCCTGGTCAGCCTGCTGGCCGCCAACCGCAACGGCGCCGTCCTGGCCCGCGCGCTGGCCGGCCACTTCAACGAGGCCCGGACGGTGCTCTCCGCCGCCGACGGCCGCTGGGGCGAGCAGGACCCGATGCCGCGCCGTTTCACCGGCGAGGAGCTTGGCCGACTGGCCGAGGGCGCGGGCCTGCGGGTCGAGTCGGTGCACGGCGTCCGGGTCTTCGCCGACCTGGTGCCCGGCGTGCTGGTGGACACCGAGCCGGGCGCGATGGAGGCGCTGCTGAAGCTGGAGGAGGCCGCCGCCGCGCAGCCCGCCTTCCACGCCGTGGCCACCCAGCTGCACCTGCTGGCCACCCTGGCCTGAGCCCCCGCCGAGCCCTCGGTCCAAACCCTGAGGCCCGCCCGCCGCCGTACGGTTCGCACACCGTGCGGCGGCGGTTCGCTTTCCGGACGGGTGCCGGTCTTCTGCGCCTCGCCTCGGTGCGCTCGCGAATCCTCCCTAGCTCCGGGCCGATTCCATCGCATCGGGCACTTGTCCGGGCCGGCCCGCGTTGAGACGGGTGCGGCCCCGCCCGGTCGAAGTGGCCCGTCCCACGCGGCGCAGACCACCCCGTAACGGGCTCACGGACCGTATGATCTGGGTAAAGCCGGAAAGCATGACAGCCGGATGCGTGGGGCATATGGACGACACGGGCCGGGTCCCCCCCGCACAGGTGTCCGACCGTGTGCCCAAGGCTGATTGGACTTGCCTCCCCGACCGGGGTGGCGGACCGGTCGCACTCGCGACCGACGAGTAGGAGGACTCCGTGCCGCTCTCGGAGCACGAGCAGCGACTGCTCGACCAGATGGAGCGAGCGCTGTATGCCGAAGATCCCAAATTCGCGTCGGCGCTTGAGGGAACCGGGCTGCGCACCTACACCCGTCGGCGGGTCTATCTGGCCATTGCCGGCTTCGCGGTGGGGATCGGCCTGCTGATGGGCGGCATGGTCGTTCCGGACCAGATCTGGGTCAGCGTCGTGGGCTTCCTGGTGATGCTCGGGTGCGCGGTGTTCGCCGTGACCGGCTGGCGCCGCGGGCCCGCGGGCCAGGGCTCCGGCCCCCGTCAGGCCGCCGCCCCGCGCCGCAAGGCCGGGATGATGGACCGCGTGGAACAGCGCTGGCAGCGCCGCCGGGACGAGCAGACCGGCGGCTTCTGAGCCGCTCGACGACGGCGTGGAACGCAATGAGCCGGGGCGGGCAGTCGATCGACTGCCCGCCCCGGCTCATTGCGTTCCAGGACGGCTCAGGACTGGGGGGTGGACCGCTTGCGCCGGGTGAACACCCGCCGCACCGGCCCGGTGACCGCCTCGACGGCCCGGCCGACCCGGGTGCCGACAGCGGTACGGGCCGCCCGCACCGCGTCGGAGACCCGCCACCACAGCTGCGCCGAGGACGGCGGCAGCAGCAGCGCCCGGGCCCGGTCCATCCGCCCGGCGCCGGCCCACAGACCGTGCCGGGCGGTTCGGACGTCGGCGGCCAGCGCAGCCGTGGTGACCTGCCCGGCCGGGGCGTAGAGCACCCGCTCGGTGGCCAGCGCCAGGCGCCCGGCGGCCGCCGCCGCGTCCGCGTTCAGCTCCGCCGTCTCGGTGATCCTCCGGGCGGCCGAGCGCGGGGTGCGTGACTCGTCCGGGGGAATTCCGAGGTCCCAGGCGGAGTCGATCAGCTCGTCCCAGGCGGCCAGCACCTGGGCGTCGGTCAGTTCGAGCGGGCCGTCCCCGCCGGGGCGGCGCCGTCCGCCGCCGAGCCGGCGGCGGCGCAGGGCCGTGCGCCAGAGCATCGGGGCGAGCAGCAGTGCGATCACCACCAGTACCGCGGCCAGGGCGCCGAGCACCTGCGTGGAGAGCAGCCAGGACTGCTCGTCGGCCTTGTCGACGGCCTTGTTCTTGGTGCCGCAGTCACCCAGCTGGCGCTGCTTGGCGGTGCAGCCCGAGCTGCCGGTCGGCGCCGGGACGGCGGCCGCACTCGACGCGGCGGCGGTCGGCTGCTGGGTGGGCGCCGTGGTCGGGGCGCTGGATGCCTCCTGGTAGTGGGCCGGGACACCGCGGCTCGGGGTCGGCTCGAAGCGCATCCAGCCGTAGCCGGAGAAGTACAGCTCGGGCCAGGCGTGGTACATCCGGCCGGTGACCGAGTAGACGTTGCCGCCCTTGCTGTCGCCGGGGGTGAAGCCGACCGCGACCCGCGACGGGATCTTCAGCACCCGGGCCATCGCCGCCATGGTGGAGGCGAAGTGCACGCAGAAGCCCCGGCGGTCGCGCAGGAAGACCGCGATCGCGTCGCTGCCGGTGCCGCCCGCGACCTTGGTGTCGTACGTGAACTGCGGACCGGTGAACCAGTTCACCAGTGCCGTCGCCCGGTCGTAGTCGTTCTGCGCCTTGGCGGTGACGGCCTTGGCCTGCTCGGCCACCACCGGTGGCAGGTCGGTGGGCAGGGCGGTGTAGTGGTCCCGGATGTCCTGCGGGGCGAGCGGCGCGGCGCGCAGCTCGGCGGCGGTGGGCCGCAGGTCCAGCGAGGTGACCTGGTAGCGCAGGCCGCGGATCGCCTTGTCGTTGGTCGGCACCACGGTGCGGGTCATCGGGTCGAGCTTCCAGTCGCCGCGGTTGGGGAGCTGGACGGAGGCGGCCGGGTACGGCATCGGCAGCCAGCTCTTCTCCAACCGGTCACTGACCTGGAAGTCGCCCTGGATCCGGGGGACGTCGGTGCTGCGCAGGCCCTCGGGGGAGGGCAGGGTGGCCGGGAGGTCGCTGACGACGGGGCTGCTGAGCTTCCAGTTGGTGCCGTCGAACTGGTCCAGGGAGCCGGTGCGCAGGTAGATCTGGTCGGCCAGGTCGCTGTCCAGGGTGTAGCTGAGCAGCTCGGTGTCGGTCGGTTTGGTGACCGCGGCCTCCAGGCTGACCAGCGGGTCGAGGCTGGTCGTCACGCTGCCCGAGGTGCCCTTGCCGGAGGACCCGCCGGAGTCGGAGTCCAGCAGCCCCAAGTCCCAGCGCGGCAGGAAGACCGGCAGCAGCATCGCCAGGGCCAGCGCCAGGACGCCGACCTGTTGGCCGCCCGGGCTGACCCGGCTGGAGCCGACCGTGCCGCGCGCGCCGCCGCGGAAGACCCGGCCCCAGCGGGAGACCCGGTCCTGGCCCTCGGCGAACAGCAGCACCAGGTAGCCGGCCGCGGCCAGGCCGAACCAGACCCAGCTGCCGTGGTCCCCGGCCAGGCCGTTGCCGATCGAGTACAGCGCCAGCAGCGGCAGCCCGGCCAGCGCGGAGCGCCGGTAGGTCACCGCGACGGTGTCCACCAGGACGGCGATCAGGCCGACCGAGGAGACCAGGATCAGCCGCAGTCCGGCGGTCGGCGGCGCCGGGATGGCGTACTGCGTGATGTCGTCGATGCCGGAGGAGAAGACCCGGCTCAGCACCCGCATGGCGTTCGGGCCGGGCAGCACGCCGCCGGTCATCCCGGAGCCGGCGAAGCCGATCAGCATCAGCAGGAGCAGCACCAGCAGCTGCGCCACCGGCACCGTCCAGCGGAACAGCGGGGAGCGGCGCAGGCCCGCTCCGACCGCCGCGATCACGGCGACCACCAGGACGGCGTGGGTGAGCCAGCTCCGGGTGGTGAGCAGCGGGAGCATGCACAGCGCGGCGAGGGTGGTGGCCAGCGCCGAGTACACGGTCAGTTTGGCCCGGGTGGTCACGCGCCGGCCTCTTCTCGGTAGGGGGCGGTGGTCCTGGCGCCCTCGGCGGCCCGCCACAGGTCCGGTACGGAGTCCCCGGAGCGCACCGGCAGGACCGTCCAGCCGGCCTCGCGCAGCTGCCGGACCCGCTTGCGGAACTCGTCGCCGCCGGTGTTCGGGGCGAGCATCCGCAGGCCGGCCCAGGTGTTGGTGTCGAGCAGGAAGGCGATCGCCCCGCCGGTACGGCTGCGCAGCCGCGCCAGTCGGGCGGTCTGCGCCTCGTCCAGTGCGCCGATGACGGCGACCAGCAGGCCCTCGCCGCCGGCCCGCAGCGGCTCCTCGGCGCGGGAGAGCCCGCCGCCGTCGGAGAGGTCGGCGACCGCGAGGGCGTCCAGGATCAGCCCGGAGGTGTCGGCGGCGACGTTGTTGCCGCCGGTGCCGGGCACCCACTGGCCGGTGTCGGTCAGCAGCTGGGTCTGGTAGCCGCGCTCCAGCAGGTGCACGGCGACGGAGGCGGCGCAGCTGACCGCCCATTCGAAGGAGGAGGCCGGGCCGCTGCCGCGGTGGCCGACCTCGCGGGTGTCCAGCAGGACGGTGGCCCGGGCCTTCTGCGGCTGTTCCTCGCGACGCACCATCAGCTCGCCGTACCGGGCGGTGGAGCGCCAGTGCACCCGGCGCAGGTCGTCGCCGGGCCGGTACTCGCGCAGGATCACGTCGTCGTCGCCGGCCAGCGCGAGGGTGCGGGTGTGGCTCTCGCCCTGGCCGATCCACTCGCCGCTGAGCCGCACCTGCGGCAGCGCCTGGACCTGCGGGACGACGGTGAGCACGTCGGAGGCGGTGAAGGACCGGTTGACCTCGCACATCCCGAACGGGTCGGACAGCCGAAGCTGCAGCGGCCCGAGCGGGTAGCGGCCGCGCAGGTCGGAGCGGACCCGGTAGGAGACCTCGCGGAACCCGCGCGGCTCGACCCGGTCCAGCACGAAGCGCGGGCGCGGCCCGAGCACGTACGGGACCTTGTCCTCCAGGAGCAGCAGGCCGGTGGGCACCCGGGAGACGTTGTCGACCCGCAGGTGGACCCGGGCCTCCTGGCCGGCGATCGCCCGGCGCGGGCTGAGCCGGCGGCCGCTGGCCACCCGGTAGCGGGTGTTGGCGACCACCAGGGCGGCGGCCAGCGGCAGCGCGGCGAGCAGCACGCCGACCCGCAGCAGGGCGTCCTGGTTGAGCAGGTAGGCGCAGACCACCGCGGTCAGTCCGGCCGCGAGGAAGGAGCGGCCGCGGGTGGTGAGGCCGCGCAGTCCGGCCCGCAGTCCACCCGTCTGATCGGATGAGGCCACCTCAGCCCCTCCGGACGGCCGGGCCGCCCTGCGGACGCGGCAGCGGCAGCCGGGCGACCAGGTCGGCCACGATCTGCTCGGAGGTACGGCGGCCGAGCTGGGTCTCGGCGGTCGGCATCAGGCGGTGCGCGAGGACCGGGACGGCCAGGCGCTGGATGTCGTCCGGGGTGACGTAGTCGCGTCCGTCCAGCGCGGCGGCGGCGCGGGCGGCCCGGACCAGGTGCAGGGTGGCGCGCGGCGAGGCGCCCAGGCGCAGCTCGGGGCTGGTGCGGGTGGCGGCGACCAGGTCGACGGCGTAGCGGCGGACCGGGTCGGCGATGTGCACGGTGCGGACCAGGTCGACCAGCTTGAGGATGTCGGTGGCGTGCGCGACCGGCTGGAGGTCGGCCAGCGGGCTGGCGCCGGCGTGCACGTCGAGCATCGCGAACTCGGCCTCGGGGCTGGGGTAGCCGATCGAGATCCGGGCCATGAAGCGGTCCCGCTGGGCCTCCGGGAGGGGGTAGGTGCCCTCCATTTCGACCGGGTTCTGGGTGGCCACGACCATGAACGGCGAGGGCAGCTCGTAGCTGGTGCCGTCGATGGTGACCTGGCGCTCCTCCATGGACTCCAGCAGTGCGGACTGAGTCTTGGGCGAGGCGCGGTTGATCTCGTCGCCGACCACGATCTGGGCGAAGATCGCGCCCGGGCGGAACTCGAAGTCGTGCCGCTGCTGGTCGTAGATGTTGGTGCCGGTGACGTCCGAGGGCAGCAGATCGGGCGTGAACTGGATGCGGCGCACGGTGCAGTCGACCGAGCGGGCGAGCGCCTTGGCCAGCATGGTCTTGCCGACGCCGGGCACGTCCTCCAGCAGCAGGTGGCCCTCGGCGAGCAGGACGGTCAGGGCGATCCGGACGGCCTCCGGCTTGCCCTCGATCACGCTCTCGATGTTGGCGCGGACGCGGTCCACGACCGCGGCGAGCTCGGGGAGTCCGACCTGGCGGTACCCGTTCGCCCGCTGTTCGCCCCCCGCAGGACTGCCGAGACCGGCCTGGTCGTTGTAGCTCGTCACCCGTTTACGCTCCCTGGCACCCTGTGCCCGCCTCACCCGAGGCCGGACCCCACCCCATGCTTGACGCGGCCGTCCCGGGGGCGGTTCCGACGGTGGATCCGGCGCCGGGGTGGCGGCCTGCGGCCCGGCCGCCCCAGGTGGTTCGGGGTCCGACCGGCAGGCGCATTCTCCCCCGGGCGCTGGCCCGAAGTCACCATTCGGCTGTCCCCGAATGCCCGGAGGAGAGCGGGCGAGTGTCAGACGATCTCGCGCAGGAGCCCGGTGTGGACGTCGAAGACGAAGCCGCGCACGTCGTCGGTGTGCAGCAGGAACGGGGAGGTGCGCACCCGCTGCATGGACTGGCGGACGTCGCCGTCCAGGTCGACGAAGGACTCCACCGCCCACTGCGGGCGCTGGCCGACCTCCAGCTCCAGCTCGCGGCGGAAGTCCTCGGTGAGCCCGAGCAGGCCGCAGCCGGTGTGGTGGATCAGCGCGATCGAGCGGGTGCCGAGGGCGCGCTGGCTGATGGTCAGGGAGCGGATGGTGTCGTCGGTGACGACACCGCCCGCGTTGCGGATGACGTGTGCGTCGCCCAGTTCGAGGCCGAGCGCCGCGAACAGGTCGAGGCGGGCGTCCATACAGGCCACCACGGCGATCCTCTGCACCGGGCGGGCGTCCATGCCGCCGTCCCGGAAGGTCACCGCGTACTCGCGGTTGGCCGTCACGAAACGGTCGATGATGACTGGTCGGGTGGTGTCGGCAGCGGCGTTCGGCGTGGGCCGGTCGGGGGTCACTGTCATGCTGGCGACGTTAGTGCGATTCCGGGCCCCGCGGTGGGGTCGGGAGCTACAGAACCGGCCGCTGTGATCGAGTGCATAGCGACAACGGGAGGGTTTGTCCGGGCTGGTCCCGGAGTGGGTTCGTACCCGGTCGCTCGACGGGGGCGCGCGGCGCTCGTCGCGGCTCGCCAGCCGGGGCCTCCACCGGACCGCTCCGACGGCTGCGACCTGCGGTGATCCGTACCGCCGCCCGGGTGGTGCGCCGGAGCGGACCATTGACTGCCGGGGCCCGCGCGATAGAGTTGCGGCGCAGTGGAGCACACCCGCCGGAGCCCGTCAACCGGGCCTTGTCGGCCGGTGTGGCCCGGTCGATGCGGTTCGTGGCCTCCACCCGCTCCGTGCCCACCTGGCGCACCTTCCCCGGCGCCGGGCGGTCACGACCTTCCCTTGAGCGGGCGGGGACCACGGGCCGCGTCGTCGTACCGGGGGACGGTGGGCGAGAATGGTCGGAGCTCCCGGAGATCGGGCTGCTCCGCACCGAGGAAGGGCGCCACCGCGCATGACCACCAACGAACCGGGTCCCAAGCACGTTCCGGTGATGCTGCAGCGGTGCATGGACGCCCTCGCCCCCGCGATCTCGCGCCCCGGTGCCGTGGTGGTGGACGCCACCCTCGGACTCGGCGGGCACAGCGAGGCGCTGCTCACCCAGTTCCCGGAGGTCCGGCTGGTCGCGGTGGACCGCGACCCGCAGGCGCTGAAGCTGTCCGGCGAGCGGCTGGCCCCGTTCGGCGACCGCGCCACCCTGGTGCACGCGGTGTACGACGAGATCCCCGAGGTGCTGGAGCGCCTGGGCATCGACGAGGTGGACGGCATCCTGTTCGACCTCGGTGTCTCCTCGATGCAGCTGGACGAGGCCGACCGCGGTTTCGCGTACGCCCAGGACGCGCCGCTGGACATGCGGATGGACCAGACCCGGGGGATCAGCGCGGCGGAGGTGCTGAACACCTACAGCCATGGTGACCTGGCCCGGATCCTCAAGGTGTACGGCGAGGAGCGGTTCGCCGGGAAGATCGCCTCGGTCATCCTGCGGGAGCGGGCCAAGGAACCGTTCACCAACAGCGCGCGTCTGGTCGAGTTGGTGCGCAACGCCATTCCGGCGGCGACCCGTCGGACCGGCGGGAATCCGGCCAAGCGGACGTTCCAGGCACTGCGGATCGAGGTCAACGGCGAGCTGGAGGTCCTGGACCGAGCGATCCCGGGGGCGTTGGACGTCCTGGCGCTCGGCGGCCGGATGGTCGTGATGTCGTACCAGTCGCTGGAGGACCGGCTGGTGAAGCAGTACTTCGCCGCCGGGGCGACCAGCACCGCCCCGCCGGGGCTCCCGTTCATCCCGGAGGAGCACCAGCCCTGGCTCAAACTGATCACCCGAGGTGCCGAGCTGGCCACCGAGCAGGAGATCGAGGAGAACCGGCGCGCCGCGCCCGTGCGACTGCGGGTGGCGGAGAGGATCAGGGACCGAAGCAAGCGGGGCTGAGCCCCGGCGGGGTCCGAAGGGCGGAGGAAAGCGGTGGGGCCGGTGGCCGGTGAGGTCCGGGCGGGGCGGGGAGGACTCCCCGGACAGGGCAGGGCACGCATCACGGTCCGGCCGGGGCGGCGCCCCGTGCGGGGGCGCACGCCGTTCGCGGTGCTCGTGGTGATGCTGCTGGCCGGCGGTCTGTTCGGGCTGCTGGCGCTGAACACCGCGCTCAACGAGGGCTCCTTCGAGCTGTCCCGGCTGCAGAAGCAGACCACCAAGGCGACCGACGAGCAGCAGAGCCTCCAGCACGAGATCGACCAGAGCTCGGCCCCGGACGCGCTGGCCAAGCGGGCCGGAGAGCTGGGCATGGTCCCGGCCGGGGGGATGGCATTCCTGGACGTGCCGAACGGAGGCAAGGTGATCGGCACGCCCGGACCGGCGCAGGACAGCCCGCCGGTGAAGAAGTCGACGGTCGAGCCGTGGCCGATGAAGGCCTCCCCTGCCTCCCCGGCCGCACAGGGCGCCCCGGCGCCTTCGGCGCGGCCCACCGCGCAGCCGAGCGCCCAGCCGAGCACTCCGGCCGCGGTCCCGCCGGCGCCGACCCCGGCGGCCTCGGCCGGTGACTCGGTGATCCAGCTCAACCCGGTCCCGCCCGCGCCGCACGGGGGTGGCAACCGGTGACTACTCCTCGTCAGCCGTCGGGCTCTGGCTCCGGCTCGGGCCGTCGTCAGCCGCCGCGCAGCGGTGCCCCCCGGCCCGCCGCGGGCCGCAGCCAGCCGGCGAAGGGCCAGGCCGCGAAGCCGCAGCCCGTCAAGCCGCAGGCCGCGAAGCCGCAGGCCGCCAAGGGCCAGCCCGCGCGCGGCCAGTCGGCCAAGGCCCAGCCCGCCAAGGCCGCCGCCGCCCGCACCCCGCGCGCGCCGCAGCAGCGTCGCCCCGAGGGCCGTCCGCCGGCCCGTAGCCAGGCGGCGGTGCGGCCGCGCCCGAAGACCCGCCCGCCGCAGCGCCCCAAGGCGCTGAAGCTGGCCGAGCCGAAGCGCCGGCTGCGGGTGATCACCGTGGCGCTGTCCCTGGTGTTCTCGGTCTTCGCCGGGCGCCTGGTGCAGCTCCAGCTGGTGGACGCCGACGCGCTGGCCGCCGACGCCAACACCAACCGCTACCTGAACATCCCGATCACCGCCGAGCGCGGCTCGATAACGTCCTCCGACGGCGTCGCGCTGGCGGCCACCGTCGACGCGTACGACATCACCGCCGACCCGGCGATGTTCACCCCGGAGGCGACCGGCATCCCGGACGCGCCGGAACAGGCGGCCGCCCTGCTGTCGCCGATCCTCGGCGTGTCCAAGGAGAAGCTCGCCGCCGACCTGCACACCCCCAAGACCCGCTACAAGCGGCTCGCCGCCCAGCAGACCCCGGCCGCCAAGAACCAGATCAGCGACCTGAAGTCGACCCTGGAGAAGCAGGCCGGCTCGCGCACCTGCCTGGCCCAGAAGAAGCTGCTCGGCAAGCCCGCCGACCAGGGTGGGCGGACCCGGGTGGACAACGAGTGCGCCAACCCGCTGGCCGGGGTGTTCAACCAGGAGACCCAGAAGCGGGTCTACCCGGCGGACGGCCTGGCCGCCAACCTGGTCGGCTTCGTCAACGGCGAGGGTGCGGGCGCGGGCGGCCTGGAGCTGCAGTACCAGAAGCTGCTGGCCGGCAAGGACGGCCACAGCAGCTACGCCCAGGCGGGCGGGCGGCTGGTGCCCACCGCCGGGGGCTCGATGGACGAGGCCGTGCCCGGCAGCGACGTCAAGCTGACCATCAACCGGGACATCCAGTGGGCCGCCCAGCGGGCGATCACCGACCAGGTGGCCAACTCCGGCGCGGAGAAGGGCTACGTGGTGGTCCAGGACGTGAAGACCGGCCAGGTCCTCGCGATGGCCACCGCGCCCGGCTTCAACCCGAACGACCTGAGCCTCTCCAAGCAGTCCCAGATGGGCAACCCGGCCCTGGTCGACGCCTACGAGCCGGGCAGCACCGCCAAGCTGATGAGCCTGGCCGCCGTCCTGGACTCCGGCAAGGCCAACTGGGACACCAAGGTCACCGTGCCGAACCGGCTGGTCCGGGCCGGCCAGCAGTTCAAGGACGACGTCGAGCACGGCGACTGGTACCTGACCCTGGCCGGGGTGCTGGCCAAGTCCTCCAACATCGGCACCATCGAGGCGATCGAGACCCTCGGCGACGGCGACCAGCTGAAGGCCAACCAGGTGCTGGACGGCTACATGCGCAAGTTCGGCGTGGCCCAGCCGACCGGCCTGAACTTCCCCGGGGAGACCTCCGGGATGCTCAAGAAGCCGGAGGACCTGGTCGCCTCGGAGAAGTACAACATCTCCTTCGGCCAGGGCCCGCTGCAGATGAACGCGCTGCAGGCCACCTCGGTGTACTCGACCATCGCCAACGGCGGGGTGCGGGTCGCGCCCAGCATCGTCCAGGGCACCACCGGGCCGGACGGCAAGTTCACCCCGACCCCGCCGGGGGAGCGGACCCGGGTGGTCAGCGAGCAGACCGCCAAGACCCTCACCTCGATGCTGGAGTCGGTCGTCGACGACGAGCAGGGCACGGGCGGCAAGGCCGCCATCCCCGGCTACCGGGTCGCCGGCAAGACCGGTACCGCCAACCGGGGGGCCGCCAACGGGGTCGGCTACGACGGCTACACCGCCTCCTTCATCGGCTTCGCCCCGGCCGACGCGCCCCGCTACACCGTCTCCTGCACCCTCCAGGGCCCGGTCAACGGCCACTTCGGCGGCCAGCTGTGCGGGCCGGTGTTCAAGCAGGTGATGGAGTTCACCCTGAAGACCATGCAGGTCCCGCCGAGCGGCAGCCAGGCGCCCAACCTGCCCGTCGAGTGGAAGCCGTGAGCGCGGATGAGCAACCAGCGGGCCGGTGCGGCCAGCGACGCGGGGAAGGCCCGGTTTGGCCCTGGGCACCCTTCGGCGGATAGCCTTCCCGCCGTGCCGAAACCCGATCAAACCACCGTGAGTCCGCCCCGCCCGACCGGGACCGCCGCCCTGCCGCTCGCCGAGCTGGCCGCACAGCTGGGCCTGCCGCCCGTCGAGGGCGGCGCCGTCACCGGCGTCACCCACGACTCCCGCGCGGTGCGCCCGGGCGACGTGTACGTGGCCTTCCCGGGCGCCAACCACCACGGCGCGGCCTTCGCGGCCAAGGCCGCGGACGCCGGCGCGGTGGCGGTGCTCACCGACCCCGCGGGCGCCGAGCTGGCTGCCCCCACCGGTCTGCCGCTGCTGGTCGTCGACCGGCCGCGGGCCCGGATGGGCGAGCTGGCCGCGATCGTCTACGGCCGCCCCTCCGAGCGGCTGCTGATGATCGGGCTGACCGGCACCAACGGCAAGACCACCACCTCGTACCTGGTCGAGGGCGGTCTGCGCGGCGCCGGGCGCAGCCCGGGCGTGATCGGCACCGTGGAGATGCGGGTCGGCGAGGAGCGGATCAAGAGCGAGCGCACCACCCCCGAGGCCACCGACCTGCACGCGATCCTCGGCGTGATGGCCGAGCGCGGCGCGGACGCGGTGACCATGGAGGTCTCCAGCCACGCCCTGGTCTTCGGCCGCACCGACGGGGTGGCGTACGACGTCGCGCTGTTCAACAACCTCACCCCCGAGCACCTCGACTTCCACCCGGACATGGAGGACTACTTCCAGGCGAAGGCCCGGCTCTTCCAGCCCGGCAAGTCCCGCCACGGCGTGGTCAACCTGGACGACGAGTACGGCCGCCGGCTGGTCGCCGAGGCGAAGATCCCGGTGACGACCTTCTCGGCCGCCGGCGCCGCCGAGGCGGACTGGCGGGCCGTGGACGTCCAGCTCGGCCCGACCGGCTCCACCTTCCGGGTGCTCGGCCCGGACGGCGCCCAGGCGGACGCCGCCGTCCCGCTGCCCGGCCCGTTCAACGTCTCCAACGCGCTGGCCGCGATCACCGTGCTGGTCGCCGCCGGACTGCCGCTGGAGCGGGCCGTGGCCGGCGTCGCCGCCGTCCCCGGGGTGCCGGGCCGACTGGAGCGCGTGGACGCCGGACAGCCCTTCGTCGCCGTCGTGGACTACGCTCACAAGCCGGACGCCCTGCAGGCCGTCCTCGCCTCGCTGCGCGAGGTCACCAAGGGCCGCCTGCACGTGGTCGTCGGCTGCGGCGGCGACCGCGACCCGCACAAGCGCGGCCCGATGGGCGCCATCGCCGCCCGCCTCGCCGACACCGCCCTGCTGACCAGCGACAACCCGCGCAGCGAGGACCCGCTGGCGATCCTCGCCAGCATGCTGACCGGCGCCGCCGAGGTGCCCGAGGCCGAGCGCGGGGCCGTCCTGGTCGTCCCCGACCGGGCCGAGGCGATCCAGCTCGCGGTCGCCCGCGCCCAGGCGGGGGACACCGTGCTGGTGGCCGGCAAGGGCCACGAACTCGGCCAGTACGTACGAGACGAGATCCGCCCCTTCGACGACCGGGAGGTGCTGCGCGAGTCCATCGCGCGGACCACGGCCGCCGGGGGCGACCGAGGAGTAGAGCAGCAGTGATCGCACTGACCCTCGCCGAGGTGGCCGCCGCGGTCGGCGGCACCCTGGACGGCGCGGACCCGGACGTCCTGGTCACCGGCCCGGTCGAGGTCGACTCCCGGAAGGTGTGCCCCGGCGGCCTGTTCGCGGCCTTCGTCGGCGAGCACGTGGACGGCCACGAATACGCCGCCACGGCGATCGGGGCCGGCGCCGTCGCGGTGCTGGCCTCCCGGCCGGTCGGCGTGCCCGCCGTCCTGGTCGACAGTGTGGTGGACGCGCTCGGCAAGCTGGCCCGCGCCGTGGTCGCCCGCGCCGAGGGCACCGCCGTGGTCGCGCTGACCGGTTCGGCCGGCAAGACCAGCACCAAGGACCTGATCGCCCAGCTGCTCCAGCGCCACGGCGAGACCGTCTTCCCGCCCGGCTCGCTCAACAACGAGATCGGCCACCCGATGACCGCGCTGCGGGTCGAGGCCGGCACCCGGCACCTGGTCATGGAGATGGGCGCCCGGCACAAGGGCGACATCGAGTACCTCACCTCGATCACCCCGCCCCGGATCGGCCTGGTGCTCAACGTCGGCACCGCCCACGTCGGCGAGTTCGGCTCCCAGGAGGCGATCGCCGAGGCCAAGGGCGAGCTGGTCGAGGCGCTGCCCGCCGAGGGCGCCGCGATCCTCAACGCGGACGACCGGCTGGTGCGCGCGATGGCCTCCCGGACCAGGGCGAAGGTGGTCTTCTTCGGGGAGTCCCCGGAGGCCCACGTCCGGGCCACGGACGTTCGCCTGGACGCCACCGGACGGCCATCGTTCACGCTCACCACCCCGGCCGGTTCCGCTCCCGTGCAGCTGCGCCTGTACGGTGAGCACCACGTCTCGAACGCCCTCGCCGCCGCCGCGGTGGCGATGGAGCTCGGGATGACCGTCGACGACACCGCGGCAGCCCTGGGCGAGGCGGGTGCGCTGTCCCGCTGGCGCATGGAGGTCGTCGACCGGGCCGATGGTGTCACCGTCGTCAACGACGCCTACAACGCGAACCCCGACTCGATGCGGGCCGCGCTGCGGGCGCTGGTCTCGATGGGCGGCCGCGGTCCGGAGCGCCGCCGCACCTGGGCGGTGCTCGGCGAGATGCGGGAGCTCGGCGAGGACAGCCTGGCCGAGCACGACGCCATCGGGCGGCTCGCCGTCCGGCTGGACGTCACCAAGCTGGTGGCGGTCGGCGGACGCGAGGCGGCCTGCATGGAACTCGGCGCGAGGAACGAAGGTTCGTGGGGTGAGGAGTCGGTGCTGGTGTCCGACGCGGACGCGGCGGTCGAGCTGCTGCGCAGTCAGCTGCGGCCGGGGGATGTGGTCCTGGTGAAGGCGTCCCGTTCGGTGGGGCTGGAGAAGGTGGCCGAGGCCCTCCTGGCGGACGGTGCTGCCCGATGATGAAGCAGATCCTCTTCTCCGGGATGATCGGCCTGGTCCTCTCGCTGGTCGGCACGCCCGCCCTGATCAAGCTGCTCGCCCGGCAGGGTTACGGCCAGTACATCCGTGACGACGGCCCCAAGGCGCACCACAGCAAGAAGGGCACGCCCACCATGGGCGGCATCGCCTTCATCCTGGCGACCCTGATTGCGTACTTCGGCACGAAGGCGATAACGGGCGAGAGCCCGACCGCCTCCGGACTACTGGTGCTCTTCCTGACCACGGGCCTCGGCCTGGTCGGCTTCCTGGACGACTACATCAAGGTGGTCAAGCGCCGCTCGCTGGGCCTGCGGGCCAAGGCGAAGCTGGCCGGCCAGTCCATCGTCGGCCTGGTGTTCGCCGTCCTGGCACTGCAGTTCCACGACGACCGCGGGCTCAGCCCGGCCTCCCAGTCGCTGTCCTTCGTGCGCGACTTCAAGTGGTCGATCGGCCCGGTGCTGTTCGTCATCTTCGCCTACTTCATGATCGCCGCGACCTCCAACGGCGTGAACCTGACGGACGGCCTGGACGGCCTCGCCACCGGCGCCTCGGTGATGGCCTTCGGCGCCTACACCTTCATCGGCGTCTGGGAGTACGGGCAGAGCTGTGCCTACTTCCTCTCCGCCACCAACGCCTGCTACGACGTCCGCGACCCGCTGGACCTCGCGGTGGTGGCCGCCGCCCTGATGGGCTCCTGCTTCGGCTTCCTGTGGTGGAACACCTCGCCCGCCAAGATTTTCATGGGTGACACCGGCTCGCTCGCCCTCGGCGGCGCCCTGGCCGGTCTGGCGATCTGTTCCCGCACCGAGCTGCTGCTGATCCTGCTCGGCGGCCTCTTCATGATCATCACCCTGTCGGTGATCATCCAGGTCGGTTCCTTCCGGATGACCGGCAAGCGCGTCTTCAAGATGGCACCACTGCAACACCACTTCGAACTCAAGGGCTGGAGCGAGGTCCTGGTCGTGGTCCGCTTCTGGATCATCCAGGGCCTGTGCGTGGCCGTCGGCCTCGGCCTCTTCTACGCGGGATATCGGACCGGATGACGAACCCCCTGATGAACATGTCGCAGTTCAATGACCTGCCCGTGGTGGTCGCCGGCCTCGGCGTCTCGGGCATCAGCGCCGCGCGCGTCCTGAACGGGCTCGGCGCGAGCGTCACCGTGGTCGACGGCGGCAGCGGCGAGGGCCTCCAGGCCCGCGCCGCCGAGCTGGAGGCGCTGGGCGTCGCGGTGCGCCTCGGCGACGGCGCGAGCCTGCCCGAGGGCACCCGGCTGATCGTCACCTCGCCCGGCTGGGCCCCCGACAGCCCGCTGTTCGCCGCCGCCGAGGCGGCCGGAGTCCCGGTCTGGGGCGACGTCGAGCTGGCCTGGCGGCTGCGCAAGCCGCTGCCGGGCACCGGCGAGCCCGCCCCCTGGCTGGCCGTCACCGGCACCAACGGCAAGACCACCACCGTCCAGATGCTCGCCTCGATCCTCACCGCGGCGGGCAAGCGCACCGCCGCCGTCGGCAACGTCGGGGTCTCGGTGCTGGACGCGGTGCTCGCCGAGGAGCCGTACGACGTGCTCGCCGTCGAGCTCTCCAGCTACCAGCTGCACTGGGCGCCCTCGCTGCGCCCGTACTCGGCGGCGGTGCTCAACCTGGCCCCCGACCACCTCGACTGGCACGGCTCGATGGAGGCGTACGCCGCCGACAAGGGCCGGATCTACGAGGGCAACGTGGTCGCCTGCGTGTACAACCTGGCCGATCCGGCCACCGAGGCGCTGGTCCGCGAGGCCGACGTCGAGGAGGGCTGCCGGGCGATCGGCTTCGGCCTCGGCGCGCCGAGCCCGTCGAACTTCGGCGTGGTGGACGGCCTGCTGGTGGACCGCGCCTTCGTCGAGGACCGGGCCGTGAACGCGGCCGAGCTGGGTTCCGTCGAGGACGTCAACCCGCCGGCCCCGCACAACATCGCCAACGCGCTCGCCGCGGCGGCGCTGGCCCGGGCCTACGGGGTTGAGCCGAAGGCCGTCAGGGAGGGCCTGCGGGCCTTCCGCCCGGACGCCCACCGGATCGCCGAGGTCGGTACGGTCCGCGAGGTCACGTACATCGACGACTCCAAGGCCACCAACACCCACGCCGCGGCGGCCTCGTTGGCCGCCTACCGGCCGATCGTCTGGATCGCCGGCGGCCTGGCCAAGGGCGCGACCTTCGACGACCTGGTCCAGGGCGCGGCCGAGCGGCTGCGCGCGGTCGTGCTGATCGGTCAGGACCGGGCGCTGATCCGCGAGGCGCTGGAGCGACACGCTCCGGATGTGCCGGTGATCGAGGCGGCCGAGGGCCAGACTGGCGCGGTGGCGATGACCGAGGTGGTTCGCACGGCCGCGTCGCTCGCCCGATCGGGTGACACGGTGCTGTTGGCCCCGGCCTGCGCCTCGATGGACATGTTCACCAACTACGGCGAGCGCGGCGACCTGTTCGCGGCGGCCGTCCGGGAGCTGGCGAACCCCTCCGGCGAGTGAGAGCGGCCCTTCGGGAGGCGAACGAGCCGCAGAGATTGGAGCGGGGAGCGGTGGCGGGGCAGGGCAGGGCGGATTCCGGCGTTTCCAAGCAGGATGCCGCCGAGCCGTGGCGAGTGATCTCCGCCACCACGACCAAGTACAAGTCGGCCGGTCCGCTGGGCCGCCTGCAGGCCTTCCGGGCCCGCGTACGGTACTGGCTGGACCGGCCGCTCACGCCGTACCTGCTGGTCGTCGGCACCACGCTGCTGCTGGTGGTGCTGGGTCTGATGATGGTCTTCTCGGCCTCGCAGATCCTGGCCCTGAACCAGCACCACACGGCGCAGTACTACTTCCTCAAGCAGCTGATCGCGGCCATCCTCGGCCTGGTCCTGCTGGTCGGCTTCGCCTCCGTCCCGGTGGCGGTGCTGCGGGTGATCGTCTATCCCGTGATGTTCGGGGTGATCGGCGCGCTCGCGCTGGTCGCCGTGCCCGGCATCGGGGTGCGGATCAACGGCAACCAGAACTGGCTGGACTTCGGGTTCTTCCAGTTCCAGCCCTCCGAGTTCGCCAAGCTCGCGCTGGTGCTCTGGGGCGCCGACCTGCTCGCCCGCAAGCAGAAGGCCGGCACCCTCACCTCGTGGAAGCACCTGCTGGTGCCGCTGGTGCCGGGTGCCCTGCTGCTGCTCGCGCTGATCATGATCGGCGGCGACATGGGCACCTCGATGATCCTGGTGGCCATGGTGTTCGCGCTGCTCTGGATGGTCGGCGCGCCGCTGCGGCTGTTCGTGGCCACCCTCGGGGTGGCGGTCGTGGTCTGCACCGCCCTGGTGATCACCGTCCCGCACCGGGCCGAGCGCCTGGGCTGCATCGGCGTCACCAAGCTCGACCCGGAGGGCGCCTGCTTCCAGGCCCTGCACGGCGTGTACTCGTTCGCGCTCGGTGGCGGCTTCGGCACCGGCCTCGGCGCCGGCGTGGAGAAGTGGGGCCAGCTGCCCGAGGCGCACACCGACTTCATCTTCGCCGCGACCGGCGAGGAACTGGGCCTGGTGGGGACGCTGTCGGTGATCGGTCTCTTCGCGGCACTAGGCTACGCGGGTATCCGTGTGGCCATCGGTACGAAGGACCCCTTCGTCAGGTACGCCGCGGGAGCCGCCACCACCTGGATCATGGCGCAGGCCGTGATCAACCTGGGGTCGGCGCTGGGACTGCTGCCCATCGCGGGCGTCCCGCTCCCGCTGTTCTCCTACGGCGGTTCCGCCATGCTGTCGGCCATGTCCGCGATCGGAGTGCTGCTGTGCCTGGCACGCAGCTCCTCGGGCGCGAAGGCGGCCCTGGCCGCCCGGAGCAAGAACTCCCGGATCAGGAAGCGACTGGCCCGGGTGCTGCCACGACGACGAACCACAGCGCGCCCGGCCCCCGGGTCGGCACGCAGGGAGCGGTGAATTTCGGTGCATGTCGTACTCGCCGGCGGGGGGACCGCCGGTCACATCGAGCCGGCCATGGCCCTCGCGGACGCCCTCCGCAGGCACGACCCGTCCATCGGGATCACCGCCCTGGGCACCGAGAAGGGTCTGGAGACCCGGCTGGTACCCGAGCGCGGCTACCAGCTGGAGCTCATCCCGGCCGTCCCGCTGCCCCGCAAGCCCACCCCCGAGCTGATCACCGTCCCCGGCCGGCTGCGCGGCACCGTCCGGGCCGCCCAGGAGATCATCGAGCGGGTCAACGCCGACGCCGTGGTCGGCTTCGGCGGTTACGTCGCGATGCCCGCCTACCTGGCCGCCAAGCGGGCCGGCGTGCCGATCGTGGTGCACGAGGCCAACGCCCGTCCGGGCCTGGCCAACAAGATCGGTGCCCGCTACACCGACTTCGTCGCCGTCTCCACCCCGGACAGCAAGCTGCGCGACTCCCGGTACATCGGCATCCCGCTGCGCCGGACCATCGCCACCCTGGACCGCAACGCCACCCGGCCGGAGGCCCGCCAGTACTTCGGCCTCGACCAGCGGCTGCCCACCCTGCTGGTCTCCGGCGGCTCCCAGGGCGCGCGCCGGCTGAACGAGACGGTCACCGCGATCGCCCCGCGGCTCCAGCAGTACGGCGTGCAGATCCTGCATGCGGTCGGCCCGAAGAACGAGCTGCCGCAGGTCGCGGACGTCCCCGGGATGCCGCCGTACCGCCCGGTGCCGTACATCGACCGGATGGACCTCGCCTACGCGGCCGCCGACCTGATGCTCTGCCGGGCCGGCGCCATGACGGTGGCCGAGCTGGCCGCGGTCGGCCTGCCCGCCGCCTTCGTGCCGCTGCCGATCGGCAACGGCGAGCAGCGGCTGAACGCCCAGCCGATGGTCAAGGCCGGCGGCGGTCTGCTGGTGGACGACGCCGAACTGACCGCGGACTGGGTGCTGCAGAACGTGCTGCCGGTGCTCACCGACCCCCAGCGGCTGTGGGACATGAGCCGGGCCGCGGCCGAGTTCGGCCGCCGGGACGCCGACGACCTGCTGGTCGGCATGGTGTACGAGGCGATCCAGGCCCACCGGGGCGGCCGGCGCCGTGGCTGACGGTCGGCTCGCCGACCCTCTGGACGAGGAGCTGGAGGGGGAGGAGTCCGCTCCCCGCCTCCGGCTCTCCCGGCGGGGCATCGTGGTGCTGAGCGTGCTCGTCGCCGCGGTGCTGGGCGGGCTGGCCTGGCTGGTGTTCTACTCCCCGGTACTGGACGTGCGCGATGTCGCCGTCCAGGGCGCGAAGGACGAGAAGCTGACGTCGGACCAGGTCCGTGGCGCGGTCGGCGGGCTGGCCGGCGGCCCGCTGGCCCGGGTGGACCTGGACGAGGTCAGGCACCGGGTGGAGGCGATCCCCCGGGTGGCCAAGGCGGAGGTGTGGCGGGGCTGGCCGCACACCCTGCAGGTCAAGGTGGTGCAGCGGACGGCCGCGGCCGCCGTCAAGGGGGAGGACGGCCAGTTCACCCAGGTGGATGCCACCGGCGTGAGCTTCGCCACCGAGGCGGCCCCGCCGGAGGGCGTGCCGGTGGTGGAGCTGCGGCTCAGTCAGCAGGCGAAGGACGTGGCCGGGGTGATCTCCCGCGCGCAGCTGGTGCAGGGCGCGGTGGCGGTGGCCGCCGGGCTTCCGCCGGAGATCGCCAAGCGGGCCGGATCGGTCCTCGTGCACTCTTACGACGACATCGAACTGCAGCTCAGCGGGGGTGCGACGGTGCGCTGGGGGAGCCCGGAGCAGAACGACC
Organism: Kitasatospora sp. NPDC023118; assembly: GCF_055560875.1. Classification (NCBI taxonomy): domain Bacteria; kingdom Bacillati; phylum Actinomycetota; class Actinomycetes; order Kitasatosporales; family Streptomycetaceae; genus Kitasatospora; species Kitasatospora sp. NPDC023118. Next base: position 150,556 of record NZ_JBVHHW010000001.1, read on the forward strand.
GCAAGGCCCGGGTGCTGCAGGCGCTGATGGCCCAGAAGGGCGCGAACTTCGACGTGAGTGCGCCGGAGGCGCCGGCGGTGTCCGGGTGATCCGCTAGATTCTGTGCCCGAGGGAGGGGTTGACGCGTCGAAGTGTCGGCCCGACTCTTGGTGGTCACCCCGGTTTCCATTGCCGGCCGATGATCACATAGGCTCAAAAGAAAAAGGGAAGCTCGGCGTGTTCGTTGAAACGCGTGCCCGGAGCCACCTAGTGTCCTGTGTCACCAGACTGTGTCCCCTGGCGATGTGACGGAGGCACAGGACTAACCCTAAAGGTCAAGTTTAGGGTTGGGGTCGGCGGTCGGCATTTCGGACATTCAGTCAGAAACCAGGCTCCCTACCCATCGACATCCGTCGGTACGGCCCCTCGCCCGGGCCGGGCCGACCCGGAATCTCGAGGCGAGAGGCCTTCGACGTGGCAGCACCGCAGAACTACCTCGCAGTCATCAAGGTCGTCGGTATCGGCGGCGGTGGTGTCAACGCCATCAACCGGATGATCGAGGTCGGTCTCAAGGGCGTCGAGTTCATCGCGATCAACACCGATGCGCAGGCCCTCCTCATGAGCGACGCCGACGTCAAGCTCGATGTGGGCCGTGAACTCACCCGGGGCCTCGGCGCCGGCGCCAACCCCGAGGTCGGCCGCAAGGCCGCCGAGGACCACCGCGAGGAGATCGAGGAGGTCCTCAAGGGGGCCGACATGGTCTTCGTGACCGCCGGTGAGGGTGGTGGCACGGGCACGGGCGGCGCGCCCGTCGTCGCCAACATCGCCCGCTCGCTGGGCGCCCTGACCATCGGCGTGGTCACCCGCCCCTTCACCTTCGAGGGACGTCGCCGGGCCAACCAGGCCGAGGACGGCATCGCCGCCCTGCGCGAAGAGGTCGACACCCTCATCGTGATCCCCAACGACCGACTGCTGTCCATCTCGGACCGCCAGGTCAGCGTGCTCGACGCGTTCCGCTCCGCGGACCAGGTCCTGCTCTCGGGTGTCCAGGGCATCACCGACCTGATCACCACCCCGGGTCTGATCAACCTCGACTTCGCCGACGTCAAGTCCGTCATGTCGGACGCCGGTTCGGCGCTCATGGGCATCGGCTCGGCCCGCGGCGAGGACCGCGCCAAGGCGGCCGCCGTGATGGCGATCTCCTCGCCGCTGCTGGAGGCCTCGATCGACGGCGCCCGCGGCGTGCTGCTGTCCATCTCGGGCGGCTCGGACCTCGGCCTGTTCGAGATCAACGAGTCGGCCCAGCTGGTCAGCGAGGCCGCCCACCCCGAGGCCAACATCATCTTCGGTGCGGTCATCGACGACGCGCTCGGCGACGAGGTGCGGGTCACCGTCATCGCGGCCGGCTTCGACGGTGGCCAGCCGCCGGCGATCGTCCGCGACCCGGTGGTCAAGTCCACCACCCCCGCGGCCCCGGCCGCCCCGGAGCGCCCGGCCGGCCGCCCGTCCTACGGGAGCATCGGTTCGGTGACGTCCCGTTCGGAGGGGGAGGCCCCGGCCGCCCCGTCGCGTCCGGCCGAGACCCAGGCCACCACGACCGCCGCCGCCCCGGTGCCGCCGCAGGTGCAGCCGGCCCGGCAGCCGTTCGTGGAGAGCCCGGCCGAGGAGCTCGACGTCCCGGACTTCCTTAAGTGATCGATCACGCGGTACACGCGGGTGCTCACTTCGCCTTCACCGACAGGTGGGGCGGGGTGAGCACTTCGCCGTACGGGGAGCTCAACCTCGGCGGCGCCGTGGGGGACGACCCGGAGGCCGTCCGGGAGAACCGGGCGATCGCCGCCCGGGAGCTGGGGTTGAACCCGGCCGACGTGGTGTGGATGAACCAGGTGCACGGCGCCGAGGTCGCCGTGGTGACGGGGCGCCAGCCGTTGGGGGAGGCCCCCACGGTGGACGCGGTGGTCACCGACCGGCCGCTCGCGCTCGCGGTGCTGACCGCGGACTGCACCCCGGTGCTGCTGGCCGACCCGGTGGCGGGCGTGGTGGGCGCGGCCCACGCGGGCCGGCCCGGGCTGGCGGCCGGGGTGGTGCCCGCGGTCGTCAGGGCGATGGTCGAACTGGGGGCCGAGCCGGCGCGGATCACCGCCGCCACCGGCCCCGCGGTCTGCGGCCGCTGCTACGAGGTGCCGGCCCGGCTGCGCGCCGAGGTCGCCGAGGCGGTCCCGGCAGCCTTCGCCGAGACCTCGTGGGGCACCCCGGCCCTGGACGTACCGGAGGGGGTCGCGGCCCAGCTGGCCGCGGTGGGGGTCACCGAGCTGGCGCGATCACCGGTCTGCACCCTCGAGTCGCTCGATCACTACTCCTACAGGCGTGAGCAGCGGACCGGGCGACTCGCCAGCTATGTCTGGTTGGGCTCTGATCACTGTTGACATCAACGCCACCTGGGGAGGGGCGCTTCCGCCGGTCGCCCGGAGGGTTTCCTGCTTCGCGGCCGACAGCCCTCCGGGACGAACCCGAGATAAGGTCTTACATCAGCTCCACAGGCCTGACATTCCGCCAGCCCGGCGGTAGTTGTCGCATTTTCGGCGACACATCCGACGGCTCGGTTATCGCAGTCGGATACGCACAGCATATCAGGCTGCACGCAGCGTGACGGAGGCGCTGTCATGACGAACGACATCTACGGACCGTTCCCGGGGGGCCCCGGCCCCTTCTTTCCCGATCGGAGCTGGCTTGCCGCACTGACGGAGGGTCAGCGGGCCCGGTTCGAGGAACTGGGGACCAACCTCGACGTGGTCGAGCGCCGGATCGTGGACGCCTGTGCGGCCGCCGGGCGCCCGCGCGAGGACGTCACCCTGATCGTCGTCACCAAGACCTACCCGGCCGAGGACACCGCGCTGCTGGCCGGACTGGGGGTGACGGACGTCGCGGAGAACCGCGACCAGGACGCCGCACCCAAGGCGGAGCGGTGCAGAAACCTTCCTCTTGACTGGCACTTCGTCGGACAGCTGCAGACCAACAAGGTCCGCTCGGTCGTCGGGTACGCGAACCACGTGCACTCGGTGGACCGGCTGCGGCTGGTCGAGTCGCTCTCGGCGGCGGTGCTGAAGTCCGAGCGCCCGGAGCTGGGCTGCCTGGTGCAGGTGGCGCTGGACAAGGAGCACGGTGAGGGCGCGCACCGCGCCGGGGTCGCCCCGGAGGACGTCGCGGAACTCGCCGACGCGATCGCCGACACGCCCGGGCTGCGACTGGACGGTGTGATGACCGTCGCTCCGCTGGCCGGTCCACTGGCCGGCGACCCGGTGCGCGCCTTCGACCGGCTGGCGGAAATCGCAACCGCCGTACGGGCGGCCCATCCGGCTGCCACCATGGTCTCCGCAGGGATGAGCGGCGACCTTGAGCAGGCGATTGCCGCCGGGGCGACACATGTGCGCGTCGGAACGGCGGTACTCGGAGTGAGGTCACCCCTCGGGTAACGTCACCGGGTAGTAGATCAGACTGCAGGACAAAATAGGACAGAATCTAGCAGCTCTGCGGAGCGCTAGCGAACCGTGGATCGCAGCTCCGCGGCACCTACCCACGAACTCTGACGGCGCGTCGCCTTGACGGGCCGTCGTGGGCGGACTGCGGAATCCGCAGGCAGGGCCGTGGCCCGGCCGTCGAGTCGGAGCCGGTGGTCCGCACGGAGCGAGCGAAGCGAGCGACCATCGGAAGGTGCGCGTTTCGCGAAGCAGCCACCGAGCGTCAGCGAGGTGGCCATGAGCGGAGGAGACAGGAGCATGGCCGGCGCGATGCGCAAGATGGCGGTCTACCTCGGCCTCGTGGAGGACGAGACGTACGACGGCCAGGGGTACGACCCCGACGACGACTACGACGCGGACCCCGAGCCGATCCGTACCGGGCAGCGGACCGAGGACATTCCCCGGCCGGCCGCCCCCGCAGCAGCACCCGCCCCGGTCTCCTCGATCACCCCGCAACCGGTCCCGGCGGCGGTGCCGATCCGGCAGGAGACCCCGCGGATGGCCCCCGTGTCGTCCATCACACCCGAACGCCGCCACAATCTGGAGAAGAGCGCCCCGGTGATCATGCCCAAGGTAGTGAACGAACGAGAGCCCTACCGCATCACCACGCTGCACCCGCGGACCTACAACGAGGCCCGTACCATCGGGGAACAGTTCCGTGGCGGTACCCCCGTGATCATGAATCTGACCGAGATGGACGACACCGACGCGAAGCGGCTCGTAGACTTCGCCGCTGGACTCGTCTTCGGTCTGCACGGCAGTATCGAGCGCGTGACACAGAAGGTGTTCCTGCTGTCGCCTGCTAACGTCGATGTCACGGCGGAGGACAAGGCTCGGATCGCCGAGGGTGGGTTCTTCAACCAGAGCTGACCCGGCCACGACTTTACGTGTGGATCTGATCGACAGTGGTTGGCGACAGGTGACGAGCGGCAGGCCCTAGGGCCCGGGACCGGGGAGAGGGAAACGCGATGGACATCGTGTGGGCGGTGCTCTACTACGCCCTGACCGTCTTCCTGGTGTTCCTGCTCGTGCGACTGGTCATGGACTGGGTCTTCCAGTTCGCGCGTTCGTGGCGGCCCGGCAAGGCCATGGTCCTGGTCCTGGAGGCCACGTACACTGTCACGGATCCGCCGCTCAAGCTTCTTCGGCGGTTCATTCCGCCGTTGCGTTTCGGGGGCGTGGCGCTCGACCTGTCCTTCTTCGTACTGATGATCATTGTGTATGTCCTGATCTCGCTTGTGCACCCCTAGTCGTAGGTGAGCGATGCGACAGGATGCCGGTGTGCCGACGATCACGTTGAGGTGAAGAGATGCCATTGACCCCCGAGGACGTTCGGAACAAGCAGTTCACGACCGTCCGCCTGCGTGAAGGCTATGACGAGGACGAGGTCGATGCCTTCCTCGACGAGGTCGAGGCGGAGCTGACCCGCCTCCTCCGGGAGAACGAGGACCTGCGGGCCAAGCTGGCCGCCGCGACTCGCGCCGCCGCGCAGAACCAGGCCAACATGCGGAAGGAGCCGCCGCAGGACGCGCAGCGTCCCGCCGCTCCCGTCCCGGCCGCCATATCCGGCCCGCCGATCCCCGGCCAGCAGGGCCCGGGCGGCCCGCAGCAGATGGGCCCCGGTGGTCCGCAGCAGATGGGCCAGGGCGGTCCCCAGCAGCAGCAGATGGGCAACCAGCCCCTCGGCCTGCCCTCCGGCGCCCCGCAGCTCCCGGCCGGTCCGGGTGGCCCCCAGCAGATGGGCGGCCAGCAGCAGCAGATGAACCAGACCATGGGCGGCCAGCAGCAGCTGGTCCAGCCGATGGGCGGTCAGATGCTCCAGCCCATGGGCGGTCCCGGTGGCCCGCAGCAGATGGGCAACCCGATGGGCCAGGGCATGGGCCAGCAGCAGATGCAGCCGATGGGCGGCCCCATGGGCGGCCCGCCGCAGCAGATGGGCGGCCCGATGGGTGGCCCGATGGGCGGCCCGATGCAGCAGCAGGGCCCCGGCGGCGACAGCGCCGCCCGCGTGCTGGCGCTCGCCCAGCAGACCGCCGACCAGGCGATCTCCGAGGCCCGCTCCGAGGCCAACAAGATCGTCGGCGAGGCGCGCAGCCGGGCCGAGGGCCTGGAGCGCGACGCCCGTGCCAAGGCCGACGCCCTGGAGCGGGACGCGCAGGAGAAGCACCGCGTCGCGATGGGGTCGCTGGAGTCCGCGCGGGCCACGCTGGAGCGCAAGGTCGAGGACCTGCGGGCGTTCGAGCGTGAGTACCGGACGCGTCTGAAGTCGTACCTGGAGACCCAGCTGCGTCAGCTGGAGTCGCAGGCCGACGACTCGCTCGCCCCGCCGCGGATCCCCGCCACCGCTTCGCTGCCGCCGGCGGCGTCGTCGATGGCTCCGGCCGGTGCCGGTGCGATGACCTCCGGTGCACCGTCGTTCGGTGGGAACCAGCCGGCCTTCGGTGGCAGCTCGCCGTCGTTCGGTGGGCAGAGCTCCTTCGGCGGGAACCCGTCGGCGCCGAGCTTCGGCGGGCAGGCTGCCGGTGGCAACAGCGGGGCTCCGCAGATGCAGCCGGCCGGGATGACCCAGCCGATGGCGGCAGTCCGGCCGCAGCCGCCGCAGCCGATGCAGCAGGCTCCGGCGCCGATGCGGGGCTTCCTGATCGACGAGGACGGCGACAACTGAGGTTGTAGCAGGGCTCTTCGAGGGCGTCCCCTTTCTGACCTTCGGGTTGGGGAGGGGGCGCCTTTGTTCGTGTTCGGGGGTGGCTCTCGGGAGGGTGGGTGCGGGGCGTCCCTCTCGACTGGCCGGGTGTGTGGTGGGGGGTCGTGCGGACTGGAGTCTTCCGGTGGGTGTGGCGAAGCCGCCGTCGCCCTGAGGCGACGGCGGCTTCGTGGGGTGGGTCAGGCCTTGCGGAGTTGGAAGGCGAGGCCGAGGGATTCGTCGGTGAAGGTTTCGGAGGCCCAGTCGGCCGTGCCGGCGGCGAAGTCGGTGGCGAGGACCTCTTCGGCGACGAGGGGGCCGTGTTCGGCGATGGCCTCGGCGGTCTCCTCGGCGGTGGCGCGCCAGCGGAGGACGATGCGGTCGGCGACGTCCAGGCCGGAGTTCTTGCGGGCCTCCTGGATCTGGCGGATGGCGTCGCGGGCGATGCCGAGGCGCTTGAGCTCCGGGGTGATGGCCAGGTCGAGGGCGACGGTGGCGCCGGACTCGTTGGCGACGGCCCAGCCCTCGCGCGGGGTCTCGGTGATGATCACCTCGTCGGGCGACAGGGTGATCGTCTCGCCGTCGAGCTCGACGCTGGTCGCGCCGTCGGCGCGCAGTTCGGCGGCCAGGCGGGCGGCGTCGGCGGCGGCGACCGCCTTGGCGACGTCCTGCACGCCCTTGCCGAAGCGCTTGCCCAGCGCGCGGAAGTTGGCCTTGGCGGTGGTGTCGACCAGTGAACCGCCGCCCGCCCCGGACGGGGACGACGCAGAGAGCGACTCCAGGGTGGAGACGTTGAGCTCCTCGGCGATCTGCGCGCGCAGGTCGGCGGGCAGCTCCTCCCAGCCCTGGGCGGCGACCAGCGCGCGGGACAGCGGCTGACGGGTCTTCACGCCGGACTCGGCGCGGGTGGCCCGGCCCAGCTCGACCAGGCGGCGGACCAGCGCCATGTGCCGGGAGAGCTCGGTGTCGATCAGGCTCTCGTCGGCCACCGGCCAGGAGGCCAGGTGCACCGAGGCCGGGGCGTCCGGGGTGACCGGGACGACCAGGTCCTGCCAGACCCGCTCGCTGATGAACGGGGTGAGCGGGGCCATCAGGCGGGTGACCGTCTCCAGCGCCTCGTGCAGCGTGGCGAGCGCGGCGGCGTCGCCCTGCCAGAAGCGGCGGCGGCCACGCCGGACGTACCAGTTGGAGAGGTCGTCGACGAAGCCGGAGAGCAGCTTGCCGGCGCGCTGGGTGTCGTACGCCTCGAAGGCCGCGTCGACCTCGCGGACCAGGGTGTTCAGCTCGGAGAGCACCCAGCGGTCCAGTTGCGGGCGGTCGGCCGGGGCCGGGTCGCCCGCCGAGGGGGCCCAGTTCGAGGTGCGGGCGTACAGGGCCTGGAAGGCGACGGTGTTCCAGTAGGTGAGGAGGGTCTTGCGGACCACCTCCTGGATGGTGCCGTGGCCGACCCGGCGAGCCGACCAGGGCGAGCCGCCGGCCGCCATGAACCAGCGGACGGCGTCGGCGCCGTGCTGGTCCATCAGCGGGATCGGCTGCAGGATGTTGCCCAGGTGCTTGGACATCTTGCGGCCGTCCTCGGCCAGGATGTGGCCCAGGCAGACGACGTTCTCGTAGCTGTTCTTGTCGAACACCAGGGTGCCGACCGCCATCAGCGTGTAGAACCAGCCGCGGGTCTGGTCGATCGCCTCGGAGATGAACTGCGCCGGGTAGCGCTTCTCGAACAGCTCCTTGTTCTGGTACGGGTAGCCGTACTGGGCGAAGGGCATCGAGCCCGAGTCGTACCAGGCGTCGATGACCTCGGGCACGCGGGTGGCGGTGCCGCCGCAGTCGCGGCAGGCGAAGGTCACCTCGTCGATGAACGGGCGATGCGGGTCGAGGCCGCTCTGGTCGGTGCCGGTGAGCTCGGTGAGCTCGGCCAGCGAGCCGACGCAGGTCAGGTGGCCCTGCTCGCAGCGCCAGATCGGCAGCGGGGTGCCCCAGTAGCGGTTGCGGCTGAGCGCCCAGTCGATGTTGTTGTTCAGCCAGTCGCCGAAGCGGCCGTGCTTGACCGTCTCCGGGAACCAGTTGGTGGCCTCGTTCTCGCGGATCAGCGCGTCCTTGACGGCGGTGGTCCGGATGTACCAGGACGGCTGCGCGTAGTAGAGCAGCGCGGTGTGGCAGCGCCAGCAGTGCGGGTAGCTGTGCTCGTACGGCACGTGGCGGAAGAGCAGGCCGCGCTCCTTCAGGTCCGCGACCAGGGCCTCGTCGGCCTTCTTGAAGAACTGGCCGCCGACCAGCGGGACCTCGGGGGCGAAGGTGCCGTCGGCGAGCACCGGGTTGACCACCGGCAGGCCGTACTTGCGGCAGGTCGCGAGGTCGTCCGCACCGAAGGCCGGGGACTGGTGGACGACACCCGTGCCGTCCTCGGTGGTGACGTAGTCGGCGTTGAGGACGAAGTGGGCGTTCTCGATCTCGACCAGCTCGAACGGGCGCTGGTAGTTCCAGTGCTCCATCTCGGCGCCGGTGAAGGACTCGCCGGTGGGCTCCCAGCCCTCGCCGAGGGCCTTGGCGAGCAGCGGCTCGGCGACGACCAGCTTCTCGTCGCCGTCGGTGGCCACTACGTAGGTGACCGTCGGGTTGACCGCGAGGGCGGTGTTGGAGACCAGGGTCCACGGGGTGGTGGTCCAGGCGAGCAGGGCCGCCTGGCCGGCCAGCGGGCCGCCGGTGAGCGGGAAGCGGACGTAGACCGAGGGGTCGACCACGGTCTCGTAGCCCTGGGCCAGCTCGTGGTCGGACAGGCCGGTGCCGCAGCGCGGGCACCAGGGGGCGACGCGGTGGTCCTGGACCAGCAGGCCCTTGTCGAAGATCTGCTTGAGCGACCACCAGACGGACTGGACGTAGGACGGGTCCATCGTCCGGTAGGCATCGTCGAGGTCGACCCAGTACCCCATGCGGGTGGTCAGCTCGGTGAAGGCGTCGGTGTGGCGGGTCACCGACTCGCGGCACTTGGCGTTGAACTCGGCGATGCCGTACGCCTCGATGTCCTGCTTGCCGGAGAAGCCCAGCTCCTTCTCGACGGCCAGCTCGACCGGCAGGCCGTGGCAGTCCCAGCCGGCCTTGCGGGCGACGTGGTAGCCCTTCATCGTCCGGTAGCGCGGGAAGACGTCCTTGAAGACGCGGGCCTCGATGTGGTGGGCGCCGGGCATGCCGTTGGCGGTCGGCGGGCCCTCGTAGAACACCCACTCGGGGCGGCCCTCGGACTGCTCCAGGCTGCGCTGGAAGATCTTGTTGTCCTGCCAGAACGACAGGATCTGGTGCTCCAGGGCAGGCAGGTCCACCTGCGCCGGGACGGGGTTGTAGGAGCTGCTCATCGCGGGCGTCTACCTCCGGCGGATGCTGGGACTGGATCCTCCGGAGGGACGAGACGGCCTGGCCGTCCCGCGGTACCACCCTCCTTGGCCGCGGTGCTGCGTTGCGGCCCTCTTGTTTGGGCTTGCTGCCGGGTCTAGTGGGCCGCCGCGGGCTGTGCGGTGGCCGTTCTTCCGGCGGCTCCGGGGTGATCTTCCCGTCGTGCACACCCCCGGGCTCGCACCGTCCCCGGGTCGCTGGTGGCTGCGTACGTCGGTACTCGTCCCATCTGCGCCTTGCAGGCCCAGTGTATCGGCCGGGCGAGTCGGTTTGTCCAAACCGTTTCCGCGGGGTTGGTTCCGGGCATGGACGGGCTGGTCGGCGGGGGTGGTTAGGCGGGGGTGAGGTGGGCACAAGTCTGTCAGCGCGCGGGGCGTGGCGGTTGGGGCGGCTGCCTGGGTGGGATCATCGCGAGGCGCCGGTATGTCATGTTGTGACCGGTTTTGATCGGGATTATCGTTCCGGCACTGGAAGCCGCCGGGAACCGGCGGCTCGATTCGTTCGTAGATGGGGTCGAAGCCATGGCTGAGAAGGCATCCGGCGCGGGTACCGCCACCAAGCGGGCACGCAAGGCCGTGGCGGCCGATCCAGGGGAGGGGACCGTGACCACTACCGCACCTCAGAACAGCACCGACATCGTCACCGCGCCGCGCGGAGCCGAATCCGTCGACCCGGCCACCCTGCCGGTCCGACCCGGCGAGGACCCGTGGACCTCGGCGGAGGTCCACGAGCTCCACGACGAGCTGATCAGCGACCTGGCGCGGTTGCGCGGCGAGATCGACGCCGCCGACGCCGCCATCGCGGGCCTGATGCGTGACTCCAACGACGGAGCCGGCGACGACCAGGTGGACGCCGGTACGAAGAACATCTCGCGGGAGAGCGAGCTGGCGCTCGCCAACAACGCTCGGGACAGCCTCGCCCAGACGGAGCGCGCCCTGGAGCGGCTCGAAGGCGTCGGCTTCGGCATCTGCGAATCCTGCGGCCAGGCCATCGGCAAGGCCCGGATGCAGGCCTTCCCCCGGGCGACGCTCTGCGTCCAGTGCAAGGCCAAGCAGGAACGCCGCTGAACCGGGCCGCAGGGGCGGCGCGGGGGGTCGGGCTTGCCGTACGCTCGACCCCGTAACGTCGCCTGACGTGTCCGGAGCGGTTCCTCGACGGATTCCAGGGCGGCATCGGCCCACCACCCTCCCCCACCTCCTGCCCGGGGGAGCTCCACCGGCAGCGGAGCGGATCATCAGTACGCAAGGTTCCCCCCAGACCCGGGACGACGCCGTCCCGAACCCCGCCGATGCCGTGGAGGTGGCCGTGGCCGATCCCACCGACCCCGCGGAGGCGGCTTCGACCGACGGCGGGACGGCTCCCGCGGGCGGCACCCCGGCGGTCGAGAAGCCCAAGGGCCGACGGCGGGTCGGCGTGCTGCTGGTCGTCGCGGTGCTCGCCTTCCTGATCGACCTCGGCAGCAAGCTGCTGGTCGTCGCCAAGCTGGAGAACCACGCCGCGATCAAGGTGATCGGCGACGTCGTCACCCTCCAGGTGATCCGCAACTCCGGTGCGGCCTTCGGCATGGGGCAGGCGCTGACCGTCGTCTTCACGATGATCGCCTCGGCCGTCATCGTGGTGATCTGGCGGATCGCCCGCCGGCTGTACAGCCTCCCGTGGGCGATCGCCCTCGGGCTGCTGCTCGGCGGGGCGCTCGGCAACCTCACCGACCGGCTGTTCCGCGCGCCGGGCGTCTTCCGCGGGCACGTCGTGGACTTCATCTCCGTCCAGCACTTCGCGGTGTTCAACCTCGCCGACTCGGCGATCGTCTGCGGCGGGATCCTCGTGGTGCTGCTCTCCTTCAAGGGCAGCAACCCGGACGGGACCGTCCACCAGCAGACGGACAAGGGCGACAAGTAGGGACCCGCCCTTCCCCGTCGGAACCGCCGGCGGGAGGGGCCGGGCCGCGTTTCCGGCATACTCGTACGGGTGAGTACCGCAGCGCAGATCCGCAGCCTCCCCGTACCCGACGGCCTGGAGGGCGAGCGCCTCGACGCCGCCCTCGCCCGGATGTTCGGGTTCTCCCGGACCAAGGCCGCCGAGTTGGCCGCCGAGGGCAAGGTGACGCTCGACGGCGCCGTGGCCGGCAAGTCGGACCGGGTGACCGCCGGCTCCTGGCTGGAGGTCGAGATCCCCGCCCCCGCCGCCCCGGTGCAGATCGTGGCCGAGCCGGTCGAGGGCATGCGGATCGTCCACGACGACGAGGACATCGTGCTGGTCGACAAGCCGGTCGGCGTCGCCGCGCACCCGAGCCCCGGCTGGACCGGGCCCACCGTCATCGGCGGGCTCGCCGCAGCCGGCTACCGGATCTCCACCTCGGGTGCCGCCGAGCGGCAGGGCATCGTGCACCGGCTCGACGTCGGCACCTCGGGGCTGATGGTGGTCGCCAAGTCCGAGCGGGCGTACACCGACCTCAAGCGGCAGTTCCACGACCGGATCACCGAGAAGCGGTACCACACCCTGGTCCAGGGGCACCCGGACCCGATGAGCGGCACGGTGGACGCGCCGATCGGGCGGCACCCCAGCTCGGACTGGAAGTGGGCCGTGACGCGTGACGGCAAGGCGTCGATCACCCACTACGACCTGATCGAGGCGTACCGGGCGGCCTCGCTGCTCGCCATCAAGCTGGAGACCGGCCGCACCCATCAGATCCGCGTCCACATGTCCGCGCTGCGGCACCCCTGCGTCGGTGACCTGACGTACGGCGCCGACCCGACGCTGGCGAAGCGGCTCGGGCTGACCCGGCAGTGGCTGCACGCCGTCTCGCTCGGCTTCGAGCACCCGGCGGACGGTCAGTGGGTCGAGTTCAGCAGCGAGTACCCGGCGGACCTGCGGAAGGCGCTGGACATCATCGCGGCGGAGAGCTGACGTGCCGGCCTCGATCCGGGTCGCCGAGGGGGAGGCGGACCTGGCGCTGGTGCGGGAGGTTCGGCGTGAGGTGTTCATCGTCGAGCAGAACGTGCCGGAGGAGCTGGAGTACGACGAGTACGACGGGACCTCGGTGCACCTGCTGGCCGTCGGGGCCGACGGGGCCGCGCTGGGGACCGGGCGGCTGATCTTCGGTGAGCACGCGCTGAAGCTGACCGGGGGCGTCGAGGGGCGGGTGCTGCTCGGGCGGCTCGCGGTCCTCGCCGCCGCGCGGGGGACCGGGCTCGGGGCCGAGCTGGTCCGGGCGATCGAGGCGGCGGGGCTTGAGCGTGGGGCCGTCGAGGTCGAGCTGCACGCGCAGGTGCAGGCGCTCGGGTTCTACGAGCGGCTGGGGTACGTGGCGGAGGGGCCGGTGTACGACGACGCGGGGATTCCGCATCGGACGATGACTCGGGTTTTGTGAGCGGTCGGGAGGCTCGTGCGGGTCTCGGCCTTCCGCTTCGCGCAGTTCCCCGCGCCCCTTTCGGGGCGCGGGGAACTCTGTTTCGGGGGAGAGGGGTGCGCGGGGTGTCAGGTGTCGGTGGTGCGGAGGCGGGGGAGGGCGTGGGGGTGGTGGTCGCGTAGGTGGGCGATGAGGTGCTCGCGGATGTCGAAGCGGAGTTGGGCGGCGTCGTCGGGGGTGCGGGCGGTCATGGTGGCGCGGACGACGATGGTGCTGGGGGTGGTGTCGGTGACGTTGAGGGCCCACTCGGTGCCGTCCCAGAGGGGGTGCCGCTCCAGCTGGGTGTGCAGGGCGGTGCGCAGCTCGTCGACCGGGGTGGTGTGGTCGAGGTGGAGCAGCACGGCCGCGAGCAGGCCGGGGTCGCGGCGGGTCCAGTTCTCGAAGGGTTTGTTGACGAAGTAGGAGACCGGGACGATCAGCCGGCGGTGGTCCCAGAGCCGGACCACCAGGTAGGAGAGGGTGATCTCCTCGACGGTGCCCTGCTGGCCGTCCATCAGCACGGTGTCGCCGATTCGGACGGTGTCGCCGAAGGCGATCTGCAGGCCGGCGAAGAAGTTGCCCAGGGTGCTCTGGGCGGCGATGCCGGCCACGATGCCGATGATGCCGGCCGAGGCGAGCAGGCTGGCACCGACGGTGCGCATGGCGGAGAAGGTCAGCAGCATCACGGCGGCGGTGACCACGACAATCGCCGCGCTGACCACCCGGCGCAGCATGCTGATCTGGGTGTGCACCCGCTGTACCCGGGCCGGGTCGCCGGTGACCGTCTCGTAGCGGCTGAGCACGGCCTCCAAGGCGGCGGCCACCACCCGGACGGTGAGCCAGCCGAGCGAGGCGAGCAGGAGCAGCAGGACCACGTGGTGCGCGCCCTCGTCGTCCTTGAGGTGGAGGATCCGCTTGAGCGGGTCGGCGGCGAGCAGCAGGGCTGTGACGACGGCGAGCTGGAGCGGGATCCGGCAGCGGCGGAGCAGTGACCAGAGCGGGGCGTCGGGGTGGCCCGCGCTGATCCGTTGGAGGGCCTGGTCGACGATCCAGCCGATCACCAGGGTGGCGGCGACGGTGGCGAGCAGGGTGATCAGCGGCCAGAACACGGGACCTTCTCGGGGTGGGGAGAGAGCCGGGTGAGCCGTACGATACCGCCGCTTACCGGGCAGAACCGGGCGAAAAGGGGTGGTGGCTTTATCGGACGCCTACCCGGGCGGCGGATACGATCAGCCCCCATGGAGTTCGGTGGGGCATGGCGTCGCTGGCGCGGCCGCGGCAGGTCGGTGCGGCGCAAGGTGCTGGCCGGGGCGGTGGCCCTGGTGGCGGTCGCCGGGGTCGGTACGGTGGCGGTGGCGTCGGGCGGCGAGCAGGCGGTTCACCAGGAGGATCGTTTCCTCAGCATGCCGGAGACCCCTGGCAGCGCTCAGCAGGTCCAGCTGGACACCTCGTTCTTCACCACCGGCAGCAGCCCGCGGCCGGCGGTCCTGCTGGCGCACGGCTTCGGCGGCTCCAAGGACGGCGAGCGGGAGCGCGCCCAGCAGCTGGCCCGGCAGGGGTACGCGGTGCTGACCTGGTCGGCGCGCGGCTTCGGGAACTCGGGCGGGAAGATCGGGCTGAACGCGCCCGACCGTGAGGTCGAGGACGTCAAGCACCTGGTGGACTGGCTGGCCCAGCGGCCCGAGGTGCAGCTCGACGGGCCCGGCGACCCCCGGGTGGGCATCACCGGCGCCTCGTACGGCGGGGCGATCTCGCTGCTGGCCTCCGCGTACGACCACCGGATCGACGCCGTCGCGACCCAGATCACCTGGTGGAACCTGGCCGACGCGCTGTTCCCGCAGGGCGTGCAGGGCTCGGGCGCGGCGGACGGCGTGTTCAAGAAGCTGTGGGCCGGGATCTTCTTCACCACCGGCGCGGCCGGGGACCTCGGGCCCTCCGGCGGGGCACCGCGCGGCGGGGACGGGGCCAAGCCGCAGGCGGACGGACAGGTCGGCTGCGGGCGGTTCCTGGACTCGCTCTGCCAGATGTACGACCGGGTCGCCACCGCCGGGCACGCCGATCCGGAGGCCGTCGCGCTGCTGGAGAAGTCGAGCCCGTCCTCGGTGGCGACGCAGCTCAAGGCGCCCACCCTGGTGGTGCAGGGGCAGCAGGACTCGCTGTTCCCGCTGGACCAGGGGGACAAGATCGCGAAGGCCGTGGCGGCCAACGGCGCACCGGTCTCGGTGGACTGGTTCGCGGGTGGGCACGACGGCGGGACGGACACCAGCGCCCGGGTGGACGACCGGGTGACGGCCTGGTTCGATCATTTCTTGAAAAATCGCGGCTTGCGCGGGCGTGGCAACGACACCGGGCCGGCCTTCCGGGTGACCCGGACCGGGGGCGTGGACTCCACCGGCTTCCAGGCCGTGCTGCGCGGGGCCTCCGCCGACCGGTACCCGGGGCTGGGCGGGACCGGCACCCGCTCGATCGAGCTGGCGGGCGGGGAGAAGTCGCTCGCCAACCCGCCCGGCGGGGCGCCGCCGGGGATCTCGACGCTGCCGGGGATCGGCGCGCTGAGCCAGGCGGCCTCGCTCGGGGCCGGGCTGTCGCTGGACTTCCCGGGCCAGAACGCCGCCTTCGACTCGGCGCCGCTGGACACGCCGCTGCACCTGACCGGGCAGCCGACCGTGCCCGTGACGGTCACGGCGGACCGGCCGGACGCGGTGCTGTTCGCGAAGCTGTACGACGTCGGGCCGGACGGCAAGTCGGTGCTGCCGCAGCAGCTCGCGGCCCCGCTGCGGGTGGTCGGCGCCGACGCGGGCAAGACCGTGACCGTCCAGCTGCCCGCTGTGGACCACACCTTCCCGGCCGGGCACCGGGTGCGGCTGGTGCTGGCGTCCACCGACCTGGCGTACGCCTCGCCGGCCGAGCCGGCCACCTACCGGGTCGCGCCGGCCGGGGCACTCACCGCGCCGACCGACGAGGAACTGGTCACCGAAGCGGCGCCGCTGCCCGCGCGGACCTGGCTGCTGCCGGTGGCGGCCGTGGTGGTGGCCGCCGCGCTGGTGCTGGTGCCCGTGCTGCGCCGACGGCGTTCGGCGGCCGCCGGGCCCGGGTTCGATCCGGAGCTGGCCGGGGTGCCGTTGCAGATCAGCGGGCTGAGCAAGCGCTACAAGGGCGCGCAGGACCGGTACGCGGTACGGGACCTGAGCTTCCGGGTGGAGCAGGGCCAGGTGCTCGGCCTGCTCGGGCCGAACGGCGCGGGCAAGACCACCACGCTGCGGATGCTGATGGGCCTGATCCGGCCGGACGCCGGGGAGATCCGGATCTTCGGGCACCTGGTGCGGCCCGGGGCGCCGGTGCTCTCGCGGGTCGGGGCCTTCGTCGAGGGCGCGGGCTTCCTGCCGCACCTGACCGGCCGGGCCAACCTGCGACTGTACTGGCAGGCCACCGGACGGCCGGAGGAGGACGCCCGCTTCGGCGAGGCGCTGGCGATCGCCGGGCTCGGCGAGGCGCTGGACCGCGCGGTGCGGACGTACTCGCAGGGCATGCGGCAGCGCCTGGCCATCGCGCAGGCGATGCTCGGGATGCCGGACCTGCTGATCCTGGACGAGCCGACCAACGGGCTGGACCCGCCGCAGATCCGCGAGATGCGCGAGGTGATGATCCGGTACGCGGCCGGCGGACGGACCGTCATCGTGTCCAGCCACCTGCTGGCCGAGGTCGAGCAGAGCTGCACGGACCTGGTGGTGATGGACCGCGGGCAGCTGGTGACGGCCGGTCCGGTCGGGGAGATCGTCGGCGCCGGTGAGCTGCTGATGATCGGTGTCGCCGACTCCTGCGACCCGGAGTCGGTGGTCGCCAAGGTCGGCGCGCTGGCCGGGGTCGGTTCGGCGGAGGCCGTCGAGGGCGGGCTGCTGGTCCGGCTGGACGGGCTCGCTGCGAGCGAGCTGCTGGCGGAGCTGGTGCGGCTGGGGGTGCCGGTGGAGAGCGCCGGACCGCAGCGGCGCCTGGAGGACGCGTTCCTGTCGTTGATCGGAGGTGCGGCGTGAGCGCCGTCTCGACGGACCATGCCGAGGGGTACCGGGCGAGCCGGACCCTGCCGCTGCGGGTGGAGGCGATGCGGCAGCTGCGCCGGCGCCGCACGTTGGTGATCGGCGGGGTGCTGGCGGCGATGCCGTTCGTCATCCTGGCCGCGTTCCAGATCGGCGGCACCCCGGGGCGTCCGGACCGGACCACCTTCATCGATCTGGCCACCGCCTCCGGGGCCAACTTCGCCGTCACCATGCTGTTCGTGGGCACCGGATTCATGCTGGTGATCCCGGTCGCGCTGTTCTGCGGGGACACGGTGGCCTCGGAGGCCAGCTGGTCCTCGCTGCGCTACCTGCTGGCCGCGCCGGTGCCCAGGGCCCGGCTGCTGACCCGCAAGTTCGCGGTCGGGCTGGCGTTCTCGGCGGTGGCGGTGGTGATGCTGCCCGCGATCGGGCTGGCCGTCGGCACCGCCGCGTACGGCTGGGGCGACCTGAAGCTGCCCGCCGGGGCGAGTCTGCCCGCCGGGCAGGCGCTGCCCCGGATCGCGCTCGCGGTGGCGTTCGTGTTCCTGAGCGAGCTGGTGATCGCCGCGCTGGCCTTCTGGCTGTCGACGGCGACGGACGCGCCGCTGGGGGCGGTCGGCGGGGCGGTGTTCATCTCGATCATCACCGGGGTGCTGGACGCCGTCACCGCGCTCGGCGACCTGCGGGAGTGGCTGCCGGCGCACTGGCAGTACGCGTGGGCGGACGCCCTGCAGCCGCAGTTGGAGTGGGGCGGCATGCTGCAGGGCGTCTCGCTGTCGCTCTCGTACGCGGTGGTGCTGCTGGCGCTGGCGTTCCGCGGGTTCGCGCGCAAGGACGTGGTGTCGTAACACCTACTGCGGCAACTGGATCGGGGTGGGCAGCAGGGCCCGGGCGGGCACCGGGTGCCAGCGGCCGTCCTCCCCGACCCGGCCGAACGCCTGGTCGCCGAAGTGGAACGCGAAGCCGTAGGTGTGCGGCTTGCGCAGCTCGGCCAGCAGGGTCCGGCGGGCCTTCAGCACCTTGTCGACGTTGGTGTCCGGTCCGGACGGCCACTCGGGGTGGGCCACCTGGGCCGGGGTGTGGAAGGCGTCGCCGAACACCAGGATCCGCCGCCCGCCGCCGGCCGAGACGACGAAGGTGGTGTGGCCGGGGCTGTGGCCGGGGGTGATCAGCGCGGTGACGCCGGGCCACACCTGGGCGCCGTCGTCGAAGCGGCGCAGCACCTTCGACATCGGCACCATGAAGCTGTCCCAGGACGGCGCCCCGACCTTGACCTGGTGCTCCCAGAACGGCTCCCACTCGGCCCCGGCCACCAGGTAGCCGGCGCGCGGGAACGCCTTGCGCGGCGCCCGGCCCGGCGCGGTGACGAAGCCCATGCCGGTGTGGTCGGTGTGCAGGTGGGTGAAGGCCACGGTGTCGATGGTCTCCGGCCGCACCCGCAGCGCCCGGAGGGTGCGCGGCAGTGCTCCGCCGCGGGAGACACCGAGCGACGGTGGGAGCGTGTTGGCGCCGAGGCCCACGTCGATCAGCAGCCGGCGGTGGCCCCGCTCGACCAGGACGCCGCCCGCCGAGGCGGCGATCCGACCGGAGGGCGCCACCTCCTCGGGGTGCTCCGCCCAGTAGGAGGAGGGGACGGCGGGCAGGAAGCCGGTGCGGTCCAACTCCATGGCGGCGTCGACGACATAGGTGAGCCGGACGTCGCCCAGGGTGAACGTGCGGACGGCGGACTGGTCGCCGAGCGAGCCGATCCGGTGGGCGGGCTGTGACTGCTTCCGGGTCTGGGCTTCTTCCCGGGTCTGGGCTTCTTCCCGGGGCCGGGCTTCTTCCCGGGCCGGCGTCCGCTCCCGGGCCTCGGCCTGGGGGAGTCCGCCGGCGAGTGGGACGGCCAGGGCCGCGCCGGCGACGACGGCGCTGCGCAGCACGCCGCGCCGGGAAGGAGCGCCTGGGTGTTCGGGTGGCTCTGTCATGGCTGGGCCTTCTTGTGTGGGAGGGGCCTTCGTGGGGAGTTCGTGGGGGTGGCTTCGTGGGGCTGGGGATCAGCCGGTGTTGCGCAGGCCGGCGGCGATCCCGTTGACGGTCAGCAGCAGGGCCCGGCAGAGCGTGCGGTCCGGCTCCTCGCCTGCGGCGGCCGCGTCCCGTTGGCGCTTGAGCAGGGCGACCTGGAGGTAGGAGATCGGGTCGAGGTAGGCGTCGCGGATCTCGAAGGTCTGCTTCAACACCGGCTGGGCGTCCAGGAGTTCGCGCTCGCCGGTGATCCGCAGCAGCTCGCTCACGGTCAGGTCGTGCTCGGCCTCGATCGCCGCGAAGACGCGCTGGAGCTCAGCGGGCACCAGCGTCTCCACGTAGTGCCGGGCGATCCGCAGATCCGTCTTGGCCAGTGTCATCTCCACGTTGGAGACGAAGTTGCGGAAGAAGTGCCACTGGCCGTACATCTCGTCCAGGACGCCGCCGAGGTCCGCTTCGCGCAGTGCCTTCAGCCCGGAGCCGACGCCGTACCAGCCCGGCACGATCTGCCGGGACTGCGTCCAGCCGAACACCCAGGGGATGGCCCGCAGGCCGTCCAGGCCGGCGCCGGAGTCCGGGCGGCGCGAGGGCCGCGAACCCAGGTGCAGGTCGGCGAGTTGGTCGACCGGGGTGGAGGCCAGGAAGTAGGCGGGCAGGTCCGGGTCGTCCACCAGCACGCGGTAGGCCGCGTGCGCGGCGTCGGAGACCACGTCCATCGCGGCGTCCCAGCGGGCCAGTTCCTCGGGGGCCTGGCGCGGGGCGGTGTGCAGCGCGGAGGCCTGCAGCGTGGCGGCGACCGTCAGCTCCAGGTTCTCCCGGGCCAGCGACGGCACCAGGTACTTGTCGCTGATCACCTCGCCCTGCTCGGTGACCTTGATCTCGCCCTCCAGGGTGCCCCAGGGCTGGGCGAGGATCGCGTCGTGCGAGGGGCCGCCGCCGCGGCCGACGGTGCCGCCGCGGCCGTGGAAGAGGCGCAGCCGCACCCCGTAGCGGTGGGCGACGTCGCGCAGCCGGCGCTGGGCCCGGTGGATCTCCCACTGCGAGGTGGTGATGCCGCCGAACTTCGAGGAGTCGGAGTAGCCGAGCATGACCTCCTGGACGTCCCCGCGCAGGGCGACCAGGGCCCGGTAGGACGGGTCGGAGAGCATGTCCTCCAGGATCGTGTCGGCGGCCTTCAGCTCGTCGGTGGTCTCCAGCAGCGGCACGATGCCGATCTTCGCGATGCCGGCGTGCAGGTCGACCAGGCCGGCCTCGCGGGCCAGCACGGTCGCGGCGAAGACGTCGTCGGCGCCCTGGCACATCGAGATGATGTAGCTCTCGATGACCTCGGGCCCGAAGGAGTCCAGGGCCCGGCGGACGGTGTGGAAGACCCCGAGGGTCTTCTCCCCGGCCCGGTCCAGCTGCGCCGGGCCGAGCAGCCGGCGGGAGGTGAGCTCCTTGGCGAGCAGCCGCTGCCGGTAGTCGCGGGGCATGTCGGCGTAGCGCCAGGACTCCTCGTCGAGCCGGTCGAAGAGCTGGCCGAGGGCGTGGTGGTGGGCGTCGGCGTGCTCGCGCACGTCCATGGTGGCCAGTTGCAGGCCGAAGGCGGCGAGGGTGCGGATCGTACGGCCCAGTCGGCCCTCGGCGAACAGGCCGCCGCGGTGCTCGCGCAGCGAGGTCTGCACCAGGGTGAGGTCGCGCAGCAGTTCGGCGGTGCCGAGGTAGTCGCGGCCCTCCTCGTGCGTGCCGCCCTCGGCGAGCCGGTGCTTGGTGTTCACCAGCTTCTGGCGGATCGCGGTGACCTTGAGGCGGTACGGCTCCTCGGAGTTGAGCCGCTTGTAGCGGGGGCTGATCTCGGGCAGGCGGGCCAGGTCGTGCTCCAGCGAGCCGAGCAGCTCGTCGGTGGCGCCGGTGTAGCGGATGGAGTTGGAGAGCAGGCCGCGCAGCTCGTCGACCATCGCCAGGGCGTCGTTGATGCCGTGCTCGTGCTGGAGGATCAGGACGTCCCAGGTGACCTCCGGGGTGACGTTGGGGTTGCCGTCGCGGTCGCCGCCGATCCAGGTGCCGAAGGTCAGCGGCCGGGTGCCGTCGGGCAGTCGGACGCCGACCCGCTCCAGCTCGGCGGCGAGGTCCTCCAGGACGTCGCCGACCGCGTTGGCGTGCAGCTCGTCCAGGTAGTAGACGGCGTTGCGGGCCTCGTCGGTGGGCTCGGGGCGCACCACCCGCAGCTCGTCGGTCTGCCACATCAGGTCGATGGTCTCGGCGAGCCGCGCGTCGTGGCGGCGGCGGTCCGCCTCGGGGACCGGGGCCTCCAGCAGTTCGGCGATCCGGCGCAGCTTGGTGAGGACCGAGCGGCGGGCCGCCTCCGTGGGGTGGGCGGTGAAGACCGGGCGGACGTTCAGGTGCTCGACCGCCCGGGTCAGGGCCTCCGGCGCCTCCCTCGCCGCCTGCTGCACGACGCGGGCGAGGGCGGCGCCGGCCCGTTCCCGGACGGCGCGCAGTTCGCGGCCGCGGTGCACCTGTTCGGCGACGTTGGCCAGGTGGAAATAGGTGGCGAGGGCGCGGACCAGGTTGGCCGCGGTCGCCGGCCCGATGCCGCGCAGCAGTTCGGCGGTGGCCTCTCCGTCGGTGCGGCTGAGCAGGCGGACCTGCTCGACCAGGCCGAGCAGCTCGGGGCCCTCCTGACGGACCAGGGTCTCGTCGAGCAGGTCCGCGAGGTGTCGGAGGTCCGCGTGCAGCGCGGCATGGTCGGTACGGGCGTTCATGACTGCTCCTGATCGGGGAGTGTTGAAGGTCCGTTCACGGCGTCAGCAGGTTCACCGGGTTGGCCCAGGTGATGGCCCGGATCTCCCGATTCGTCAGGCCGGCGGCCCGGAACCACTGCGCGCTCAGGTCCAGCCATTCCTTCACGTCCGGCTGGTCGGGCTGTCCGAGGTCGGAGCTGAACAGCACCCGGGGGTGGGCGTGCACCAGCTCGCTCAGGTGCCCGGCGTCGCGGTGGCCCAGCAACAGGGTCAGCGCGGTGATCTCGACGTACAGGCCGGGCACCTGGGACAGGTCGGTCAGGTTGTCGGGGGTGAAGCCCGACATGGGGTGGGTCGCGTGGGTGAGGAGCAGCCGCGGCAGGTCGAGCCGGACCGCCTCGTCCACGATGCGCAGCACCGCCTCCCGGTCGCTGTGCCCGGTGGCCACCGCGACCGGCAGGTCGCGGGCCGCCCGGAGCACCTCGCGCACGTCCCGGCACAGCCGGCCGTCGTCGTCGAGGACCGGGCGGGTCCGCCACCGTTCGGGGTCGAGCAGGGGATGGAACGGGGTGCGGCGCAGCGGTGAGCAGTGGGTGTGGCCGACCAGGGTGGGCAGGTGGACGACCAGGCGGGCCGGGCTGTCCGGGCCGTGGGCGTAGACCGCCTGCTCCACGGCCCGGGGCCGGACGCCGCCGGCCAGCTCGTTGAGGACGAGGGTGCCGGAGACCGGGAGCCCCTCCTGGCGGGCCTCCCAGGCGCGCGCGGCGGTGGAGCTGAGGTGACTCTTGAGCACCACCCACCCGCCGACGTCCTGGTAGGCCCGGCCCGCGCCGAGGGAGGTGAGGCGGCGGCGGTAGAGGTCGGGGCCGGCGTGGTAGTGGAGGTCCACCACCACGCTCCCCGCCGGGTCACGCATGGGACTGCTGGGCGCCGCCGTCGTCCCAGGGATTGGCGTAGCCGTACCGGCGGCGGGCCTCGTCGAGCCGCAGGCCGGCGTCGACGGCCTCGGCGATGGCGCTTTCGGTCCGCTCGACGCGCTCGGCCCGCTCGGCGACCTCGGCGGCGTGTCCGGCGGGGACCACCAGGGCACCGTTGTCGTCGGCGACGACGATGTCGCCGGGCCGTACGGTGACCCCGCCGATGACGACGTCCCGGCCGGTGGCGGCGAGTTCCACCCGGTTCTTGCCGCTGACCATGGTGGCGCCGGTGCTGAACAGCGGGTACCCGGCGGCGCGGATCTCGGCGATGTCGCGGGCCGAGCCGTGCAGGGCGGTGCCGCGCACGCCGCGGCGCTGGGCCAGCCTGGTCAGCAGCGAGCCCCAGTTGGTGCAGCTGGTGTCGCCGGCGTTGTCGACCACCACGAAGGAGCCCTCGGGCACGTCGTCCAGGTAGTTGGCGGCGTTACGGAAGCCCTCCGCGGTGCTGTCGACGGGCTGGTAGGTGACGGTGAAGGCGCGGCCTGCGGCGCGGGTGCCGGGCACCCGGGGGGCGATGCCGGCCAGCACGCCGCCGACGCCGAGGCTGTCCAGCGCGTCGGAGACGGAGGCGGTGTCGAGGCGGGCGAGCCGGTCCACGATGTCCTCGGGGGACTCGGGGGACTCGTCCGCGGTGAGCTCCTCGGCGACCGCCAGGGCGACCTCGCGGGTGCCGCTGGTGCCGCCCATGTCGTACGTGACGGTGGTGCGCCGCTTGGCGACCGCGCGGACGGCAGCCCGGAGTTCGCCGCCGGGGACGGGCAGGCCCAGGTGGTCGAGCATCTGGGCCACGGTGAGCACCATCGCCATCGGGTTGGCGCGGTTCCGCCCGGCCATGCCGGGGGCGCTGCCGTGCACCGGCTCGAAGTAGCTGCCGTGGTCGCCGATGTTGCCGCTGGGGGCGAGGCCGAGGCCGCCCATGACGCCGGCGCCGAGGTCGGAGAGGATGTCGCCGAACATGTTCTCGGCGACCAGCACGCCGAAGCGCTCGGGCCGGCGGACCAGCCACAGGGCGATCGCGTCGACGTTGAGGATCTCGGTCTCGATCTCCGGGTACTCGCCGGCGATCAGTTCCAGGCGCTCGCGCAGGTGGTTGCTGCTGTGGCGCAGCACGTTGGGCTTGTCGACCAGGGTGAGCCGGTCGTAGCCGTGCGAGCGGGCGTACTCGAAGCCGTAGCGCAGCAGCCGGTCCATGCCGAACCGGGTCTGCAGCCGCAGGGTGACGCTGCTCGAATCCGGGCCGGAGGCCTGGGCGTTGGGGTGGTCGCGGACCACGTTCCAGAGCGCGTCGTCCAGGCCGTGGAAGTCGTAGCCGGCGTACAGGCCCTCGGTGTTCTCGCGGATCACCGTGAAGTCGAAGCGGCCGTCGACCAGGTCGATGACCGGGCGGATGTTGGCGTACAGGCTCAGTCGCTGGCGCAGCTGGATGACCGGGGAGACGAAGGTGAGCCCGGTGCCGCGCAGTTCGGCGGGCAGTTCGGCCTCGGCCTCGCGCAGCGGCTTGCTGGTGATGGCGCCGAGCAGGCAGGTGTCGGTCTCCTCCAGCAGCTTCCAGGTCCGCTGGGGGACCGGGTTGCCCTCCTGGCGCCAGCACTCCCAGCCGATCTCGCCGAAGCGCAGGTCGAGCCGGAGGCCGAGCTTGTCCACGACGTCGAGGGCCGCGGAGGTGACTTCCGGTCCGATGCCGTCGCCGGGGAGTACCGCGACGCTCTTCATGTGCTGAGTCCCTTCTCCCGCAGGAAGGTGCCGACCAGGGCGGACACCTCTGCGGTGCGTTCGAAGTGGGGGCGCATGCCGGCCCCCGGGATGACGTGCACCCGGTGGTGGTCGGCTGCCGCGGTGTGGCGGTGGCCGACCAGCTGGGAGTGACCGCCGACGATCTGCAGCAGCGGGCCGGGGTGGGCGCGCACCGCGTCGGTCAGGTCGATGCCGCACAGCATCCGCATCCCGGCGGCGAGGCGGCGCCCGGCCTGCGGGTCGTGCGGTTCGGGGGTGTCGGCCCCCGGTTCGAAACGGCGGTCGTGCGGCTGGACGCGCCGGTTGAGCAGGGCCAGGGCCTCGCCGGAGCGGCCGGTGGCGGCCAGGTCGGCGATCTCGGTGAGCCTGGCCTCCAGGACGGTGTCGCTGCGGGCCGGGCCCGAGACGAGCAGCGCCGCGGTGTGCGGGGCGAGGCCGGGGAGCAGGGCCTGGGCCACCGCTCCGCCGAGGGCGTTCCCGCAGAGCAGGTCCACCGGGCCGTACCGGGTGAGGAGTCGGCGCCAGCGGGCGGCGAGGGCGGCCAGCGAGTCGATCTCCTCGTCCCAGGCGGAGAGGGTGTCCACCACCGTCACCCGCAGGCCGGCCTCGGCCAGCGCCCGGGTGACGGGGGTGAAGAAGGCTCCGCCGTCCCAGCGGGGGGTGACGGGGGCGAGGACGAGGGCGTGTGCCGCGCCGGCGGCGGTCTCCGGTCCGAAGACCGCCGCCGGCACAGTGCGTCCGGTGGTGGTCACCGGACGGTGGCGAGGGTGCGCGCGGTGGCGATGCCCTCGTGGTGGCTGCCGCCCACCACGTCCTTGCGGTGCTCGACCGGCAGGTCGTAGCGGCCCAGGACCAGGTCCGGCAGCGGGAGGGAGGGGGTGCCCTCCGGGACGGTGGCGAGCAGCAGCTCCGCCAACTCCAGGGCGTGGCCCAGGTGGAGGCGGGCGGAGGCCTCGGCGTCGGTGCGGTCGAGGTGCGCCAGCCACTGCTCGGCGATCAGGTTGCCCGGGCCCTTGCCCATGCCCTGGATCGAGGAGTCCATCCAGGTGGCGCCGGCGGCGACCGCGCTGATCGCGTTGGACAGGGCGAGGCCCAGGTTGTTGTGGGCGTGCAGGCCGACCGGGCCGCCGGTGACCGACTTGGTCAGGGTGGTGAGGTCGGTGGTGTCCACCGGGGAGAGGCTGCCGTTGGAGTCGGCCAGGTAGACGAACTCCGCGCCGGCGTCGGTGGCGGCGGTGGCCACCTCGACGATGCCGCGGCCCGACCACTGGCTTATTCGGGCGAAGTTGACGCCGACGGTGTACCCGATCTCCTTGGCCTGGCGTATGTACTCCAGGCCCTTCTCGTAGCCCTTGGACGGCAGGATGATGCGGACCAGGCGGGCGCCGGCGGCGTACATCGCGGGCAGGTCCTGCTCGGTGATGTTCTTCGGGTGCAGGATCATCGCGACCCGGTCCGGGCCGACCTCCTGGGCGACGGCGGCGATGAACTCGTCGTCGCCGCGGCCGGTGAGCCCGAGGTTCGGGATCGGCACCAGCGAGCCCTTGCGGTAGGCGATCTCGACCCAGTCGAAGCCCGCCTCGACGCTGAGCTTGGCGTGCCTCAGCGCGTATTCCAGGGGGAAGTTGAAGCCGTTGCGGTAACCGCCGTCACGGAGGGTGACGTCGATGTTGACGATGCTCACGGTTCCTCCAGGTGCAGTGGATTGGGGGTGGATCAGGCCTGCTGGGCGGCGGCGTGGTGCGCGGCGAGCCGGCCGAAGATCAGCGAGCGCAGGACCGAGGTCGCCGGCGGGTAGGCGTGGTAGAAGAGGCCGGTGGCCTCGCCCGCCGCGTACAGGCCGGGGATGGCGGTGCCGGAGGGGGTGACGACCCGGCCGTCCATGTCGGTGCGGATGCCGCCGTAGGTGAAGCAGATGGCGGAGGTCACCGGGACGCCGATGAACGGCGCGGTGTCCAGCGGGGTGGCCCAGTTGGACTTCTTCGGCTCGATGCCGACGGTGGCCTTGCCGTCCATCCGGGTCGGGTCGAACTCGCCGGGGCCGACGGCCGCGTTGAACTCGGCGACGGTCTTCTCCAGCGCCTCGGCGTCGATGCCGAGCTTGCCGGCCAGCTCCTCCAGGCTGTCGGCCTGCTCCGGCGGCACGTCGCTGAGCAGCGAGGTCATGATGCCGGGGATGGCCAGCGTCTTGGCGTCGGCGATCCAGTACGCCTCCTGGTCCTGGTTCTTCCAGATCTCGTAGCCGACGTGCTCGAAGGTGTTGTCCCAGGTGTCGCGGCCCTCGTCGAAGAAGCGCTCCATCTTGCGGTTGACGAAGATGCCGGTGGCGAAGCCGTACAGGACCGAGTCGGCCTTGTTGGTACGGGTGTCGACGGGCTCGGCGTGGATGCCGTCGAACTGGCCGGCGGTGTCGGCGCCCAGCTCCAGGGCCATCCGCAGCGCGTCGCCGCGGTTGTTGGTGATGCCGGGGGCGATCAGCGGCAGGTCACAGGCCTTCTCGCCGACGTAGCGGGTGAGCATCTCCGGGTTGCCCTGGAAGCCGCCGCAGGCCAGTACGACGGCGCGGCCGGTGAGCCGCTGGGTGCGGCCGTCGGTGCCGCGGACCAGGACGCCGTCGACGGTGCCGTCCTCGGTGATGGTCAGGCGCAGCGCCTCGGTCCGGTAACGGATGTCGACGCGCGGGTCGTTCTCCAGGGCGGAGCCCAGGTGCTCGACGATCGAGGCGCCACCGCCGCGGGGGCTGGCCGGCTTGGCCATGGACGGCTGGCCGGCGGCGAAGGTGTGCGGCAGCGGGAAGTGCTCGAAGGCGATCTCGACGCCGTGCTTCTCGACGAACTCCAGGGTCTGCTTGGTCTCGCGCTCGACGGTGCGGCAGTACTCGATGTCGGCGAGGCCGCCGGAGACCCGGCTGACGTGCTCGGCCCAGTCGGTGTCCAGCTGCTTGTCCTCGTTGATCCGCAGGAACGCGCCGGTCCAGCGGGTGGCGCCGCCGCGCTCCTCCTCGCTGGAGCGCTCCAGGATCGCGATCTTCGCCGGGGTCTCGCGGCCCTCGGTGGCCTCGGCGTAGGACAGCGCGGCGGACAGGCCGGCGGCGCCGAAGCCGATGACGATGAGGTCGTACTGGGCCTTGGTGTTCGCGTCGGACATGTGCTTCTCCTCCAAGTGGGGTGGAAGGTTCGGGATTTGCTGGGGGGTTCCTGCGGGGTCCTCGCGGCTCGCCTGAGGGTTCTCCCGGGAGTCCGCGCGGGCTGGTACGGGGTCAGCGGTTGGGCGTGATGACCCGACTGGTGCGGTAGAGCCGGAACTTGGCGCCGGTGGTGGTCTCGGCGAAGGCCTGGTAGCGGCGCATGAACTCCTCGTCCTGGAAGATCGCGTCGAACTCCGCCTGGCTCGACCAGGCCGCGAAGTTGACCATGGCGTCGCCGTCGACGCTGGTCAGCAGGCGGGAGCCGCGGAAGCCGTCGGCGGTGGCGGCGACGTGGTCGACGGCCGAGGCGAGCGCGTCCACGCTGGCGGCCGCGTCGTCGGTGGTGGCCACGTTGATCAGCAGGACGCCGTCGTCCTGCACCGGGGAGGTGATCACGCCGGGGCTCGCGTTGCGGCCCTCGAAGGAGAGCTGGGCGTAGGAGGCGATGCCCAGCTTGTGCCAGGGGTCGCTCTCGATGAGCTCGCGCACCTGGATGTCGTCGAGGTCGGCGGTGATGATGACGGCGCCGCCGTCGGGGCGGGGGCCGCTGAGCAGGATGCGGCCCTGGTCGCCGTGCTCGCGCAGCCAGGCCTTGTGCTCGGCCATGTGGGCGAGGACGGTCTCACGCGGGGTCAGGTAGGTGAGGGTCAGTACGTGGATCAACGGGTTCTCCGGGTTGTGTGGACGGATCCGGTGGTTGGGGGTGTGGGGGAGGTGCCGGGTGCGGGCCCGGCGGGGGTACGGGGGAGGGCGGCGGGCTCAGGCGGTGGGGGCGCCGAGGTGCCGGGAGAGCCCGGAGAGGATCCGCTCCGCGTCGGCCACGACGCCGTGGACGACCTGGGCGGCGGGCTGGATGTCCTGGATCTGGTCGAGGTTCTCGCCGACGAGCATGGCGCGCTGGGTGGTGTCGTCGCGGGCAACGGCGGCGTTCCACGCGGGCTCGATCTCGCCCCGGCGGGAGGCCAGTTCGGCGTCCCGGCCGGTCCAGGTGCGGGTGAAGTCGTTGACGACGGCGCGGGCGGTGTAGACCTGGTCCCACGGGATGCCGCGCACGACGTCGAAGGAACGGGTGTTGACGGTGTCCGCGGTGCTCGCGGAGACCAGGTGGGACCTGAAGCCGGGGGAGGCCATCGACTCCTCGGTCGCGGCGAAGCGGGTGCCCATCATCACGCCGTCGGCGCCGAGCGCGAGGGCCGCCGCGAGGCCGCGGCCGTCCGCGAAGCCGCCCGCCGCGACCACCGGCACCCGGCCCCGGGTGACGTCCAGGACGGCCGGGATCAGGGGCAGGGTGGCGCGGGAGGCGTGGTGGCCGCCGGCCTCGGCGCCCTGGGCGACGATCACATGGGCCCCGGCCCGCAGGGCGATGGCGGCCTGGGCGGGGTCGTGCACCTGGACGACGACCTTGGAGCCGGCCTCGGTCGCGGAGGCCACGTACTTCTGCACCTGGGTGGCGCTGCCGAAGGAGAGCTCGACGACCGGCGGGGCGTAGCCGAGCACCTTGTCCCACAGGCCGGGCCGCTCGTCGAAGGTGAACATGACGCACCCGACGCCCCAGACGCCGCCGGTCTCGGCGGCCTGCGGCAGGTGTTCGTCGATGAACGCCGGGTCGCCGTAGCTGACGCCGACGAGGCCGAGGCCGCCCGCCGCCGTCACGGCGCCGGCGAGTCGGCCGCCGGTCACTCCGCCCATCGGGGCGCAGACGACCGGGTGGTCGATGCCGAGCAGTTCCGTCAGCTTGGTCGAGATCACGATGCTCCCTTGGTCCGGTTCGTTTGTCTGGCCCGGCCCGACGGGCCGAGGAGGACGGGTGGCGCGGCGAATTCGACGCTGAATTCCGCGCGGCGGGGGGGCGGGGTATTCCACGGATCGGAACCGTTTCGGAAGGGGGCCCGCGTTGTACTGAGCTGTACTGAGCTGCTTCGTACTGGGCTTCATTGCCCGGTACTGCTCGGTGCTGCGCTCTGGTGAGGACATTAGCCGGGGGATTCGAACGGCGTCCAAGACGTAAACCGTGTGACCGCCATAAGGCGGTGCTATACCGGCTGGACAGCGGGGGGTTGACGGAAACGCGAAAAGGCGTGTGATCCGGGTAGGGGGAGACCCGGATCACACGCCGGCCAAGGGGCCGGTCCGGCGCGGTGCGCGCGCCGGACCGGCGGGGGGGGGATTACTCGGCGAGGAACAGCCAGCCGCGCTCGGCGGACACCTCCTGCAGGACGCGCGCGGTGTGGCTGCCCCGCACTGCGGTGACGGCGAGGCGCTCGCGCGGCGGTCTGGGGGTCGGCAGTGGCCGCCACACCAGGTGCGGCTCGCGCTCCACGGCGCGCCGCGGGCGCAGGGCGACCAGGTCCGCGGTGGTGCGCAGGGCGTGCAGGAATAGCGCGGGCTGGTCCTGGTCGGCCGGGTGCAGCACGGTGTTCCAGCCGAGCCGGGCCAGGTGCGCGGGTACGGACTCGGCGAACCCGGGCGCGCAGCCCTCGTCGTACCAGAGCAGGCGCTGCCGGGAGAGGTCCCGCAGGGTCAGCTCGGGCCGGGTGGCGAGTGGGTGCTCGCGGGCCATGACGACGCCGAGCGGCTCGTCCCGGACCACGGCGCAGACCACGTGCGGCACCGGGATGGGCAGGCGCACGATGCCGAAGGAGATCTCGCCGTGCCGCAGCAGCTCGCCCTGGTCGGCGGCGTCCACCGAGCGCATCCGCAGCTTCGCGCCGGGCTGGTGGGCGGCCTGGTGGCCGTTGTGGATACGGCGCCCGGAAAGGCCGTTCTGGACCTCGATCAGGACCTCGGCCGGAACTCCGCCGCACACCCCGACGGGCCACACCTGCGGCGCCGGGGCGACGGCGGCGATGGCCGAGCGGAGCTGGCCGGGAATTCCCTGGATTTCCCGGAGGAATGCCCGGCCGCCGGCGGTCAGTTCAACACCGCGGGAACTTCGGATGAACAGCGCCGCACCGATTCTCTGTTCCAGCCGTCGAATTTGCTGGCTGAGGCTCGGCTGGGAAATCCGGAGTTCCTGGGCGGCGGCCGAGACGGTGCCGGCGCGGACCACGGTCAGGAAATACCGAAGGTGTCGCATGTCGAAATCGTCGACGTCCCGGGCGTCGGCCATCGCGCGGAGCAGGACGTCGTCGGCCGGATCCGGTCCGGGTGCGTCGGGGCCCACGTGTGCCGAGGTGCGTCGGCCCGTCCACTCGTCCAGCACGCTCATCCGCTTCCTCCAAAGCGTCGTACCAAGCGGTGTCGCCCCTGCCCCGCGCAGGGGTTGTGCGCCTGGTGGGCCCCGAGCGGGTCGGGGCCCACGGTGCAGCATGACACAAGAATTCGTTCCAGAAGGTATTTTTTACGGGCCGGAAACAGGGCCCGAGGCGGGGCCTGTCTCCGAACCGTCCTCCGGGCATGCGGAGTCCAGCCCTCCCTTCCCGGTCAGCGCCGTGAACAGCAGGCGCCACAGCGGCTGCCCGCCGGGTGCGCCCGCGATCTCGGCGCACCCGGCGGGAGCGTTCAGCAGCCCGTACATCACGATCATCAGCAGGGCGGCGACGAGCTGCGGCGAGTAGCCGGGGAAGCCATTGCCGCGTTGGGCTCGGCGGACCAGTTCCGTCAGGGCGTTGTGTATATCGACGAGGACGCCGGAGAGCGACTGTGCCAGGTTCGGGCATTCGGCGGCGAGCCGGAGCGCGGCCCGCAGCCGCACGTCCGACTGCAGCCGGCCGGCGAAACCCACCACGACGCGTTCGAGGACGGCCCCCGGGTCGGTGCCCGGGGCGTCGTGCTCGGCCCGCAGACTCGCCCAGGTGTGCCGGGACTCGTTGATCAGAGCCCCGGCCAGCGACCTCTTCGAGGGGAAGTGCCCGTACAGCGCGCCCTTGGTCATCCCGATGCGCTCGGCCACCGCGTTCAGCGTGGTGCTGCTGTAGCCCTGCCCGGCGAAGACCTCGGCCGCAGCCGTCAGAACCTTCTCCCGTGTGCGTCGCGCCCGTTCCTGTTTCGCCACGTTCGTACCCTCCATGATGAGCGAGAGCACATACATACCATCGGGACGGAATGTTGTCTCAACCTTCCGGTCCGCCGAGCTGATCATGCGTGTCCCGCCTCCAACGGGCCCCGGCGGGCCGGGGTCACCGGCCAGCCGGAGCGTTCCGCTTCCTCGTTCAGCAGCGGGGAGTCCCCCACCACCACCGGCCGCCCCACCGCGCGCAGCAGGGCGAGATCGCTCTCGTGGTCCCCGTACGCGAAGCAGTCGGCCGGGTCGGCGCCGTGCTCGCGCATCAGCCGGACCGCGGCCTCGGCCTTGGCCTGCCCGATCATCGGACGCAGCACCTCGCCGGTCAACACTCCGTCGGCGTCCGCCAGTAGCTCGGTGCAGACCAGGGCCGCGCCCAACTCCTCGGCCAGCGCGGCGAGGAGAGGGCGCATCGAGCCCGAGACCAGCACGACCGCGCGGCCCGCGGCCCGGTGTTCGGCGACGGCGGCGAGGGCGGGCAGCACGAAGGCCGAAGCGCCGCGGCGGTACTCCTCGTACCAGCTCCGCCCGGCCGCCTCCAGCTCGGCCAGCGGTACGCCCGCGTAGCGCCGGTAGTACCGGCGGTTCAGCGCCTCCCGGTCGGGGGTCGCCGCGACCTCGGACGACAGGTCCGGGAGGCCGGCGGCGACCCGGCCGGGGTGCCGGCCCTGCCAGTACCGCCAGAACGCGACCGGGCTCTTCTCGGCGATCACGGTCTCGTCCACGTCGAAGAAGGCGAGCGCGGGGCGTACCCGCGGAGCCGGTGCCGTCACCGCCCGTCCCGGCTCGCCAGGGCCGCTTCCGCGTACGCCCCGGCCGCCGTTTCGAGGTCCAGGGCGCCGTGCCCGGCGGCAGTCGTGACGTCCCGCCAGGCGCGCTGCACCCGGCTGTCCGAGGACTGGCCGCGCATGCCCGAGGCGTGGAAGAGCTCGTCCACCGCCTCCCGGCACATCGCGGCCGCGGTGGCCGCGTCCCGGCGGTTCTCGGCCACCGAGAGCGGGGTGACCGCGCCGCGGTCCGCACGGTCGGCGGCGCACTCCAGCAGCAAGCCCGCCGCGTGGATCCGCGTGGATGTGGCGGCCAGTAGCAGGCTCCGGCCGGGCTTGCCCGGCGCGGTCGGCCCGCATTCGTCCGTCCAGGCTCGCAGCGCCGCCCGGGCCGCCCCGAGCACCGGCGCCGCGAAGATCAGCCCGGCGACCATCGGGTAGGGGACCCGGTGGCAGCGCGCCGCGTCGGGCAGCGGGCTCAGCAGCGCGCTCAGGGTGAACGAGCGGTGCTCGGGGACGACGATGCCGTCGCCCGCCACGCTGTTGCTGCCGCTGCCCCGCAGGCCGACCGGGTCCCAGGTGTCGAGGACGGTCAGCTCGGCGCGCGGCACGGCGAAGATCCGGTGCTCCCGGAGACCGTCCGGCCCCAAGGTCCAGGAGGCCAGCAGCACCCACTCCGCGTGGTCGACCCCGCTGGCCGTGCGCCACTCGCCGTCCAGCCGCCAGCCGCCGGCCACCTCGGTGGCACGGCCCTGCGGCGGGACGATCGAGGCGGCGATCCGGACGTCCGGGCCCTGCGCCCACAGGTCGCGCTGCCCCTGCTCCGGCAGGTAGGCGGCGAGCCGGCCGTGCGCCGCGAACAGCGCGGCGCACCAGCCGGTGGCGGCGCAGGCCTGCGCGACGGTCGAGGCGTCGGCGAGCAGCCCGGCGAAGCTCCCGGCCGTGCCGCCCCACCGGGACGGGACGAAGTGGCGCGGGAAGCCCGCGTCGACCAGGGCGGCGGCGACCTGCGGGGTGAGCCCGCGCTGCTCCTCGGCGGTGGGGGCGTCGTGCAGCGCGAGCTTGGTGAGCAGGCTGAACGCCGCCCGGGGGCCGGTGGTGTTCCGGCCGTCCAGCGATTCGGCGGCGGCCGGCAGGTCGGTGGTCAGCGGGGTGGTCAGGTCGGTGGCCCCTTGGGTCGCCCGGGAGGTGGTCCGGGGGGTGGTCAGGTCGGTGAGCGCATGGACGGCCCCTTGGGCGGCCACTCGGGTCGCCGGGCGAGTGGCCCGGGAAGTGGCCCGGGAAGTGGTCCCGAGGGTGGTCAGCACGCCGCCCCCAGGAGGGTGCGGGCGGGCTCGGCCACGCCGCAGCGGACCGTGGCGTGGGCGAGTTCCCGCTCGCCCTGGTGGGCGCGCAGGGTGAAGACGCCGCGGCCGAGGCCGGTCGGCTCGGCGGTGATCGCCACGGGCGCGTCCAGCTCGCCGAAGGCCGTGAACCTCACCGTGAGCAGTGTCACGCCGCTCGCGCCCGGCCGTCGGTCCGCTGCGGCGACCCGGCCGGCCTGCCGGAACGCCTCGACCAGCGCCATGCCCGGCACGTGGTCGGACTCGTGGTCGAACAGCACCGGGTGGTCCGGGTCCAGTCGCAGCCACCAGGCGTTGGCCCGCATCGGGTCGGCGGCGATCAGCACGTCCCGCTCGGCGAACTGGCCGACGGTGGCCGGCGACAGCGGGATCCGGGGCGGCTCGGGCAGCGGCGACAGCAGGGGCTCGCCGCCGCCACGCCGGCGCAGCATGGCGTAGCGGCTGGGCTCCATCGGCTCCCAGTGCAGCCGGGTTCTACCGATCACGCGGTGGCGGACCAGGACGTCGGCCTCCAGCTCCAGGCGCAGGCGCCGGGCGCCCTCGGCGGGGCCGCGGCAGATGACGTCGAGCCCGACGGAGAGGTGCTCCGGCCCCACCGGGGGGAGCGTTCCGGCCAGGTCGACGGAGGCCTCGCTCAGCACGAACGGCATGCCGTACGGGATGTCGAGGAAGCGGTGGGACAGGTGGATGGCGGTCTGGCGGGTGGTCTCCGCCAGCATCACCGGGTCGGCCGCGGGGCCGCCGTGGTGGGCGAGGTAGTGGTCGCGGTCCCAGCGGGCGGCGACCGCGAATCGGTCGGGGCCGAGCCGCTGCACGTCCGTGAGCAGGACTTCCGCGTCGGCCGCCTTGTGGACGGACGTCCGCGGGACGCGGCGCTCGAACTCCATGGTCTTCCAGTGGTGCTCCGGCCCCGGACGGCCGGTCATCAGTTCAAGTCCAGGCATGACATGCATGTGCAGATCCCCCTCCTGGCTCGCCGTGCCAGCCCATGCGCCGGTATCGTCCCGACGCGGCACGTGGCGACGCCGAGAAATATACCTTCAGGAAGGAATCTTGAGGGGTAAGTTTTTTGTCATCGAACACGACCGAACACGATCGACCCGCGACACCCTGTCCACCCGACACGGCGCCCTGCCGACCGACGACGGAGAATTCCCTACATGCCGGAGCCGCAAGCCATCGCCTTCGCCCCACCCAAAACCCCAGTTCGGAGGGGTTCCGACCCCAAACAGGAGCGTTCTGCCAGGACCCGGCAGCGGGTCCTGATGGGGGCCGCCGAGCTGTTCACCGAGCGGGGCTTCCGCCAGACATCGGTCAAGGACGTCGCCGACCGGGTCGAGATGACCAAGGGCGCCGTGTACTTCCACTACCCGACCAAGGAAGCCCTGGCCGTGGCGATCGTGGAGGAGCACTACGCACGTTGGCCGAAACTGCTCGATGAGGTCGCCCGGGAGGAGGTCGGCCCGCTGGAGACCGCCGCCCGGATGCTGGACCGGGCGGCCGTCGCGTTCCAGGACGACGTGATCGTCCAGGCCGGCGCCCGGCTGCAGATCGAACGGCCGCAGATCGACGCCGAGTTGCCCACCCCGTACGTGGACTGGGTCTCCCTGCTGGAGTCGCTGCTGACCTCCGCCCAGGAGACGGGCGAGCTGCGCGCCGACGTCGTGCCGGGGCACGCGGCGCGCTCGCTGGTGTCCGCGTTCTTCGGTTCGCAGCATGTCTCCGACGTTCTCAGTGGACGGGCCGACGTGGTAGCGCGTTGGCGGGATCTGAGCGGTCTCTTGTTCCGGGCTTTGCGGACGGAGTGAGCCGGCTCCGCCCGCAAAGCCCCTCTGCCGTGAACGGCGGACGTCCGCCCACCGTGGACGCGGTGGGCGTCCGTCGGCCGGAAACGGCAGACGCCCGGGGGACGGTGCACGGCTGGGCAGCCGGTGCACCGTCCCCCGGGAGGGCGTGCTGTCTCGTACGGGCCGGTCAGGCCGGGTCGGTCACGTTGCGCTTGGTGGACAGGACCACCTGGCCGCCGATCACCGCGATGGCGGTCAGCACGGCGCCGAAGATCGTGGCGCCGTTGGTCAGGCCCACCGCGTCGCTGAGGTAGCCGGCCGAGACGGGCAGGATGCCGGCCGGGATGTAACCGCCCACGTTGAGGGCGGCGTTGGCCTCGGCGAGCCGCTGCGGCGCGACGGTGGAGTTGAGCAGCGACAGGCCGCCGAGCTGGCCCATGCCCTGGCCGGCGCCGGCCAGCAGCGCGGCGATGACGAGGACCGCGACCGCCTCGGAGTGCACGGCGATGATCAGCGCGACCATGCTCAGCATGGTGCTCACCGCGCCGGCCGTCAGGATGGTGCGGCGGCGCAGCTTCTGGACGGCGAACTGCACGCCGGTGGCGGCGAGGAACATCACGAAGGCCATGGCGCCGGCGACGATCCGGTTGGTGGTGCCGAGCAGGCCGGAGAGCAGCGACGGGCCGAGCGAGAGCACGAACGAGGTGGCGGTGATGCCGGGGGCGAAGACCGCGATGCCGAGGGCGAGCTGACGGCCGTTGCCGCTGGGGACACCGGGCACCCGGATCCAGGCGCCCTTGCCGCGGTTCTCGGGGCGGCGCACCGGCATCCGCAGGACGACCAGGACGGCGCTGGCCAGGACCACGGCCTCGACGATGAACACGGTGACCGTCGGCCCGGGGGCCAGCTCGGAGAGCACACCGGCGAGCAGCGGGCCGAGGCCGGCGCCGAAGACCATCGCGCAGGAGGCGAGCAGGGCGGCGATCCGCTTGCGCTCGGGCCCGGCGACGTCGGTGACCGCGGCCATGCCGGCCGAGACGACCGCGCCGACCGCGATGCCGGTGAACAGTCGCGCCACGATCAGCGCGGCGACGCTGGTGGCCGTTCCGAAGATCAGGCAGGCGGCGAGTCCGAGTGCCAGTGCCGGGAGCAGGACGGGCTTGCGGCCGACCCGGTCCGAGACCACGCCGGAGACCAGCAGCGAGCCGATCAGGCCGACGATGTAGAACGCGAACACCACGGTCAGGGTGCCCTTGGAGAAGCCGATGTCGTGCTGCCACAGCACGTACAGCGGCGTGGCCGCGTTCGAGAGGACGAAGACGGCGGTGACCGGCCAGGCGGCCAGCCACACCCACCACAGCGGGGCAGCGGGCTTGGCAGTGGCGGCGGGGGTGGCGGTGGTGGCGGCCTTGGCGGTGCGCTGCACCTCCTCGACGGCCTGGACGGGTGCGGTCCTGGTCTCGGACATGACGGTTCCTCCCGGTCTGACTGTTGGCTCTCCAGCAGTACGAGTCGAGTCGAACTTAGCATGCAGTACGATGAAAGTCGTACAGCATAGGAACCGGGTTATGAGGAGTTGAGGAGCTGCCTATGACCACGACCACGGCCGACGCACCCGTCTTCAAGGTGCTTCCGGAGCCGTCCGACCTGCCCGAACCGCTCGCCGAGCCGGCCGTCGAGGAGCTGCGCCTGGAGAACGTGATGGGCGCGCTCAGCGACCCGCTGCGGCTGACCATCGTCCGTAAACTCCTGCTGGAGTCCGAGGACTTCGACCACTCCTGCGGATGGTTCGGCTTCGACCGTCCCAAGTCCTCGCTCACGCACCACTTCAAGGCGCTGCGTGAGGCGGGGGTGACGCGCCAGCGCCAGTACGGGCTGGAGCGCCGCAGCCACGTGCGGGTGGACGACCTCAATGCCCGGTTCCCCGGGCTGCTCGACCTGGTCGCGGCCTGGACCCCGCAGGCCTGACCGGCACTCGGCCCCCGGCGGCGTAGGGCCGCCGGGGGCCGTCGGGCCGTCGGGCCGTCGGGGGCCGTCGGGCCGTCGGGCCGTGCGACCGGGCGGGTCGGTGGGAATGGGGGATCATGGGCGGGTACCCCTGATTTCGTCTGGTGAAGGACCCCGAACCGTGGCCCAGATCGTCCTCTTCCACTCCGCCCACGGCCTGCGCCCGGCCGTGCACGCCGCCGCCGACCGGCTGCGCGCCGCCGGGCACACCGTGCACACCCCGGACCTGTTCGAGGGGCGGACCTTCGACGACCCCGAGGCCTCGCGCGCCTACCAGGAGGAGATCGGCGGCAGCGACGAACTGCTGAAGCGAGCGGTCACCGCCGTCGCCCCGCTCTCCGAGGGCGGGCTGGTGTACGCCGGCTTCTCGCTCGGCGGCGCGATCGCGCAGAACCTGGCCCTCGCGGACGAGAAGGCGCGCGGCCTGCTGCTCCTGCACGGCACCTCCGACCTGCGGGAGGACGCGGCGACCTCGATCCCCGTCCAGCTGCACATGGCCGACCCGGACCCGTACGAGCCGGAGGACTGGCTGAACGCCTGGTACCTGCGGATGCGGCGCGCGGGCGCGGAGGTCGAGGTGCACCGCTACCAGGGCGCCGGGCACCTGTTCACCGACCCGGAGCTGCCCGACTACGACGAGGAGGCCGCCGAGCGCGCCTGGGCGGCGGCGGTGGACTTCCTCGCGGACCTGGAGGACTGATCCGGCGTCGGGTCGGCCGGAGCGGGAAGTCGGCCGGTCCGACGTCCCACTCCGGCCGGCCCGGGGTTCAGGGCCGCGCGGGGCCGCGGCGGGGGAGGGTCTGGCTGTAGACGACGCTGGTGGTGGTGCTGCCGAAGCCGGCGAGCTCGTCGACGAGGGTCTCCAGGTGTTCCATGGAGGTCGCGGCCACCTTCAGGGTGTAGCAGTCGTCGCCGGTGGTGCGCAGGCACTCCAGGATCTCGCGGCGGTCGGCGAGCACGCGGTGCAGCGGCTGGTGGCGGTTGCCCGGGTACTTTAGCCGGACGACGGCGAGCACCGGGTAGCCGACCTTGGCCAGGTCGACGGTGGCGTGGTAGCCGGTGATGACGCCCAGCGACTCCAGGTTCCTCACCCGTTCGGTGGTGGCGGAGGGGCTGAGGCTGACCCGGCGGCCCAGCTCGCTGAGGGAGATCCGGGCCTCCTGCTGGAGCTGGTCGATGATCGCCCAGTCGGTGTCGTCGAGGTTCGCGGTCACCGGGCGATATTACCGGGAGATTCGCGGCGAACGGCAGTGATCACCGGGAGGATCTTGTTCCGGGCGGGGTGTGCCCGGGAATAGCCTCGGGGCATGCAACTTGGCGTCAACGTACCGAATTTCGGACCGGGCACCGACCCCGGCGTGCTGCACGCCTGGGCGGTGGTGATGGAGGACCTCGGGTTCGACCTGCTGATGGTGTCGGACCACGTGGCCGTGACCGCGGACGTGGCCGAGCGCTACCCGGAGCCGTTCTACGACCCGTTCACGACCCTGTCGTGGCTGACGGGGGTGACCGACGGACGGCTGAGGATCGGGACGACGGTGCTGGTGCTGCCGTACCGTCACCCGCTGCTGGTGGCGCGGATGGCGGACAGCCTGTGCCGGCTCAGCGGCGGGCAGTTCGTGCTCGGCGTCGGAGTCGGCTGGGCACGGCAGGAGTTCGACGCGCTCGGGGTGCCGTTCGCCGCGCGGGGGCGGCTGACGGACGAGTACCTGGGGGCGATCCGGGAGGCCTGGCAGGGGCAGGGCGCCGCCGCGCCGCCGGTCTGGATCGGAGGGCACAGCGAGGCGGCGCTCCGTCGGGCGGTGAAGTTCGGCGACGCCTGGCACCCGCTGCGGCTGCCGATCGCGCGGATGCGCTCGGTGCTGGCGGAGCACGAGCTGCCGGGGTTCGCGCCGCGGATCGCGCTGCGCTTGACGGACGCGCCGGTGGACGACCCCGAACGGCTGGCCGGGGTCGGCGACTTGGCGCAGGTGATGGGCGACCTCGCGGAGCTGCGCGAGCTGGGCGCCGAGGCCGTGGTGCTGGACCCGTACCACGGGGACCCGGAGGAGACCCGTCGGTACGACCAGGCGTGGCAGGCTCTGACGACGGTTTCGGAACACTGGAAGGTCCAAGGGGAGGCACAGTCATGATCACGGTTGCCGACGAGGCGCTGCTGCGGCGCGCGATCGCCGTCGCGGCCCGGGCGGTCGAACTGGGCGACGCGCCGTACGGCTCGCTGCTGGCCGGATCGGACGGGACGGTCCTGGCCGAGGCCCACAACACCGTCCGGCGGGACGACGACATCACCGCGCACCCAGAACTCAAGCTCGCCCGCTGGGCCGCCCGGGAGCTGACCCCGGAGGAGGCCGCCGGTACGACCATGTACACCAGCTGTCAGCCCTGCGGCATGTGCGCGGGCGCGATCGTCCGCTCCGGGCTCGGGCGGGTGGTGTACGCGCTGGCGACCGAGCAACTCGTCGAGCTCAACCCGGAGTCGGGCGCCTGGCCGGTGGTGCCGCAGGACGGTCCGGCGCTGTTCGAGGAGGCACGCGGGCCGATCGAGACGTACTACCGGCGGAGTTGAGCCGTACGACTACCGGATCGGAATCGGCGGGGCGGGAGTTGGCGCTCCGCCGGTCTGCTCCCGGCCGCAGTGGGCTCGGCCACCGTTGATGCGTCTCAAGCGCCACCGGGCCGTGGCCACGAGGTATGACAAGCTCGCGGTTCGCTACGAGGCGACGGTGCTGGTCGCAGTCCTCAACGAGTGGCTGTGACCAGCACCGTCCCGGTGGCGCGGTAGAGGCGTCAGTGGTGGCCCAGCACGTTGACCACGCGGCCGTTGGGGTCGCGGACGAAGAACCGCCGCACTCCCCACTCCTCGTCCTGCAAGGGGTAGACGATCTCCGCACCGCTCTCCTGCATGACCGCATAGGCCGCATCCACGTCGTCCACCTCCACGCTCATGTCGGGGGTGAGCGGTGCCGTCTTGTCGCTGGCCATGATGCTGACCTGCGCCGCCGGACTGGACGGGGAGGCGAGTGTCATGATCCAGCCGTGGTTCATGACCTCCTCGAATCCCAGCAGGCCGTAGAACTCCCGGCTCTCCTGCGCAGCCTCTGACTGGATGTTGGGCACGACGCGACGGACGGACATGGGGCGACTCCAAGTGAGAACAGACGTGTCTCTGGAACTCCCAGGAGTACTACGGCACATCCGCCACCGCACGCAGAACTTCCGCGCGGTGGCCACCCGGTATGACAAGCGCGGCTAGGTGTTCCTCGGGACTGTCACAGCCGCAGCTGTCATCCTTTGGCTCCGCTCATGACCGGTTACCCGCGTTCAGGTCGAGTGCGGAGGCGCGGCCGACCGCGGCAAGCAGTTCGAGAGGCAGTTCCTTGTCGGCCTGGCCGATTGCGAGCGCGAGCCAACGACCGCGATCCCGCAGTGACCACACCTGCATGCTTATGGCCTGTTGGCTGAGGAAGTCGAGCGGCTCGGGAACCACCTCGCCCTCACAGCCGGCACTGAGATACGGCCTGAGGTCCACAACGAACGGATCACCCCAGCGCGTCGTCAGGCCTGCGACCAGGGCGTCGAGGCAAGCGCGCAGATCGGCCTCGGCCTCAACCCAAGCCTGCCCGTCATCGTCATCCCAGAAGTCTCGACTCACCCGCAGGACACGCACACGGTGCTCTGGGCCACCGCAGCCGGTGACGTCGACGAAGCTCGCCTCCGGGAACGGCTGTGCGAGCAACGTGTCAATCGCAGAAAGGTACTCCTCGGTGGTCATGAGCGCAGGCTATGGGGCCGTGCAGACAACCGGCACTGGCGAACAGTGATCGACCGGACAACTCCTACCGGACAACTCCTAGTCGTACCCGCACTCGGGGGAGCGCGCGGGGGCCACCCGGGCGTGGTCCCGGGCGGACGTCGCCCCGGCCCCGGTAGTTCCCGGACGAGCAGTTGCGGCCCCTCGCGCGAACGTGCGAGGGGCCGCGAAGGTTGGGGTGTTATGCGTGGTGGTCGAATTCGCCGGCTTTGATGCCGTGGAGGAGGGCGGCGAAGGTGGTGGGGGTGGTGCGGAGGATGAGGTGGCCCTCGTCGGACTCGCGGAGTTCGACCGCTCCGTCCGCCGTGCGAACCTCCACGCAGTCGTTACCGTTACCGCTGAAGGACGACTTCTGCCATTCGCTGCTGGTCATGTTGGGCCTTTCAAAGGTTTCTTGCGATCTTGCGGATCAGGTCGCGGGAATCGCTCTCACTCAGCGCCATTGATTCAGTGCGCTTGAAGATGGATCGATAGCTGGCTAGCTCGCTGGCGGCATCCAGGTGTATGGACCCGCGGGATGATTCGACCTCGATGGTGTCAAGCTCTGGCACCATTCCGGACGCATACACAAGATTCTCGACGGCGCCAGGGAAGGTATCGATATCGAACGGTACAACTCGGATGGTCATCCAGGGTTGTTCGGAATCCTCGATGAGCGAGTCGAGCTGTTCCCGGAGGATCGAGGTGCCTCCGAAGCGGGTCCACAGCACGGACTCGTAGATGAAGCAGGTGATCGGCTTCTGAGTGCGGCGCAGGTCGGCTTTGCGCTGCATCCTGAATGCGGTGCGAGCCTCCAACTCGTGGCGAGGTAGCGGAGGGATCAGGCGGCCGAAAGTGGACGAGGCATAACTGATGGTCTGGCAGGGGCCTGGCATGTGGGTGACGACCCACAGTGCCAGGCTGGTCGCGGCCTTCTCCAACTCGGCGATTTCGAGGAAGCCGTCCGGGATGGTGCCGCGATACTCCTCCCACCAGCCCTTGGACCGATCCTGAACCATGGACTCCAGGGCTTCGATCAGGGGCTCGTTCATGCACTTGCAGGCGGCGGCGAAGGAACGGAGCCGCTCGGGGCTCACACCGACCTTGGCCGCCTCTATCTGGCTGACCTGAGTCCTGTCGATGCCGAGATCTCTGCTCAGGGTGTTGGTCGACAGGCCGGCGGCCTCGCGCATCTTCCGAAGCTCAGCACCGATCCGGCGTTGACGGAGCGTCGGGTTGATTCGTGGCGGCATCGCTTCCTTCCTTGCCGAGGTGCCTCCAAGTCTGCCGCGCTGCTGTGCGCGGGGTCCACTTGAGGGTGAACCCGTCCGGGTTGGAATCACATGTGACGTCGACTGCGGTATGGTCGACGTCACGCGATCCGATGGATCGTCAAGTCTGGCTGTTGTCACGCCACTTCTTCGCATCTCGGGAGCTCTCCCATGCGTCACATCAACACGCCCTCGCTCGCCATCTCCCGGCAGTCCCTCCGGGACGCCATGGGGCGGGTCGGGTACCCGCCCTCCGTGATCGCCGACGGGGAGCTCGCGCTCGTCGAGCTCCTCGTGAACGCCTGGCGGCATGGCGCCACCCCCGCGCCGGTCGTCCAGATCCTCGCCATCCACCGCACGCTCCGGGTGGCCGTCGCGGATGAGAGCCCGACCATGCCGGAGCGGTGCATGCCCGGCCTCCTCGCGGAGTCGGGCCGGGGGCTTCAGCTCGTGGAGGGGCTCACGCACCGCTGGGGCGTCGACCTCCAGGAAAGGGGCAAACTGGTCTGGTTCGAGCTGGACTCCGTCGCGTGAAGCGCCGACGCCGGCCGATGACGCCGACGGATCCGCGCATCCGGGGCTACCGGGACGAGCACGTCCTCGCTCTCCTCGGTGAACTCCACGAGCGCGGCAAGAAGTTCGGGCTGGTCTGGCCGTCTGCCTCGACGGACCGCACGCTCGACGGGCGGGTCCTCGTCCGGTTCAACACGGCGCCGGTCTCGACCCTGCTCAACCTCCTCACCCTGCTCCTCGACGCCGAGCGAGACCGCCCGTGCGATT
Source organism: Kitasatospora sp. NPDC023118 (assembly GCF_055560875.1). Taxonomy (NCBI): domain Bacteria; kingdom Bacillati; phylum Actinomycetota; class Actinomycetes; order Kitasatosporales; family Streptomycetaceae; genus Kitasatospora; species Kitasatospora sp. NPDC023118. Next base: position 193,918 of record NZ_JBVHHW010000001.1, read on the forward strand.
CCTGATCGGGGCGGCGTTCGCCGCCCTCCTCGCCCTCGCGTTCGCGACCGTCGCCCTGGGCGTGATCACCGCCCTCCGCGCGACCCCTCCGGACGAGGACGCCTGACCCCCGCCGGCCCCCGCCGCCCGTGCGCCGGGGGCCGGCGGGCACGATGGACCCCATGCGCACCGACCACTACGCACCGGCGAACACCCTCCTCGGCCTCCTGCAGCGCGGCCGGGGGCTGGGGGCGTTGATGGCGGCGGAGGATCCGCCGTCGGCCGCCGAGCTGGTGTACGCCTGCATCCGCCGGGAGTGGCGCCGGGACTCGGTGGTCGACGAGCGGCACCTCTATCTCGCTCGGCTGATCCGGGACCTGGAGCTGCCGCTCCAGCCCGTGACCGACATGCTCGCCGGAGACGAGCACACCTGCGCACGGGCGACCAGGGTGCTGGAGCTGCTGGCGCTCGGCGGCTCGCCCGAGGCCCGGGACGCGCTGCGGGCGTACGTCCGGGACGGCGAGCGCTGGGTGGACGTCCTGCAGTCGCTGGCCGCCCGCTGGCCCCGTGAGTGGTGGGACGACCTCGAAGGCGTCGCGGCGGCACGCCTGCAGGAGGGCGTGGAGGATCCGGCGCCGTGGGAGTTCCCCTGGATGCTCTGGGGTCTGCGTGGGCAGGTGCCGAAGCCTCCGGCCGAGAAGCCGGCGCCGACGGAGGGGCTGACCAGCGCGGAGCTGCTGGAGCTGCTCGCCGACCCGGGGGAGCCGGAGATTCGCAAGATTGCCGCGCTGACGCGGCTGGCACAACGTGAGCCGGAGCCGGGCCTGGTTGCGCTGGTGCCCTTGCTCGGGAGAGCGGACGGCAGGTACGCCCTGACGTCGCTGGGGCGGGCGGTCTGGAAGCTCGGTGCCCTGGCGATGCCGGCCGGGCGGGACTGGGCCGCCTCCGACACGCGCTGGCTGGCGCAGCTCGGGCACAACGTGCTGGAGCGGTACGGCGGGAAGGGGGACCTTCCCGTGCTGCTGGCCGAGCTGGAACGGGACTGGGTGGAGCGGGTCTGGTGCGGGCCGATGTACACCGCCCGTGGGCTGGCCCGGTTCGGGCCGGAGGCGGGGGAGGCGGCCTCGCTGCTGCGCCGCTTCTGGCTCCACACCCCGCACTCGCACGAGCGCCCCGCGTACCTGGAGGCCCTGGCGGCGATCGGGTCGGCCGGGACGGCCGAGGCGTTCACCGAGTCGCTCTGGGACTGCGAATCCGATGCCCGACTGTTGGGGATCGAGCACGCTCCGGAACGGCCCGAGGTGAGCGCCCGTCTGGCCTACCTGCGAGACGATCCGATGGAGGAAACGGCGGTCCGGGAGGCCGCCGCGGTGCGACTGGCCCGGGGCGGGGCGGGCTAGAGTAGACGCGTGAACGTGTGAGTGATGGTCCGGACCCCGAGAGGTGTTCCGGGCCACATCCATTTCCAGGCCACCTCCATTTCCAGAGGCGCCCCTGTGACCTGCACGTTCGCCGGCCCACCAGACCAGCACCAGAGCCTCCGGAGGCCCCGCCTTGAGCGACCAGCCGTTCGCGCATCTGCACGTCCACACCGAGTACTCGATGCTGGACGGTGCCGCCCGGCTGAAGCAGATGTTCAAGGAGGTCGAGCGGCTGGGCCAGACCCATGTCGCGATGACCGACCACGGCAACATGTACGGCGCCGCCGAGTTCCACAAGCAGGCGACCGCCGCCGGGATCACCCCCGTGATCGGCATCGAGGCGTACGTCGCGCCCGAGTCCCGCTCGAACACCAAGCGCGTCCTGTGGGGCCAGCCGCACCAGAAGAAGGACGACGTCTCCGCGTCCGGCGCGTACACCCACAAGACCATCTGGGCCCGGAACAAGGAGGGCCTGCACAACCTCTTCAAGCTGACCTCGCGGTCCTACGCCGAGGGCTGGCTGGTGAAGTGGCCCCGGATGGACAAGGAGCTGATCTCCGAGCTGTCCGGCGGTCTGATGGCGACCACCGGCTGCCCGTCCGGTGAGGTGCAGACCCGCCTGCGGCTCGGCCAGTTCGACGAGGCCGTGAAGTCCGCCGCCGACTACCAGGACATCTTCGGCAAGGAGAACTACTTCCTGGAGCTGATGGACCACGGCCTCGACATCGAGAAGCGGGTCCGCGACGGGCTGCTGGAGATCAGCAAGAAGCTGAACATCCCCCCGGTCGTCACCAACGACTCGCACTACACCACCGAGGCCGACGCCGGCGCCCACGACCTCCTCCTCTGCGTCCAGACCGGCAAGAACCTCTCCGACCCGGACCGCTTCCGCTTCGACGGCACCGGCTACTACATCAAGTCCGCCGCCGAGATGTACGCGCTGGACTCCTCGGACGCCTGGCAGGAGGGCTGCCGCAACAGCCAGCTCCTCGTCGCCTCCCGGGTCGACACCGAGGGCATGTTCAAGTTCAAGAACCTGATGCCCCGCTTCCCGATCCCGGAGGGCTTCGAGTCCGAGGCGGACTTCTTCAGGTCCAAGGTCTGGGAGGGCATGGACTGGCGCTTCCCGGGCGGGTACGACGAGGAGCACAGGAAGCTCGCCGAGTACGAGATGGACACCATCATCCAGATGGGGTTCCCGGCGTACTTCCTCGTGGTCGCCGACTTCATCATGTGGGCCAAGAGCCAGGGCATCGCGGTGGGCCCCGGCCGTGGTTCGGCGGCCGGTTCGCTGGTCGCGTACGCGATGGGCATCACCGACCTCGACCCCATCCCGCACGGCCTGATCTTCGAGCGCTTCCTCAACCCTGAGCGCATCTCCATGCCCGATGTCGACATCGACTTCGACGAGCGTCGGCGCGGTGACGTGATCCGCTACGTGACGGAGAAGTGGGGATCCGACAAGGTCGCCATGATCGTCACGTACGGCACCATCAAGGCGAAGGCCGCCATCAAGGACTCCTCCCGAGTCCTCGGCTACCCGTACGCGATGGGCGACCGGATCACCAAGGCGATGCCGCCGGACGTCATGGGCAAGGGCATCCCGCTGTCCGGCATCACCGACAGCTCCCACCCGCGCTACGGCGAGGCGGGCGAGATCCGCGGGCTGTACGAGACCGACCCGGACGTGAAGAAGGTCATCGACACCGCGCGCGGCATCGAGGGTCTGATCCGCCAGCCCGGCGTGCACGCGGCCGGCGTCATCATGTCCGCCGAGCCGCTGACCGACCACATCCCGGTGTGGACCCGGCACACCGACGGCGTCACCATCACGCAGTTCGACTACCCGACTTGTGAGGGCCTCGGCCTTCTCAAGATGGACTTCCTCGGCCTGCGCAACCTGACGATCATGGACGACGCCGTCAAGGCGATCGAGAAGAACAAGGGCATCAAGATCAACCTGCTTGATCTGCCCCTGGACGACAAGCCGACCTACGAACTCCTCGCCCGCGGTGACACGCTCGGCGTCTTCCAGCTCGACGGCGGGCCGATGCGCTCGCTGCTGCGCCTGATGAAGCCCGACAACTTCGAAGACATCTCGGCCGTGCTGGCGCTGTACCGCCCCGGCCCGATGGGCGTCAACTCCCACACCAACTACGCGCTGCGCAAGAACGGGCAGCAGGAGATCACCCCGATCCACCCGGAGCTGGAGAAGCCTCTGGAGGAGGTGCTCCGCCCGACGTACGGCCTGATCGTCTACCAGGAGCAGGTGCAGAAGGCCGCGCAGATCCTCGCCGGCTACTCGCTCGGCCAGGCGGACCTGCTGCGCCGTGCCATGGGCAAGAAGAAGAAGGAGATCCTGGAGGCGGAGTTCGTCCCCTTCCAGAAGGGCTGCCGCGAGCGCGGCTACTCCGACGCGGCCATCCAGGCGGTGTGGGACGTCCTCGTCCCCTTCTCCGGCTACGCGTTCAACAAAGCGCACACCGCCGGGTACGGGCTGGTCTCGTACTGGACGGCCTACCTCAAGGCCAACTACCCGGCCGAGTACATGTCCGGCCTGCTCACCTCCGTCAAGGACGACAAGGACAAGTCGGCGGTCTACCTCAACGAGTGCCGCAAGATGGGCATCAACGTCCTGCCGCCGGACGTCAACGAGTCGGACTCGGACTTCACCCCGCATGGTGACGACACGGTCCGCTTCGGCCTCACCGCCATCCGCAACGTCGGTGGGCCGGTGGTCGATTCGATGATCCGGACGAGGAAGACCAAGGGGAAGTTCAGCTCCTTCCCCGACTTCCTGGACAAGGTGGAGTCGGTGGTCTGCAACAAGCGGACCGTCGAATCGCTGATCAAGGCGGGCGCCTTCGACTCGCTCGGGCACACCCGCAAGGGCCTGAGCGCGCAGTTCGAGCCGATGATCGACAACGTGGTCGGCGTGAAGCGCAAGGAGGCCGAGGGACAGTTCGACCTCTTCGGCGGCGACGCGACCTCGGACGAGCCGAGCTTCGGGCTGGACGTCGTGTTCTCCGAGGAGGAGTGGGAGAAGTCCTTCCTGCTCACCCAGGAGCGGGAGATGCTCGGCCTGTACGTCTCCTCGCACCCGCTGCACGGCATCGAGCACGTGCTCGCCGACAAGGCGGACTGCGCGGTCGCGGACCTCGCGGAGCGGCCGGACGGGACGATCGTCACCATCGGCGGCATCATCTCGGGCCTCCAGCGGAAGATGACCAAGCAGGGCAACGCCTGGGCGATCGCCACCGTCGAGGACCTGGCGGGCTCGATCGACTGCATGTTCTTCCCGGCGAGCTACCAGCTGGTCTCCTCCCAACTGGTCGAGGACGCCGTGGTGTTCGTCCGCGGCAAGCTGGACAAGCGGGAGGACGTGCCGCGGCTGATGGGCATGGAGCTCTCCGTCCCGGACCTGTCGAACGCCCACGCGGAGGCGCCGATCACCATCAACATCCCGAGCGGGAAGGTCACCCCGCCGCTGGTGGCCCGGCTCGGCGAGGTGCTCGGCAGCCACCGGGGCACCACCGAGGTGCGGGTGCGGCTGGAGAGCCGCAACAAGACGACGGTGCTGCGGCTGGACCGGCACCGGGTGAAGTCGGACCCGGCGCTGTTCGGGGACCTGAAGCAGCTGCTCGGGCCGAGCTGCCTGGCGGTCTAGCGCGGGAACCGGGCCCGGGGTGCTCACGTGGTTGAGCGCCCCGGGCCTTTCGCGTACTCGGCAAGCCTCAGGACCCGCTGCCCAGCCCCGGCGGCACCGCCGTGTGCAGCGCCGAGACGAAGGCCGAGATGGCCGGGTGGGAGCCCGCACCCGCGCGGAACGCGGCCCGGGTGCGGCGGTACATCGGCAAGCGGGTGAGGACGACCCCCGGCGGCTGCTGGGCCGTGCCCAGGTGGGGGACCAGGGCGACGCCCTGGCCGGCGGCCACGAGCGCCAGCACCGTGGTGAAGTCGTCGATCTGGTGCCGGATCCGGGGCGCGAAGCCCGCCGCCTCGCAGGCGCGGACGGCCATGGTGTGGCACAGCGTGCCGGGCGGGGACATGATCCAGGGCGCGCCGCGCTGCTCGGCGACCGTGGCCGGGGTGCGGGCGGCCAGGTACATCGGCTCGGTGAAGACCGGACGGGTGACCGCGAGGCCCGGCTCCGGGTCGGTCGGGACGAGGTCGTACTCGTGGACCAGCGCGACGTCCAGCTCGCCCGCGCGCAGAGCCGCGCCGACGGCCGCCGGGTCGACCTCGGTGACCATCGGCTCCAGCCCCGGGTGCCAGGAGGCCAGCTCGGCGAGCACCGCGGGGATGATCGCGCGGGCCGCGGAGGGATAGGTGCCGATCCGCAGTGGGCCGGCCAGTCCCCGCTTGGCGTGGGCGAGTTCGGCGCCCGCCTGCTCCAGCAGGGCGAGTACGGACTCGGCGTGGCGGACCAGGTTGCGGCCGGCCGGGGTGAGGGTGACCCGCCGCCCGGTGCGCTCCAGCAGCGGGACGCCCGCCTCCTTCTCCAGGACGGACAGCTGCTGGGACACCGCCGAAGCGCTGAAGGACAGCGCCTCGGCGACGGCGGCGATGGTGCCGAGGTGGGCGAGTTCGCGCAGCAGGCGCAGGCGTCGGACATCGAGCATCGGCTCAGCTTACGAGAAGCGTCGGAAATGTGAACTGGACCTGCGCTATCCGCGGCCGCAGGATCGTCGGTATGGAACTCAAGGGCATCCACGTCCCCCTGATCACCCCCTTCGCCGCCGACGGTTCGGTCGCCCTCGACGCGCTGGAGAAGCTCGCGTACGAGGTCCTGGACGCCGGGGCGGCCGGGCTGGTCGCGCTCGGCACCACCGGCGAGCCCGCCGCGCTGACCGCCGAGGAGCGGGACGCGGTGGTGGACGTCGCCGCGGCCGCCTGCGCGGCGCGCGGGGCGCAGCTGATCGTCGGCGCCTCCGGCGGCGACACCCGGGCCGTCGGCGAGGCGCTGGCCGCGCTCGCCGCGCGGGTGCCGCGGGCGGCGGCGCTGGTGACCACGCCGTCCTTCGTCCGGGCGGGCGAGGCCGGGACGCTCGCGCACTTCCGGGCGCTGGCCGCGAGCAGCCCGCTGCCGCTGGTCGTCTACCACATCCCGTACCGCACCGGGCAGCAGCTCTCCACCGCCGCGCTGCGCGAACTGGCCGCGATCGAGGGCGTGGTGGGCGTCAAGTACGCGACCGGCGGGCTGGACCGGACGGCCGCCGAACTGCTCGCCGACACCCCCGAGGGCTTCGCGTTCCTCACCGGGGAGGACGCCTTCCTGGCGCCGATGCTGGCGATCGGCGCGGCCGGCGGCATCCTCGCCTCCGCGCACCTGGCGACCGCCCGCTTCGTCGAACTGCACGAGGCCTGGCGGGCCGGGGACGTCGAGCGGGCCCGGGCGCTCGGGCACCGGCTGACCGCTCTGGCGCTGTCCGCGTTCACCGCGCCCAACCCGACGGTGACCAAGGGCGTGCTGCACGCCCAGGGCCGGATCCCGACCCCGGACGTCCGGCTGCCGCTGCTGCCGGCGGGCGGGGCGGAGGTCGCGGCCGCGCTTGAGCTGGCGAATGGTCTGGACCAGTAGTCGGCTGTCCGGGCCACCTCTCCCACCGTGGCCCCTCTCATACCGTGAAATGGCAGGTCGTTCGACGCCCGTGGCAAGGCATGATGGGCAGAGTGCGGCTGTAGACAGCACCATTCAGAGGAGTAGTCGGAATGAAGATCGGCATTGTCGGGGCCACCGGCCAGGTCGGCGGCGTGGTCCGCGAGATCCTGGCGGAGCGCGCTGGACTTCCCGGTGGAATCGGCCCGGTGGAGCAGCTGCGGCTGTTCGCCTCGGCGCGCTCGGCCGGGCGCACGCTGCCCTGGCAGGGCACCGAGGTCACCGTCGAGGACGCTGCCACGGCCGACTACACCGGCCTGGACATCGTGATCTTCTCGGCCGGCGGTTCCACCTCCAAGGCCCTGGCCCCCAAGGTGGCCGCGGCCGGTGCCGTCGTCATCGACAACTCCTCCGCCTGGCGCCGTGACCCCGAGGTCCCGCTGGTCGTCTCCGAGGTCAACCCCGAGGCCATCGCCGACCGCCCCAAGGGCATCATCGCCAACCCGAACTGCACCACCATGGCCGCCATGCCCGTGCTGCGCCCGCTGCACGAGGAGGCCGGACTCGCCGCCCTCGTCGTCTCCACCTACCAGGCCGTCTCCGGCAGCGGCGTGGCCGGCGTCGCCGAGCTGCGGGACCAGGCCGCCAAGGTCGTGGACGGCGCCGCCGCGCTCGCCCACGACGGCGGCGCCGTCGAGTTCCCCGAGCCCAAGGTCTACCGGCGGCCGATCGCCTTCAACGTGGTGCCGCTGGCCGGCTCCATCGTGGAGGACGGCTCCAACGAGACCGACGAGGAGCAGAAGCTCCGCCACGAGAGCCGCAAGATCCTCGGCATTCCTGCTCTGAAGGTCTCCGGCACCTGCGTGCGCGTGCCGGTCTTCTCCGGCCACTCGCTGCAGATCAACGCCCGCTTCGAGCGCCCGATCAGCACCGAGCGCGCCGTCGAGCTGCTCACCGGTGCCCCCGGCGTCGAGCTGTCCGAGATCCCGACCCCGCTGCAGGCGGCCGGCCGGGACCCGAGCTACGTCGGCCGCATCCGGGTGGACGAGACCGTGGAGAACGGCCTGTCGCTGTTCGTCTCCAACGACAACCTGCGCAAGGGCGCCGCGCTCAACGCCGTCCAGCTGGCCGAGCTGGTCGCCGCGGAGCTCAAGGGCTGACACCCGGCCGAGCTCCAGGGCCGGCACCCGGCCGAGCCCGAGGGCTGACCGGATCAGCCGTCCGTGACGTTTGGCGGGCCCCGTCGTTGAACGGGGCCCGCCTTCGTGTTTCTTTGCGACTCATTGGGGCGGCTGTTGCGGGACCGGGACATCTGCCGAGGTTCGGGGCGCGAACCAAGGGGAAAAGGTGACCCAACGATCGGGCGGTCACGGGGGCCCCTCACCCCACCACGCGCGGACGACGGGCGGACCGCCCACCCTGACTGACCTTCGAGGGCGAGCGGAAAGAGGTGCGCGGATGGACCGCTGTGTCGTCCTGGTGGACGCCGGATACCTGCTGGGCGCCGCCGCCAGCCTGCTCGCCGGTGACCCTTCCCGCTCGAAAGTCACCGTGAACCACACCGCGCTGATCAGCGCCCTGCGCGAGCGCGCCGAGGCCGAGACCGGGCTGCCCCTGCTGCGGATCTACTGGTTCGACGCGGCTCCCGACCGCCGCCCCATGCCCGAGCACCGGCGGCTGCGCGTCCTGCCCAGGGTCACCGTACGGCTGGGCGCCCTCACCCGGGCCGAGGGGCGCTGGGTGCAGAAGGGCGTCGACGCCGCGATGCACGCCGAACTCTCCGAACTCGCCCGCAACCGGGCCTGCGCGGACGTCGTACTGATCACCGGCGACGGGGACCTGCTGCCCGGGATGATGACCGCCAAGGAGCACGGGGTGGCCGTGCACCTGTGGGCGCTGCAGGCCGCCGACGGGGACTTCAACCAGTCCGAGGACCTGGTCGGCGAGGCCGACGAGCGGCGGGTGCTGGACCGCGAGTGGATCGAGGGGTCCTTCTCGCCGCGGGACAGCTCCAGCGTGTTCCCCGCGCCCGAGGCCGGCGGCGCCCGGCAGGAGATCGCCAAGATCCTGGCCGCCCCGCCCGCCTCGCTGCCGACCGTGGTGCCGCCGGGCGCCCGGCCCGCCGCCGCAGCCCCGGAGCCCGAGGCACCCGCCGCGAACGGGGGGTCGCAGCCGGCCGCGGCACTGCGGGTGGTACCCACCCCCAAGGACCTCGCCGGACGGGTCTCCGCCGTCGCGCCGACCACCCCGGCGGCCAACGGGCACGCCAACGGCACCGCCAACGGACACGCCAACGGCACCGCCGCCGGGCACGCGGCGGGCGGGCCGGTGCTGCGGTGGTCCTCCGACCGGGGCTGGGTGGACCGGCCCGCACCGGAGCCGTCCGTCACCGCCGGGGACAGCCTGCCGACCCTGGCCCAGCTGACCACCGCCGAGCAGCGCTGGGCCGACCGGGAGGAGGACATCACCTCGATCGGCGGCGATGCCCACGAAGTCGGGCAGGTCTTCGCCCGGCGCTGGAGCGACCGGCTCGGCGACCTCGAACGGCTCACCCTGCTCTGGCCCGACTACCCGCGCATCCCGCACCGGGTCGACGGCGAGCTGCTGCGTTACGCCGCCCGCTTCGGGCTGCTCGCGCACAAGGACGACCAGATCGACGAGCACGACCGCTACGCCATCCGGGCGGGCTTCTGGAAGGAGCTCGCGGCCCGGGTGCCCGGCGGCTCCATGGTCGTGGACGACTGAGGGCGGTGCGGGAGCGAGCCGAACCGGTGGTTTCCGGCGATCAGGCCCCCTTGTCCGGTTCGCCCGTGTGAGCGCGTAGAGTCTCCGGTCGTGAAAGAGACGGCCGGGCGAGCACCCCAGGACACCTCGCCGTGCGTCGCCGTACGCGACCTGGTCCGCACCTACCGCACCGGGCGCGGCACCGCCGCCGCCGAGGTCCGGGCCAACGACGGGATCAGCCTGACCGTCCGGCAGGGCGAGATCTTCGGGCTGCTCGGACCGAACGGGGCCGGGAAGTCCACGCTCGTGCGCCAGCTCACCGGGCTGCTGCGCCCGGACTCCGGATCGGTCGAACTGCTCGGCCACGACATCGTGCGGCACCCCGAGCGGGCGGCGCGGCTGCTCGGCTACCTCGGGCAGGAGTCCACCGCGCTGGACGAGCTGACCGTGGTGCTGGCCGCCGAGACCACCGGGCGGCTGCGCGGGCTCGGCCGGGCGCAGGCCCGCGCCGAGACGGCGGAGGTGCTCACCGAACTCGGGCTGGAGTCGATCGCCTCGCGGCCGCTGGCCAAGCTCTCCGGCGGGCAGCGCAGGCTCGCCTGCTTCGCGGCCACCCTGGTGGGGGAGCGGCCGCTGCTCGTGCTGGACGAGCCGACCACGGGCATGGACCCGGTCGCCCGGCGGGCCGTGTGGTCGGCCGTGGACCGGCGCCGCGCCGAGCGCGGGACGACGGTGCTGCTGGTCACCCACAACGTGATCGAGGCGGAGACCGTGCTCGACCGGGTCGCCGTGGTCGACGAGGGCCGGGTGATCGCCTGCGACACGCCCGGCGGGCTCAAGGCGCTGGTGGACGGCGACGTCCGGCTCGACCTGGTCTGGCGGGACGAGGCGCCGCTCGGCGTCCCCGCCGTCGCCGCGCTGGCCGAACGGGCCGAGCGCACCGGGCGCCGCTGGACCGTCCGCACCACCCCCGAGCAGGCCCGCGAGCTGGTCGCCGCCGTCACCACCGGCCCGGCCTTCGCGGCGCTCGACGACTTCACCCTCGCCACCCCGAGCCTTGAGGACGCCTACCTCAAGCTGGGCGGCCGCCACGGAGGACTCGCCAAGTGACGCTGCTCTCGGTGCCCCCGCGGACCGACCGGTCGACGGCCGGGCCCGCCCCGCTCGCCCCCGCCGCCCGGCTGCTGCCCTCGCTCGCCGCGGTGTACCGGGCGCAGCTCGCCCGGGCCAAGGTGGCGCGGATCCCGCTGCTGTTCGTGGCGACCTTCCAGTCCGTCGGCATCCTGGTGATGATGCGGGGCGTCGTGGAGGCCGGGCAGACCTCGGCGGCGCGGTCGGTGGTCGCCGGGTCGAGCGTGCTGGTGGTGGCGTTCGTCGCGCTCAACCTGCTCGCCCAGTACTTCGGGAAGCTGCGGGCCACCGGGGGCCTGGACCACTACGGGACGCTGCCGGTGCCGGCCGCCTCGGTGGTGCTCGGCGCGGCCGGCGCGTACGCCTCGTTCACCCTGCCGGGGACGCTGGTCACCGCGGGCATCGGCGCGGTGATGTTCGGGCTGCCGCTCGGGCAGCTGTGGGTGCTGCTGGCGGTCGTGCCGCTGGCCGGGGCCGCGCTGTCCGGCCTGGGCGCGGCCTGCGGGCTGCTGGCGCCGCGCCAGGAGATCGCGACGATGCTGGGGCAGCTCGGCATGTCGGCGGCCCTGCTGCTGGGCGTGCTGCCGGTGGACCACCTGCCGCAGCCGGTGCTGTGGCTGCGGGATCTGCTGCCCTCGACGTACGGGGTGGAGGCCTTCGCCCGGACCTTCGCGCCGGACCCGGACTGGGCGATGGCCGCGGCGGACCTGGGGGTCTGCGCGGCGGTCGGCGTGGTGTCGCTGGCGCTGGCCACCTGGGCGTACCGGCGGGCGGTCGCGCGGTAGGCCGATGCCCGGGCGGTGGGGCCGTTCGGGCGGCGGTCGTGAAACGATGGGGCCTGTGACCGTACCGAACACACCTCCGGATCCCGCCCGCGCCGACGTGGAGGCGGAGCCGGGTGCCGTGCCCGACCCGTTCGCGCCGCCCCCGGCGCAGGACGCGCCCGCTCCCTCGGTGGGGCGGCGGCTACTGCCGGAGGTGCGGATCGGGGCGGGCGTCGTGGTCGTCTGCCTGCTGGTCGGACTGGCGATGGCCGGGCTGTGGGTCTGGCTGGCGCCGAAGGTGCCGCTGCTGGTGGACGGCGACCGGATCCTCTACGCGGACCCCGAGGGCGAGCAGCGGGCGGGCGCCGACGCGGTGTTCGTGCTGATCGCGCTGGGCGCCGGGATCGTGACGGCGCTCGGGGCCTTCCTGGTGACCCGCAAGCGCGGCGGCGGCATCGCGGTCGCGCTGGGGCTCACCATCGGCGGACTGCTCGGGTCGATCGGCGCCTGGCAGATCGGACGCTGGCTCGGGCCCAGCGACAACCTGATCGCGGAGGCCCGGCGGGTCGGCAACGGCGGGCACTTCGACGCGAGCATCGACCTGGGGGCGCTGGGGGCGCTGCTGGTGTGGCCGATGGCGGCGATGGTGGTGCTACTGGCGCTGTCCGCGGCGTTCGGCAAGCGGGAGGAGGATCCGCCGCCGTACTGGGGGGCTCCGGCGGGGACGTACGGGGCCCCTGAGACTCCCCCCGCGGTTCCCCCGGCGGACGCGGCTCCGGCGGACGCGGCCGCGCGGGAGCGCGGGCAGGGCTGAGGTCCTCTCCGCAGGGCTGAGTTCCCGGGCGAGGCGGAAGGCCGGCGGTCCGGTACGGGCCGGGCCTTCCGCCTCGTGCCGTTTCCCGGGCCCTCAGCGGGCGATGGCGGCCGTGTGGGCGTTGGTGAGGGCGATCAGGTCGGCGGGGGCCAGCTCGACCTCCAGGCCCCGCCTGCCCGCCGAGACGTAGACGGTGGGGTGGCCGAGGGCGCTGGCGTCGATCACCGTGCGCAGCGGGCGGCGCTGGCCGAGCGGGGAGATGCCGCCGAGGACGTAGCCGCTGCTGCGCTCGGCGGCGGCCGGGTCGGCCATGGCGGCGCGCTTGCCGCCGACGGCGGCGGCCAGGGCCTTGAGGTCGAGCTGGCCGGCGACCGGGACCACGCCGACGGTGAGGGTGCCGTCCACGTCGGCGACCAGGGTCTTGTAGACCCGCTCGGGGGCGACGCCCAGGGCCTCGGCGGCCTCGCCGCCGTAGGAGGCGGCGGCCGGGTCGTGCTCGTAGGCGTGGACGGTGAAGGCGACGGCGGCGGTCTCCAGGGCGACGGTGGCCGGGGTGCCCTGGCCGCCCTTCCTGGGCTTCTTGGCCATGCGGGGGTGCCTTACGTCAGTTGGGGCTGAAGGACTGGCGGGTGAGGTCGACCGCGGGGAGCGAGGGCAGCCAGCTGAGGACGGCGCTCTCACGGCGCAGCAGGTCGAGTTCGGTGCGCAGCCGCTGGGCGGTGTCGGGGCAGGCGAGCAGCCGCTGCTTGACCGGGGTCTCGAACACCGAGGCGGCGGCCACCAGGTAGGAGAGCACCTGCGGGTCGTCGGGTAGCTGCGGGCGGCCCGTGGTGGTGGCCTCCTTCGCCCCGGCCAGGCGTTTCTGGTAGACCCGGAACGCCCGCTCGACCTCGGAGGCCAGGGCGCCGGAGCCCTCGCCGGACTGCTCCTCGATCGGCTCGATCTCGCCGGTCAGGTACGGACCGGTGACGTCCACCGAGCGCAGCCAGAACCGGGTGGTGCCGGTGACCAGCAGCTCGTAGCGGCCGTCGGACTGCTTCTGGGCGGAGGAGACGTCGGCGACGCAGCCGACGTGGAACAGCGCCTCCAGCGGGTCGCCGGTGACGGTGCCCAGGCCGTCGAGCGGGCCGGCCGGGCCCTCCTCGGGTCGGACCGGGGCGACCTCGCGGCCGTCCTTGATGGCGAGCACGCCGAAACGGCGCGGCGCGTCCTCGGGCTGTTCGAGCAGGTCGGCGACGAGACGGCGGTAGCGCTCCTCGAAGACGTTCAGGGGCAGCACGAGGCCCGGGTAGAGCACGGTGTTCAGCGGGAAGAGCGGCAGCCGTTCTGTCACGGCGGACAGCGTAGTTCCCCGGGCCCGGGCCTTGTCGCGCGGTTAACGCCAGCCACCGTGTCGGGCCGTTCGACGCCGTCCACAGTGTCAGCCCCGCTGGAGCAGCCGGGTGGCGCCCGCCACCACGGTGGAGGCGAGCAGCCAGCCGATCACCACCAGCCCGGCGGAGATCCACTGGGAGATCCCGCCGGGGTTCCAGGCGCCCTGGTTGAGGTCGACGATCGGCAGCAGCTGGTTGAGGGTGTACAGCACCGGGCTCCAGTGCGGGCGCTCGTCGGCCTTGAGCGGATCCAGCGGGTGGGTGGCGAACCACACGCTGCCGAGCGCCCAGGCGAGCAGCAGCCACAGGCCCGCCCGGCCGGGACGGTAGCCGTAACCGACGGTGACGTCCTGGACCCGGCCCCAGATCCGGGCGGGCAGCGGCAGGGTCTGGCGGCGGCGGCGCTGCTTGGCGTACAGCACCTCACGGGCGTCGTCGTCGGCGCCGTCGCGGCGCAGGGCGGCGGCGAGCTGCTCGTAGGACTCCGGCTGGAAGTCCACCGAGGAGCCCTCCAGCCAGGCGATCCGCTGCTGGACGGTGAAGGGCCGCACCGGGCGCAGGTTCTCGTAGACGAAGCCGGTCAGCCCCAGGTGCTTGCCGCGCGGCCAGGCCTCCGGGACGTCGACCAGGTTGCCGACCCGGGCGCGGGAGAGCGAGACGGTGCCGGTGGGGCGGATCCGGCAGGTGAAGCGCAGCTCGGGGGTGTGGATGCGGCGCAGCGACAGCTCGTCGTCACCCTCCAGGTGGAACTCGCCGGAGATCAGGCAGGCGGCCTCGAAGCGGGCGTCGGACAGCCGGACCTGGCCGTGGGCGCGGAAGGGGGTGCTGGCGGAGCCGGGTTGCGGGTTCTGGCCGTACCCGGAGCCGTAGTAGCTGCGCGAGCCGAACCAGCCGTCGTCGGAGGAGCTGGTCAGGTAGAGGGTGTGGCCGACGACGATCCGCACGGCGTTCAGGCAGACGCCGTTCTGCGGGTCGGCGTGCAGCTGGGCGCCGCGCAGCGAGAGCCGGCCGCCTATTCGGGCCGTCCGGATGCTCAACTCGCCCCGGACCTCGATGCGTTCGGCCTCGAAGTCCTGGTGGACGGTCATCCCGTCGGCGGACAGCGCCCGGCCGAAGCGGTCGCAGCCGATCACCGCCAGGTTGAGCAGCAGGTCGGTGCCGATCTTGGCGTCGGTGAGCCGGATGCCTTCCGGGACCCGGCAGCGGGCCAGGTGGAGGTCGCCGGTGGTGGACAGCCGGGACGCCTCGATCCGGGGGACCAGGCAGTCGACCATGCGGATGGTGCTGGCCTCGGCCTCCGAGATCAGGACCTTGTGCTCGAAGCGGCAGCCGTGCAGCTCGACGTACTGCTGGATCCGGCCGCCGGCCAGGTTGAGCGCGCCGGTGACCGTCACCCCGCTCATCCGCAGCGAGGCGACCCGCCCGGGCGCCGCCTCCGGGCCGGCCAGCAGCAGGTGGGCGAGCGCCTCCGCGCTGACCGTCCGCCCGGGCCCCCACGGGGTGTCCCCGAAGGGGTCGTCGATGTCGGATTGGCCACTTCGGCGGTCGAATACATCCCCTTGGCGGAAGGCCTCCCAGAGTTCCCGCTCGGTGTCGGTCCAGCCCTCTGGAGCGCGATCCGCCATGGTTTACCCCGTCCCCCCGGTCGTCTCGCCTTTCGTATCACGGACTGAAATGCGGGACCAGCGGTTCCGGCCACTCCTTACACTGGGTGGCGTGATCTCTCGAATCGACCTCCGCGGCTCGCTCGACGACCCGCGTGACCTGCTGCCCCGTGCCGAGTTCGACGTGGCGGCCGCACTGGAGAAGGTACGGCCGATCGCCGAGGACGTGCGCCATCGCGGGGTCGCGGCGCTGATCGAGATCACCGAGCGCTTCGACGGCGTCCGGCTGGAGTCGACCCGTGTCCCGGCCGAGCAGCTCACCGAGGCCCTGGAGACGCTGGACCCGAAGGTGCGGGCCGCGCTGGAGGAGTCCATCCGCCGCGCCCGGGCCGTGCACGCGGACCAGCGCCGCACCGGGCACACCACCCAGGTGGTGCCGGGCGGCACGGTCACCCAGCGCTGGGTGCCGGTCGAGCGGGTCGGCCTGTACGTGCCGGGCGGGCTGGCGGTCTACCCGTCCTCCGTGGTGATGAACGTGGTGCCGGCCCAGGAGGCGGGCGTCCAGGGCATCGCGGTCACCTCCCCGCCGCAGAAGGAGTTCGGGGGCCGGGTCCACCCGACCATCCTGGCGGCCTGCGCGCTGCTCGGCGTCGACGAGGTCTACTCGGTCGGCGGCGCCCAGGCGGTGGCGATGTTCGCCCTGGGCACCGAGGAGTGCGCCCCGGTCGACATGGTCACCGGCCCCGGCAACATCTACGTGGCCGCCGCCAAGCGGCTGTTCGCCGGCCGGATCGGCATCGACTCCGAGGCCGGCCCGACCGAGATCGCCGTCCTCGCCGACGACAGCGCGCTGCCCGGCGACGTGGCCGCCGACCTGATCAGCCAGGCCGAGCACGGCCCGACCTCCGGCTCGGTGCTGGTCACCGACTCCCCGGCGCTGGCCGACGCGGTCGAGGCCGAGCTCGCCGTACAGGTCGCGAAGACCAAGCACAGCGAGCGGGTCGCCGAGGCGCTCGGCGGCCGGCAGTCCGGCATCATCCTGGTCGACGACCTGACCCAGGGCCTCGCCGTGGTCAACGCCTACGCGGCCGAGCACCTGGAGATCCAGACCCGCGACCCGCACGCGGTCGCGGCCAAGGTGGTCAACGCCGGCGCGATCTTCATCGGCCGCTGGACCCCGGTCTCGCTGGGCGACTACGCGGCCGGCTCCAACCACGTGCTGCCGACCGGAGGCTGCGCCTGCCACTCCTCCGGGCTGTCGGTGCAGACGTTCCTGCGCGGCGTCCAGGTCGTCGAGTACGACCGGGACGCGCTGGCGGACGTCGCCGCCCACGTGGTCAACCTGGCCAACGCCGAGGACCTCCCCGGGCACGGGGACGCGATCAAGGCTCGCTTCGAGTGGACGGTACCGGGCGCGTGACCATTCGTATGGACGATCTCCCCATCCGGGACGAGCTGCGCGGCCAGTCCCCGTACGGCGCACCGCAGTTGGACGTACCCGTCCAGTTGAACACCAACGAGAACCCGTACCAGCTCCCCGAGGAGCTGGTGGCCCGGATCGCCGAGCGGGTCGCCGAGGCCGCCCGCAACCTCAACCGTTACCCCGACCGGGACGCGGTCGAGCTGCGCGAGGGCCTGGCCGCCTACCTGACCCGCACCACCGGCCACCCGGTCGCGCGCGAGCAGGTCTGGGCCGCCAACGGCTCCAACGAGGTGCTCCAGCAGCTGCTGCAGACCTTCGGCGGCCCCGGCCGCAGCGCGCTGGGCTTCGAGCCCTCGTACTCGATGCACGCGCTGATCTCCCGGGGCACCGGCACCGCCTGGATCTCCGGTCCGCGGGGCGACGACTTCACCATCGACGTGGACGCCGCGCTCGCCGCCATCGCCGAGCACCGGCCGAACGTGGTGTTCATCTGCTCGCCGAACAACCCGACCGGGACGGCGGTGTCGGCCGACACCGTGCTGCGGCTCTACGAGGCCGCGCAGGCCGCCCGGCCCAGCCTGGTGGTGGTGGACGAGGCGTACGTCGAGTTCTCGCACCGCGCCTCGCTGCTGCCGCTGATCGAGGGCCGCCCCAACCTGGTGGTCAGCCGCACCATGTCCAAGGCCTTCGGCGCCGCCGGCCTGCGCCTGGGCTACCTGGCCGCCGACCGGGCGGTGGTCGACGCCGTCCAGCTGGTGCGCCTGCCGTACCACCTGTCGGCCGTCACCCAGGCCACCGCGCTGGCCTGCCTGGAGCACACCGACACCCTGCTCGGCTACGTCGGGCGGCTCAAGGAGGAGCGCGACCGGCTGGTCGACGCGCTGCGGGCGATGGGTCTGGAGGTGACCGACTCGGACGCCAACTTCGTCCAGTTCGGCCGCTTCGCCGACACCCACGCCGTCTGGCAGGCCATCCTCGACCAGGGTGTCCTGGTCCGTGACAACGGCGTCCCCGGGTGGCTGCGCGTCACCGCCGGTACGCCCGCCGAGAACGACGCCTTCCTGGACGCCGTCCGCACTGTGATCAAGGAGCTGTAACCCCGTATGTCCCGCATCGGACGCGTCGAGCGCACCACCAAGGAGACCTCCGTCCTGGTCGAGATAGACCTCGACGGCACCGGCAAGACCGACATCTCGACGGGCGTCGGGTTCTACGACCACATGCTCGACCAGCTCGGCCGGCACGGTCTGTTCGACCTCACCGTCAAGACCGACGGCGACCTGCACATCGACACCCACCACACCATCGAGGACACCGCCCTCGCGCTCGGCGCCGCCTTCAAGCAGGCGCTCGGCGACAAGGTCGGCATCTACCGCTTCGGCAACTGCACGGTGCCGCTGGACGAGTCCCTCGCCCAGGTCACCGTGGACCTCTCCGGCCGGCCCTACCTGGTGCACACCGAGCCCGAGGGCATGGCGCCGATGATCGGCAGCTACGACACCACGATGACCCGGCACATACTGGAGTCCTTCGTGGCCCAGGCCCGGATCGCGCTGCACGTGCACGTCCCGTACGGGCGCAACGCGCACCACATCGTGGAGTGCCAGTTCAAGGCGCTGGCCCGGGCGCTGCGCTACGCCGCCGAGCGGGACCCGCGCGCGGCCGGAATCCTCCCCTCGACCAAGGGTGCGCTGTGAACAACACCGCGATGATCCTCATCTTCGTCGGCCTCTTCCTGGCCGGCGGGGTGATCTCCTTCTGGAAGCAGAAGCAGTCGAAGGGCGTCATTCTGGTGCTGGCCTTCGGCTCCGTGATGTGCCTGGCCTCCGGCCTCATGCGCCTGTAGACCCGCCGCCCGCCGCCGAGAGACTGGACACCTGAACACATGGGCAAGAACGTCGTCGTCCTCGACTACGGCTCCGGCAACCTGCGCTCCGCGCAGCGCGCTCTGGAGCGGACCGGGGCGAACGTCACGGTCAGCTCCGACTACGACACCGCGATGGCCGCGGACGGCCTGCTCGTCCCCGGCGTGGGAGCCTTCGAGGCCTGCATGCGCGGGCTGAAGTCGGTCCGCGGGGACTGGATCATCGGCCGCCGGCTCGCCGGGGGCCGCCCGGTCATGGGCATCTGCGTCGGCATGCAGATCCTCTTCGAGAAGGGGGTCGAGCACGGCGTGGAGACGGCCGGCTGCGACGAGTGGCCGGGCACCGTCGAGCCGCTGGACGCCCCGGTCGTCCCGCACATGGGCTGGAACACCGTGGACGTGCCCGAGGGCAGCCGGATGTTCGCCGGCCTGGACCCGCAGACCCGCTTCTACTTCGTGCACTCCTACGGGGTGCGGCGCTGGGAGCTGGAGACCCACAGCGCGCGGATCAACCCGCCGCTGGTCACCTGGGCCACGCACGGCCAGCCGTTCGTCGCCGCGATCGAGAACGGCCCGCTGTGGGCCACCCAGTTCCACCCCGAGAAGTCCGGCGACGCCGGCGCCGCCCTGCTGACCAACTGGGTCAACACCCTCTGACCGTCTGAGAGTTGTGTAACTGATGAGCCGCCTCGAACTGCTTCCCGCCGTTGACGTCCGGGACGGCCAGGCCGTCCGCCTGGTCAAGGGCGCCTCCGGCACCGAGACCTCCTTCGGCGAGCCGCTGGCCGCCGCCCTCGCCTGGCAGAACGCCGGCGCCGAGTGGCTGCACCTGGTCGACCTGGATGCTGCTTTTGGGACGGGCAGCAACTACGAGCTGCTGCGCGAGGTCACCGGCCAGCTGGACATCAAGGTCGAGCTGTCCGGCGGCATCCGCGACGACGAGTCGCTCGCCCGCGCCCTCGCCACCGGCTGTACCCGGGTCAACCTCGGCACCGCCGCCCTGGAGGCCCCCGAGTGGGTCGCCAAGGCCATCGCCGAGCACGGCGACAAGATCGCCGTCGGCCTCGACGTGGTCGGCACCACCCTGCGCGGCCGCGGCTGGACCCGCGACGGCGGCCAGCTCTTCGACGTGCTGGAGCGGCTCAACCAGGAGGGCTGCGCCCGCTACGTCGTCACCGACGTCAACCGCGACGGCACCCTGACCGGCCCCAACCTGCAGCTGCTGCGCGACGTCTGCGCCGCCACCGACCGCCCGGTGGTCGCCTCCGGCGGCGTCTCCTCGCTGGACGACCTGCGCGCCATCGCCACGCTCGTCGGCGAGGGTGTCGAGGGCGCCATCGTGGGCAAGGCACTCTACGAGCAGAAGTTCACCCTCGAAGAGGCCCTGGAGGCGGTTTCAGGATGACGGATGGTCGGATCGTACGCGGTCAGGTCGTACGCGGCCGGGTCGGCGGCTTCTCCCCCTGGGAGGAGGAGTTCGGCTACTCCCGGGCGGTCGCCGCGGGTGACCACGTGTACGTGGCCGGCTCCACCGCCTTGGTGGACGGCCGGATCGAGCACGAGGGCGACCCGTACCGGCAGACCCTCGCCGCGTTCGGCGTCGGGCTCTCGGCCCTGGCCGCGTACGGTCTGACCGCGGACGACGTGGTCCGCACCCGGATGTTCATCACCCACGTCCGCGACGCCGAGGAAGTGGGCCGCGCCCACCGCGAACTCTTCGACGCCGCCCGCCCGGTGGCCACCATGGTGGTGGTCGAGGGGCTGATCGACTCCCGGATGCTGGTCGAGGTCGAGATCGACGCGTACCGTGCCGGGCTGGCAAAGACCCTGGAAGGCAAACAGCCGTGACCCTCGCAGTACGAGTCATCCCCTGCCTGGACGTGGACGCCGGGCGGGTGGTCAAGGGCGTCAACTTCCAGAACCTGCGCGACGCCGGCGACCCGGTCGAGATGGCCAAGCTCTACGACGCCGAAGGCGCCGACGAGCTGACCTTCCTCGACATCACCGCCTCCTCCGGCGACCGGGAGACCACCTACGACGTGGTCCGCCGCACCGCCGAGCAGGTGTTCATCCCGCTCACTGTCGGCGGCGGCATCCGCGCCGTCGAGGACGTCAACAAGCTGCTGCGGGCCGGCGCCGACAAGGTCGGCGTCAACACCGCGGCCATCGCCCGGCCGGAGCTCATCCGCGAGATCGCCCAGCGGTTCGGGCGGCAGGTGCTGGTGCTCTCGGTGGACGCCCGGCGCTGCCCTGAGGGTACGGAGACCGCTTCGGGTTACGAGGTCACCACCCACGGCGGGCGCCAGGGCGCCGGCCTGGACGCCGTCGAATGGGCGGGCCGCGCCGCCGAGTTGGGGGCGGGCGAGATCCTGCTCAACTCCATGGACGCGGACGGCACCAAGGACGGCTACGACCTGGAGATGATCCGGGCGGTGCGCAAGGCCGTCTCGGTGCCCGTCATCGCCTCCGGCGGGGCCGGCAAGCTCGCCGACTTCGCGCCGGCCGTGGAGGCGGGCGCGGACGCGGTGCTGGCGGCCAGCGTGTTCCACTTCGGGGACCTGCGGATCGGCGAGGTCAAGAACGCGCTGCGGGAGGCCGGGCACCCCGTCCGGTGACCTGTGCTGTCGTGCGTGAGGGCCCGTCGCCGGTGTGCGGCGGGCCCTCACGCGTGTTCACGACCCGCGTGGTTGTTCACGACTCGCGCGGTTCGCCCTTGATCAGGGCGAACGGGGCGCCGTTCGGGTCCGCCAGCCAGGCGATCCGGCCGACGTTCTCCACGTCCTCGGCCGGCATCAGCACGGTGCCGCCGGCCGCCGTCGCCTTGACGATCAGCGCGTCCACGTCGTTGGCGGCGAAGTACGGCGTCCAGGCGGACGGCTGGTCCGGCTGCATCGTCGGGGCGATGCCACCGAAGCTCGTCTGCTGCTGGTCGCCCTCGGCGGTGGAGATCACCCGGTAGCTCATCCCCGGGGACGGCTCGAAGTTCTCCACCCGCCAGCCGAACAGGCCGTGGTAGAAGGAGAAACCGCCGTCCTGGTCCTTGGTGTGCAGCTCGGACCAGACCAGCGTGTTGTCCTCGGACACGGCGTCCAGGCCGACCGTGTTCCCGGCCTGCCAGACCGCGAACTCGGAGCCCTGCGGATCGGTCAGCGCGGCGAACCGGCCCTCCTGCATGACGTCCATCGGCGGGACCCGGACCGTGGCACCGGACTGCTCGGCCGCCTTGACCGTCGCGTCCACGTCGGCGGTGCGGAAGTACGTCGTCCAGGCGGACCGGGCGCCCGCGTCGAGGTTGCCGAGCGCGCCGACGGTCTTTCCGCCCGACTGGAGGAACCCGTAACCGCCCGTGTCGGGAACCTCCTGGAACGTCCAACCGAAGACCTTGCCGTAGAACGCGGCGGTGGCCGGGATGTCCGGGGTGCCGAGGTCGATCCAGCAGGGCGAGCCGGTGGGGAAGTCGGTGGTGAGCATGAGGTGGTGCCCCTTCGACGGAGAGTGACCGGGGCGGTTCCGTCGGGCGCGCGCACGCCCCCTCCCCGGCCACCTGCGAGTCTGCACCCGGGTACTGACATCCGCAGCCGGGGCGCGGCCGGTCGGCTGGGCTATCGGTCGGCTGGGCTGCGGGGCGCGGCCGGGCGCGGCTACAGCCAGCCGCGCTGCGCCGCCTTGAGGCCGGCCTCGAAGCGACTGGCGGCATCGAGCCGCTCCATCAGGGCGGACATCTGGCGGCGCACGGTGCGCAGCGAGATGCCGAGCCGCTTGCCGGCAGCCTCGTCGGTCAGGCCCGTCCCGAGCAGGCGGAGCAGGTCGCGTTCGGACGGGGTGAGGCCGGTGTCGTGATGGGTGGGCTGGTCGGCGCCGAGCGGCACGGCGGTGGACCAGGCCTGTTCGAACAGGGCGACCAAGGAGGCCACCAGACCGGGCTCGCTGGTGCAGAGCGCCCCGAGCCTGGTCCGCGTCGGGTCGATCGGGACGACGGCGGTGCGCCGGTCGAAGACCAGCAGCCGGGGCGGCAGCAGGGGCGCCGTCCGCACCTGGCCGCCGAGCTCGGTGAGCCACTGGGCGTACGCGTGGGTGGCCTGGTCGTTGCGGACGCTGTCCTGGTAGAGCGTCCGCATGGCGACGCCGCGCTCCAGGGCGTCCTGGTCGAGCGGGCGGGCGGCGTCCATGCTGGCCTGGGACTGCGCCCCGCCCGAGATCGCGGCGAGGAACTCCTCCCGGAGGCCGCGCGCCAGCATCTCGAGCTTGGCCTGGATCGCGTCCATCCCGACCAGGCGCTCGGTGGCGTCCGAGGCGGTGTTGGGCACCAGGTCCGCGTAGGCGGCGACGGCCCGGGCCACGGCCGCCTTGCTGGCGGCCAGCTCCTGCTGGCGGCGGGCGAGGTCGTCCTCCTGGCGGCGGAGGACGGCCTCCAGGCCGACCGCCGGGCTGACCGGGCGCAGCGCGCCGGAAACCTCCTGGGAGGGCCGCAGCAGCGTCAGGTCCGCGAGTTGGTCGAGGGCTTCCCTAACGGTGGTCTCGGAGAGGCCGAGCCGGCGGCAGAGGTCGGTGACCCCGCAGCCGGGCTCGACCAGCAGGGCGGTGTAGACGGCTTCCGCCGTCGGGTCCAGTCCGAGTACTTCGAGCACGATTCCCCCCGGTCACGGCGATGCGGGCGGCCCGGCAACGTCAAGGCCGCTCGCGTGATTCTCACAGTTCGCACACGTGTGTGCAAGGAGAGCTGACGGACCGTCGGTGGGGCCGGTGCGGTGGCGGTGGCGGGCCCGGACCGCTGAGGCGGCAGTGGAGAGCCGGGGCTGGGGTGGCGCGATGGTGCCAGGCCTGATGGTGCCTCGGGGAAGGCCTTCCGGAGCGCCGGTCGGGCTTGCAGGATAGGGATCACCGAGCCGCAGGGGCGCCGAGCCCCGGGCCGGTGGGAGACGGGAAGCAGCCGTCGCCCGTTCGACGAACCGATCGACCATCAACCAGGGGGTTGTTCTCCATGCGGATCTCCGCTCGCGTTTCCGGTGTTCTCGCGGCTGCGGCAGTGGTGGCCACGCTCGCTCTGCCGGCCGTCACCGCCGCCGCCGCACCGGTCACCGTGGCGGGCGTGTCCGCGGCGAGCGACCCCGGCGCGGGCGTGCCCACCCCGGGCGCCCCCACCCCGAGCGGGACCGGCAAGCCCGGCCTGGGCGACCCGGGCAGCATCAGCTGGGACAACAAGAAGTGACCGCTGCCGTCGGCGTCGGCCACGCGGACCGAGCCCGATGCACATTGTCCGTCTCACCCTGACGAGCCCCGACCCGCGTCCGCCCACCGGGGCCGACGCCCATGTCCTCAAGGACGTGCTCTGGGCCCACGCCGATCCCTGCGGCGGCCTGGAGCACGTCCAGTCGAGAGTCCGTCAGGACTCCATCGACCTCATCATCTTCACCAGCGGCGGAAGC
This sequence comes from Kitasatospora sp. NPDC023118, assembly GCF_055560875.1. Lineage (NCBI taxonomy): Bacteria > Bacillati > Actinomycetota > Actinomycetes > Kitasatosporales > Streptomycetaceae > Kitasatospora > Kitasatospora sp. NPDC023118. Next base: position 218,040 of record NZ_JBVHHW010000001.1, read on the forward strand.
GGCGACAACGCCCCCGCCCATTCGCTGGCCATCTGTTCCGCCGCCATCTCGCGGTCTCCGGTCTTCCGGTCCTGGCGCATCTCCGTCGCCGGCTGACGGCCGTCCACATCCTGCCGGAGTTCCTCCGGCGCTCCCTCTTCCGGTGATCCGGGCGCTCTTCGCCGCACCGGTCCTCCGAATGCCCTTTCCAGGAGTTCTCATGTCCCGCAAGGCCTATCTCCGCACGTCCGCCGTCGCCCTCGGCCTGGCCGGCTCGCTGTCGCTCGGGCTGCTCGTCCAGGGCGGCGCCGCGTTCGCCGCCGAACCCGCCCCCACGACCGCCCCCACGACCGCCACCGCGGTCGCGGGCGGCGAGTACGGCGGCGCCGGCCAGCCGGTCGGCGCCGGCAAGGGCGCAGGATCCTTCCAGGCGCCCTCCGCTGACGGCTCGTCCGCCGCCGCCTCGGTGCTGGCCCCCGCGGTCACCCGGAGCGAGGCGATCCAGCGCGCCAAGACCTGGGTCGGCATCGGCCTCGACTACAGCTGGACCGGCTCGCACAACGGGTACCGCACCGACTGCTCCGGCTACGTCTCGATGGCCTGGAAGCTCGGTGACTCGCTGACCACCGACACCTTCGGCCCGCAGGGCGTCACCGAGGGGATCAGCAAGGGCGACCTCAAGGCCGGCGACGCGCTGCTCAACGACAACAGCGGGGCCAGCGGCCATGTGGTGCTGTTCGAGAAGTGGACCGACTCCGACCACTACATGGGCTACGAGTTCACCGGCAGCGGCGTCCACTACCGCGAGATCCCCTACCCGTACTACCCCGGCTACGGCACCTTCGTGCCGGTCCGCAACAAGTCCATCCGCGAGGACGGCCCGTCGGACCCGGGGATGACGAACCTGACGGCCGGTGACTTCAACGGTGACGGCAAGAAGGACCTGGTGGCGGTGGAGGTGTCGACGGGGAAGCTGTGGCTGTACCCGGGGACGGGGTCGGGCGCGCTGGGCAGCCGGGTGGAGATCGGTTCCGGTGGTTGGAACGGGATGAGCAACCTGGCGGCCGGTGATCTGAACGGTGACGGCAAGGACGACATCGTGGCGACCGAGAAGTCGACGGGGAAGTTGTGGCTGTACCCGGGGACGGGTCGTGGTCTGGGTGACCGGGTGGAGATCGGTTCCGGTGGCTGGAACGGGATGAACAACTCCGCGGTGGGTGACTTCAACGGTGACGGCAAGAAGGACCTGGTGGCGAGTGAGAACTCGACCGGGAAGCTGTGGCTGTACCCGGGGACGGGGTCGGGCGGGCTGGGCAGCCGGGTGGAGATCGGTTCCGGTGGCTGGAACGGGATGAACAAGATCGTCAGCCCTGGTGACATGAACAAGGACGGCAAGGACGACCTGGTGGCGACCGAGACGTCCACGGGGAAGCTGTGGCTGTACCCGGGCAACGGCCACGGCCTGGGTGACCGGGTGGAGATCGGTTCCGGTGGCTGGAACGGGATCTCCGACTACGCGGGGGCGGACTTCACCGGTGACGGCATCGGTGACCTGGCGGCGGTGGAGTCCGCGCCCGGTGAGACCGGAAAGCTCTACCTGTACAAGGGCACCGGCAACGGTCTGAGCTCCCGCACCGAGATCGGCACCGGCGGCTGGTAGACCGCGTAGGGGCTCCGCCGACCTCGCCCGGTCGGCCGCCGCAACCGGGTGGGCCCGCGACCACCGTGCGGGCCCACCCCGCCCACCCCCCTTTCCCTCGTTCGCCTTTCCCCCCGCTGCGTGCCGCCCTGCCCGGATCCGTCCCCGGGCGGCTCCGCCGTGCCCGTCTGCTTGGAGATCCGTGAACCACCATCGTCTGAGGGGCGTCGCCTCGCTCGTCGTGGCGGCCGGCGCCCTCACCGCCGCCCTGCCGCTGAGCCCGGCCGCCCAGGCGGCCGAGCCCGTCGTCGCCGGGCCGGCGGCTGATCCTTCCGCTGTCGGTCAGAACGTCAAGACTGTGACGTACCAAGGGCTTTCGCTCCAGGTGCCGTCGAGCTGGTCGGTGGTCGACCTGGCTCAGGCTCCCGACACCTGCGTCCGGCTGGACCGGAACACCGTCTACCTCGGCCACCCCGGCGCGGACCAGAACTGTCCGACCCACCTGATCGGGGAGAAGGCGGACGCGCTGGTCGTCGAGACCTTCGCCGGTGCCGCCGAGCGGGCCGACCTCACCACCGTCGCGGTGCCCGCCGGACGCGGCGTCCCGTCCCTGCCGGACAGCGTCGGCCAGGAGGCACGGGTGGCCTTCGAGGGCGCCGGCGTCTACGTGACGGCGAGCCACGTCGCCTCGTCCGCCGCCGCGGTGCAGCGCATCCTCGCATCCGCGGCGATCGAGGGCGGCGCCACCGCGGCCCCGGTACCGGTGCCGCAGTCACCGAAGGCCGCACCGGGCGCCCTGGCCGCGCCCGCCGCGCCCGCCGCGGCGTCGGAGGCCTCGTCGGCGACGCCGAGCACCGGCTACACCGGCAAGGCGTTCGACGCCTGCGCCGCCCCTTCGTCCGGCGCGATGTCGGACTGGGCCTCCTCGCCCTACCGGGGCGTGGGCATCTACATCGGCGGTCCGACCCGGGTCTGCGCGCAGAACAACCTCACCGCGTCGTGGGTCGCGCAGCAGAGCGGTGCGGGCTGGCACCTGCTGCCCATCTACGCGGGCACCCAGGCCGCGGGGATCTCCTCCTCGGACGCCGAGGGCCAGGGCCGGGCGGCGGCGGAAGCCGCGGTCAACCTGGCCCAGGGCCTGGGCTTCACCAACGGCACGGTGCTCTACGTCGACATGGAGGCCTACTCCTCCGGCTACCGCACCAACGTGCTGAACTACCTGTCGGGCTGGACCAGTCGACTTCACGAGCTCAACTTCCGCTCCGGCGTCTACAGTTCCTCGTCGAGCGGGATCAAGGACATGGTCGCCGTGTACAACTCGTCCGGCTTCGACCGCCCCGACGTGGCCTGGGCGGCGAACTGGAACAACGCCGCGGACACCGACGACAGTTACATCCCGGCGGGGTACTGGTCCAACCACCAGCGCGTCCACCAGTACGCCGGCGACGTCACGGAGTCGTACGGCGGCACCTCCATCAACATCGACCGGAACTACGTCGACGTCGCCGCCAAGGCCTCGGTGGACGACCCGGGGATGACGAACCTGACGGCCGGTGACTTCAACGGTGACGGCAAGAAGGACCTGGTGGCGGTGGAGGTGTCGACGGGGAAGCTGTGGCTGTACCCGGGGACGGGGTCGGGCGCGCTGGGCAGCCGGGTGGAGATCGGTTCCGGTGGTTGGAACGGGATGAGCAACCTGGCGGCCGGTGATCTGAACGGTGACGGCAAGGACGACATCGTGGCGACCGAGAAGTCGACGGGGAAGCTGTGGCTGTACCCGGGGACGGGTCGTGGTCTGGGTGACCGGGTGGAGATCGGTTCCGGTGGCTGGAACGGGATGAACAACTCCGCGGTGGGCGACTTCAACGGTGACGGCAAGAAGGACCTGGTGGCGAGTGAGAACTCGACCGGGAAGCTGTGGCTGTACCCGGGGACGGGGTCGGGCGGGCTGGGCAGCCGGGTGGAGATCGGTACCGGTGGCTGGAACGGGATGAACAAGATCGTCAGCCCTGGTGACATGAACAAGGACGGCAAGGACGACCTGGTGGCGACCGAGACGTCCACGGGGAAGTTGTGGCTGTACCCGGGGACGGGTCGTGGTCTGGGTGACCGGGTGGAGATCGGTTCCGGTGGCTGGAACGGGATCTCCGACTACGCGGGGGCGGACTTCACCGGTGACGGCATCGGTGACCTGGCGGCGGTGGAGTCCGCGCCCGGTGAGACCGGAAAGCTCTACCTCTACAAGGGCACCGGCAACGGTCTGAGCTCCCGCACCGAGATCGGCACCGGCGGCTGGTGAGCCGTCGAACGCAACGAAGCAGTACTGAACGAACGTCAGCCAACACCGATTCCAGGGGGAGAACACCCATGTCCGCACACACCCGCATGCGCAGGAGCCTGGCCGTCTTCGTGCTGAGCCTCGCACCCCTCGGCCTCGCCGGCACGGCCGATGCCGCGTCGGTCAGCACCTGGGACAAGGTGGCCGCCTGCGAGAGCAGCGGCAACTGGTCCATCAACACCGGCAACGGCTACTACGGCGGCCTCCAGATATCCGAGGACAACTGGCGGCACTACGGCGGCACCCAGTACGCGGCCTATCCGCACCAGGCGACCAAGAAGGAACAGATCCTGATCGCCGAGAAGATCCTCGCCGACCAGGGAGCCGGCGCATGGGGATGCAGCCCCGGCACCGGACTCTCGACCGACCATGCGGACCCGTACCCGGCAGGCCCGTCGGACCCGGGGATGACGAACCTGACGGCCGGTGACTTCAACGGTGACGGCAAGAAGGACCTGGTGGCGGTGGAGGTGTCGACGGGGAAGCTGTGGCTGTACCCGGGGACGGGGTCGGGCACGCTGGGCAGCCGGGTGGAGATCGGTTCCGGTGGTTGGAACGGGATGAGCAACCTGGCGGCCGGTGACCTGAACGGTGACGGCGGGGACGACATCGTCGCGACCGAGAAGTCGACCGGCAAGCTCTGGCTGTACCCGGGCAACGGCCACGGCATCGAAGGCCGGATCGAGCTCGGCAGCGGCGGCTGGAACGGCATGAACAACACCGCGGTGGGCGACTTCAACGGCGACGGCGTCGCCGATGTCGTGGCGACCGAGAACTCGACCGGGAAGCTGTGGCTGTATCCCGGCCGCAGCGGGTCCCTGGGTGACCGGGTGGAGATCGGTTCCGGTGGTTGGAACGGGATGAACAAGATCGTCAGCCCTGGTGACATGAACAAGGACGGCAAGGACGACCTGGTGGCGACCGAGACGTCCACGGGGAAGTTGTGGCTGTACCCGGGCAACGGCCACGGCCTGGGCGACCGGGTGGAGATCGGTTCCGGTGGCTGGAACGGGATCTCCGACTACGCGGGGGCGGACTTCACCGGTGACGGCATCGGTGACCTGGCGGCGGTGGAGTCCGCGCCCGGTGAGACCGGAAAGCTCTACCTCTACAAGGGCACCGGCAAGGGGCTGAGCTCCCGCACCGAGATCGGCACCGGCGGCTGGTAGGCCGAAGGTCGGACGGCGGGCCCGTCGGTCAGGGATCTCCCCGGCCGGCGGGCCCGCCGTCGTCGACCGCCGGCGGTGGGGTGGCAGGGCACCGGCGGGCGTGAGCCGCGCCACTTCCGCGGTGGTCGTGCAGCAGGGCGCGGCCGGCGGCCGTCATGGGGGTGGAAGTGACGGCGGGAGGATCGACGGGTGGCGGGGACCGCCCGTCGGGGACCGGGCCGGCCCCGGCCGTCCAGTCGGTGCCCGCTTCCGCCTCCGCTTCCGGGTCCGCGTCCATCTCGGCATCGGCCTCGGCCCCGGTGTCGGCGCCCGTCGGCGGGCCGACGGCGACCGAGGGCGCCCCTTCCCCCGCAGACCCGCCCGCGTCCGGCACCGCGACGGTGACCGTGCCCTCGCTCACCGTCCTGTCCCGGGACGCCGCCACCCGACTGCTGGACGCGGCCGGGCTGCGCTACGAGGTCCACGAGCTCACCGACTGGAAGGTGCCCGCCGGGTCCGTCATCAACTCCGAGCCGCAGGCCGGGCGTACCGTGGCGGCGAACGAGACGGTCCAGCTGTTCATCTCCAAGGGCCGCCCCAAGGGCTGACCGGCCGACCCGGCTGCGGGGCCCACCGGCACCACCGGTGGGCCCCGCCACCGCGCGGGTTTCTTGGTTGCCGTTGCCGCCACCCGCTTCGTATCCTGCTGGGCAACGCGTCGACGGAGACGAGTAGCCAGGGATCACGCGAGCAGAGAGAGCCGCCGGAAGCTGGGAAGGCGGTCTCGCGCCCCGAGGCGAAGACCCTCCCGAGCGCGGGGAGGAACGGCCCCGAACGGTGGTCCAATGCCCCGCCGGCCGGCCCCCGTCACCAGGCCCGAACGAGGCCGCCACTGCGTGGCGGCGAAAGTGCGGTGGTACCGCGAGTTGCCCTTCTCGCCCGCACTCCCAAGGGATCATGACGATGTCCTTCGGAGGACCTCAATGATCCACAGCCGCGTCCGTGTCTCCGACCTGCGGGAACACGTCGGCCGGACCGTCTCCGTCTGCGGCTGGGTGCACACCCTGCGCCTGCAGCGCGCGATGCAGTTCGTCATCGTGCGGGACGGCACCGGCCTGGTGCAGGTGACCCACAAGCGTGACGACGGGCCACTGGAGGCCCGGCTCGAAGCCCTCACATCCGAGTCCGCCGTGAGGATCACCGGCCGCGTCGTCGACGCGGCCCAGGTCAAGCTCGGCGGCCTGGAGATCGTCCCCGAGGCGGTCGAGGTCCTGAACCCGGCCGCTACGCCGTTGCCGATCGACGGCCGCACCGGCCTGGAGCAGCGGTTGGACTGGCGCTTCCTGGACGTGCGCCGCCGTCCCGCCACCCAGCTGGTGTTCGCGGTGCAGACCACCCTCGAACAGGGCCTGCGGGAGTACGCCTACGCGCAGGGGGCCACCGAGATGCACACCCCCAAGCTCATGGGCACCGCCTCGGAGTCCGGCGCGGAGGTCTTCGAGCTCGGCTACTTCGGCCGCAGCGCCTACCTGGCGCAGTCGCCGCAGTTCTTCAAGCAGATGGCGATCGCGGCCGGCGTCGACAAGGTCTTCGAGATCGGGCCGGTCTTCCGCGCCGAACCGTCGTTCACCGCCCGGCACGCCACCGAGTTCACCGGCGTCGACGTGGAGCTGGCCTGGATCGACGGGGTCGAGGACGTGATGGCGTTCGAGGAGCAGATGCTCGCCCACGCGATCGCCGAGGTCGCCGACCTGCACGGCGAGGCGATCGCCGAGCACTTCGGCGTCGAGGTCACCGTGCCCACGACGCCGTTTCCCCGCATCACCATGGCCGAGGCGCAGGAGATCCTGCGCAAGGGCGGCTGGGACCCGGCAGGGGTCAAGGAAGACCTGGACCCGGAGGGTGAGCGGGGTGTCTCGGCCCACATCAAGGAGGCCACCGGGCACGAGTTCGTGTTCATCACGCACTACCCGGTCGGTATCCGGCCCTTCTACCACATGCGGCCTGCCGATGACTCACGTGTGACCTTGAGCTTCGACCTGCTGTGGAAGGGCCTGGAGGTCACCACCGGCGCGCAGCGCGAGCACCGGTACGACGTGCTGCTCAAGCAGGCCGCCGAGAAGGGCATGAGCACGGAGCCGATGCAGGACTACCTCAACGCGTTCCGGTACGGGTGCCCGCCGCACGGGGGCCTCGGCATGGGCCTCGGCCGGGTGCTGATGGCCATGCTCGGCCTGCCCTCGATCCGCGAGGCGACCTTCCTGTTCCGCGGGCCGAACCGGCTTACTCCGTAACCCGGTTGTGGCCGCGTCCCACGGCACGGGCAGGAACCCCCGTGTCGTGGGACGCCGTCTTCGGATCTATTTCGGCGGCAGGGGCAGGACGTGGCGGAGGGCCTCGACGGCGTCCGGGGCGCCGTCGACCGTGAGGGTGGTGCGGGCGCCGCGGCCGTAGGTGAAGAGGACGAGTTCGCCCGGGTCGCCGGTGAGGTGGACGGTGGGGGCGCCGGCCGGGCCGACGGTGAGGGATCGGCCGTCGGGGTGGCTGAGGGTGAGGCGGACGGGGGAGCGGCGGCCCGCTTCGAGGCGGGCGATCATCGGGAGGCGTCGCCACAGGGCCTCGGCGCGGCCGGGCGGGACGGGCTGGGCGGTCCAGTCGTCCCCAGCCCGGGCGACGTCCTCGGCGTGGACGAAGTACTCGATGGTGTTGGCCGCTTCGTCGGCGCCGGGCAGGGCGAAGAGGGAGAACAGCGGAGGCCCGGCGCGGAAGAGTCGTACCAGTTCCTCGTACGGACGCTCGGCGTAGCCGTCCTGCACCCGCTGGGTCCAGCCGGCCAGGGCGCCGACCCGGATGCCGGCCGCCGCGTCGGCGCGGCGCTCCCGGATGACCAGGTGGGCGGCGAGGTCCCGGGTGGTCCATCCGGCGCAGAGGGTGGGGGCGTCCGGCCCGGCGGCGGTGAGGAGTTCGGCGAGACGGTGACGTTCGGCGAGGGCGTGGTTCGACATGGTGTCAGCCTATGGGTGGAGCGGCCCGGTCAGCTTCGGGCCGCCCTGCTTGTTTCCGGCGGTCAGGGTGCAGGTGTAGTCGCGCCAGCCCTGTTGGTAGTTGGCCATGGCGGGGCCGAACTGGCGGGGGTAGTAGGTCTTCCCGTCGGCCTGGCGGGCCTTGGCGGCGGTTTCGGCGTCCTTGCAGCCGTCGCGCATGGCGAGGGCGATGGGGATCTCGCCGCTCAGGCCGTCGGCGAGTTTGAGGTTGGCGATGACCTCGCCGTCGTGCTCGCCGGTGCAGGGGCGTTCCTCGGCGTGGGTGATCACCGGGCTGAGTTGGGGGTGGTCGAAGCAGGTGCCCACCGGGAAGTAGGCGTAAGGGGGGTGCGGCCTGGTGGGGGTGGGCGTCGGGGTGGGGGGCGGTGTCGGAGTCGGCGTCGGGGTCGCCGAGGGCGGGGGCGGCGCGGTGGCCGGCTTCTTGTCCTCCGGCCAGAGCAGCACGGTGGCCACCACCGCGAGCAGCACGGCCAGGACGGCGACGACGGCGATCACCAGGCCCCGGGACGGACGGGAGGCGGTGGCTGCGGGCGGCTGCTGCGCAGAGGTCATGGCCACGAGGATGGCCCACCGGGGCCACGCCCGGCAGGCGGTTGGCGGAACTGCCCCCGAACGGACCGCCCCCGAACCGTTCGCCCCCCGGACGGACCGCCGGGGTCGCCGGACGGGCTGACACAATGGCCCCATGTCCACCACACCCGCCGCCCCCGGCACCACCGCCCTCGACCCCGCGATCGCCGCCCGCCTCAAGCGCACCGAGGACGGCCTGCTCCCGGCCATCGCGCAGCAGTACGACACCGGTGAGGTGCTGATGCTCGGCTGGATGGACGACGAGGCGCTGCACCGCACCCTCACCACCGGCCGCTGCACCTACTGGAGCCGCAGCCGCCGCGAGTACTGGGTCAAGGGCGACACCTCCGGCCACGTGCAGGCGGTCAAGTCGGTGGCGCTCGACTGCGACGGCGACACCCTGCTGGTGAAGGTCGACCAGACCGGCGCGGCCTGCCACACCGGCGACCGCACCTGCTTCGACGCCGACGTGCTCCCGCTCGCCTGACCCCCACCCCCGTCCACAACTCCAGAAGGTGCCGCCCCGCATGGACCTCGAAGCCTTCCGCAAGCTCGCCGTCGACACCCGGGTGATCCCGGTCACCCGCAGGCTCCTCGCGGACGGCCTCACCCCGATCGGCCTCTACCGCAGCCTCGCCGAGGAGCGGCCCGGCACCTTCCTGCTGGAGTCCGCCGAGCAGGGCCGCAGCTGGTCGCGCTACTCCTTCGTCGGCGTGCGCAGCGCCGCCGCGCTGACCGTCGCCGAGGACGGCGACGCCCGCTGGCTCGGCACCCCGCCGGTCGGCATCCCGACCACCGGCGACCCGCTGCAGGTGCTGCGCGCCGCCCTGGAGGCGCTGCACACCCCGCGGCACGCCGACGACGGCCTGCCGCCGCTGACCGGCGGCCTGGTCGGCTATCTGGGCTACGACGTCGTCCGCCGGCTGGAGAAGCTGCCCGACCTCAACCCGGACGACCTCAAGCTGCCCGAGCTGACCATGCTGCTGGCCACCGATCTGGCGGTGCTCGACCACGCCGACGGCACGGTGCTGCTGATCGCCAACGCCGTCAACCACAACGACCTGGCCAGCGGCGTGGACGAGGCCTACGCGGACGCGGTGGCCCGGCTGGACGCGATGGAGGCCGACCTGCTCAAGCCGGTCGACCCGGGCCTGGCCACCTTCACCCCGGCCGGCCCCGGCGAGGTGCACTCGCCGTTCGGCGGGGCGCCGTACCGGGCGGCAGTGGAGGAGGTCAAGGAGCGGATCCGGGCCGGCGAGGCCTTCCAGGTCGTGCCCTCGCAGCGCTTCGAGGCGCCCTGCCCGGCCTCCGCGCTGGACGTCTACCGCGTTCTGCGCACCACCAACCCCAGCCCGTACATGTACCTGTTCCGCTTCCCCGGGCCGGACGGCGGCGCCGAGGGCGGCTTCGACGTGGTCGGCTCCAGCCCGGAGGCGCTGGTCAAGGTCACCGACGGCGAGGCGATGCTGCACCCGATCGCCGGCACCCGGCACCGCGGTGCCACCCCGCACGAGGACGCGGCGCTGGCCGCCGAGCTGCTTGCCGACCCCAAGGAGCGGGCCGAGCACCTGATGCTGGTCGACCTCGGCCGCAACGACCTCGGGCGGGTCTGCGAGCCGGGCAGCGTCGAGGTGGTCGACTTCATGCAGATCGAGCGCTACAGCCACGTGATGCACATCGTCTCCACCGTCACCGGCAAGGTCGCCCCCGGGCGGACCGCCTTCGACGTGCTGACCGCCTGCTTCCCGGCCGGCACCCTCTCCGGCGCGCCCAAGCCCCGGGCGATGCGGATCATCGAGGAGCTGGAGCCCACCCGGCGCGGCCTGTACGGCGGCTGCGTCGGCTACCTGGACTTCGCCGGGGACTCGGACACCGCGATCGCGATCCGCACCGCGGTGCTGCGCGACGGCACCGCGTACGTGCAGGCGGGCGCGGGCGTGGTGGCCGACTCCGACCCGCACGGTGAGGACACCGAGTGCCGCAACAAGGCGGCCGCCGTGCTGCGGGCCGTCGCCACCGCCAATACGCTGCGGAGGCCGGAACTGTCCTGAGGCGTGAGGAGGCGGCCGGGATGCCCGAGGTGCCGTACGACGAGCTGCGCTGGGAGGTCGTGTTCGGCGCCGCCGTGCAGTTCGGGGAGCAGCTGGTCGGCCCCGGCCGGGTGCTCTCCGGCGTGGTGGTCGACTTCCCGGCCGCGTCCGGCCCGATCGCCCCGGACCTCGCGGTGCTCGACCCCGGGGCCGGCCGCGGCGCTCGGGGCCGGTACGGCGCCGCCGACGTGGCGGCGGTGCTGGAGGTCGCGCACCCCGGCCGGGACCACGCCTGGGCGCGGGCCTGCGCGCAGAGCGGTGTGCCGCTGTACGTGGTGGTCGACCCGGCCGCCGCCGTCTGCACCGTGCACACCGCGCCGGATCCGGGCGGGGTGTACCGGGAGGCCGAACGGGTGCCGTTCGGCAACGACCTGTTCCTGCCGCTCGGCGGCCGGACGGTGGTGCTGCGGACGGACGAGTTCCCGACCCCGGGTACGGACCCCGGCGTCGGCCGGGGGATAGTGGACGGGTGACCGCTGCAGACCAGACCCCTGCCCCCGCCGCTCCCGCCACCTCCACGGCCGGCCGCCGCACCCTCGGTGTGATGCTGCTGCTGACCGTGCTGAGCGCCGTGCTGGTGCTGACCGCGGCCGGGCGGGACTGGGCCGAGGGCCGGGCCGGCACCCTGGACGTGTCCGTCACCGGCGGCAGGATCTCCGAACTGCCCGGCGGGCTGGCCCTGGTGGGCCTGGCCGCGGCCGTCGCGGTGTTCGCGGTGCGCGGCGTCGGCCGGCTCGCGGTCGGCACGCTGACCCTGCTGGCCGGGCTCGGCGCGGCCGCCGCCTCGGTGGCCGGGGCCTCGGACACCGCCGCGCTGGACTCCGCCGCCTCCGGCAAGCTGGCGCTGGCCGGCTCGACGGCCACCGAGGTCTCGCACAGCGCCTGGCCCTGGGTCGCCCTGGCCGGCGGGCTGCTGCTGGCCCTGGCCGGGCTGATCACCCTGCGCTACGGCCGCGGCTGGCCGGCCATGGGCAGCCGCTACGAGGCGCCCACCCGCAAGGCCCCGGTGAAGGCCGATACGCCGGGTGACCTGTGGAAGGCCCTGGACCGCGGCGAGGACCCCACCGCCGTCTGAGTCCGAGCGGCACGTGTGACGCGATAGACCCGCCACCCGCTTTGGGCCGCCCGTGTGCGGCCCGGCACAATGGAACCCGTCAACCCGCCGGCGGCCCCGCAGGCCCGGCTGGGCCCCGAGAGCCTAGGAGCACCATCGATGGCAGCAGCAGCACACGGCCACAACCCCGCCGCCTGGACCGGCGTCGTCATCTCCTTCGTCGGCTTCGCCATCGCGGGTGTCGCGATGATCCTGCCGTCGCCGCTGCTGGTCGGGGCCGGTCTGGCGGTCGTCCTGGTCGGCGGCATCATCGGCAAGGCCATGTCGATGGCCGGCATGGGCAAGCAGCCGAGCCCCAACGTGTACAAGTCGGTCGAGGAGCAGAGCGCGGCCCGGAAGGCGGCCCTGGAGGCCCGTGCCGTCGCCGCCTGACGACAGGTACTCCTTTCGCACAACCGAACGGCGGGCGCGCCACGCCCGCCGTTTCGTTCTGTCCGGGCCCGGCGCGGGCACAATCGGGGCGTGAACGCCGCCCCCACCGCCCCCGCCCCGCCGCCCGTTCTGCGCCGGCTGGGCCCGCCGCTGGCCGCGTTGGCGGCGGTGGCCATTCCCGCCGGGTACGTCGCCGTGGTGGACCCGAACGCCCGCGGGCACTACCCCGACTGCCCCTTCCTGGCCGCCACCGGCTGGTGGTGCCCCGGCTGCGGGGGCCTGCGCTGTGTCCACGCGCTGGCCCACGGGGACCTCACCGGAGCCCTGCACGACAACGCCGTGGCCGTGCTGCTGTTCGGCGTCCTGGCGGTGCTCTGGCTGCGCTGGGGCTGGGCCGCGCTGACCGGCGGGCCGTCGCTGAGGGTCTCGGTCGGGGTCCGGCGCTGGGCGCTGATCCTCCTGCTGGTGCTGGTGTTCACGGTGGTGCGCAACCTCCCGGTCGGGGCGGGGCTGGCACCGCAGCTGGTCTGAGCGGGGACCTCCGGCACCGCGGCCGGTCTGAGCTGGGACGTAGGGCCGGCGGGGAGGAAGCCGACGGCCGCCGGAGGGAGCGTCCCGTTCCGCGAGACGCGGTTCGGGCGGATGCGCGGCGGACGAGTGGGTGCCGATACCATCGAAGAGCGGATGGGCCGCAGCCCGTCCGGCTCAGATGAGCGAACTGGCAGAAACGATGGGGGCTCCTGAGTGAGTGTGCTCGACTCGATCATCGAAGGGGTCCGTGAGGACCTCGCCGAGCGGCAGGCCCGGGTCTCCCTGGACGAGCTGAAGGCGTTGGCGGCCAAGGCCCCGGAGGCCAAGGACGGCGTCGCCGCCCTGAAGGGCGACGGGGTCCGGGTGATCTGCGAGGTGAAGCGCTCCAGCCCGTCCAAGGGCGCACTGGCAGCGATCGCCGATCCGGCCGCCCTGGCGCGCGACTACGCGGCCGGCGGTGCCGCCGCGATCAGCGTGCTGACCGAGCAGCGCCGCTTCGGCGGGTCGCTGGCCGACCTGGACGCCGTCCGCGCCGCGGTGGACACCCCGGTGCTGCGCAAGGACTTCATCGTCACCGCCTACCAGCTGTGGGAGGCCCGCGCGCACGGCGCCGACCTCGCCCTGCTGATCGTCGCCGCCCTCGACCAGCCGGCCCTGGTGTCGCTGATCGAGCGCGCCGAGTCGATCGGCCTCACGCCGCTGGTCGAGGTGCACGACGAGGAGGAGATCAAGCGCGCGGCGGACGCCGGGGCGCGGATCATCGGCGTCAACGCCCGCAACCTCAAGACCCTTGAGGTGGACCGCAACACCTTCGAGAACGTCTCGCACGCCATCCCGGCCGGCATCGTCCGGGTCGCCGAGTCCGGTGTGCGCGGCCCGCTCGACGTGATCAACTACGCCAACCTTGGCGCCGACGCCGTGCTGGTCGGCGAGTCCCTGGTGACCGGCAAGGACCCGCGTGCCGCGGTGGCCGACCTGGTCGCGGCCGGGACCCACCCCGCCGTCCGGCACAAGGACTGACACAGCCCGATGAAGATCGCCACCCGACTCGCCCCAGGTTGCCGCCCGCGCGGCTGCCGCGCGCCCGCACGCCGGGTGCTGGGGCGCCGGGTGCGGTACGTGATCGGTTGCGAGCCGGGGCAGGTGCCGGGGCGGCGATGGCGCGTGACGCTCGGCTGAAGCCGGCCGATCAGACGTCACAGTCATCCACATCTCCCCGAGGGAATCCACCATGTCCGAGAAGGACTACCTGCCCGGTGCCCAGGTGCCGGACGCCCGCGGCTACTTCGGCGCGTACGGCGGCCGCTTCATCCCCGAGGCTCTGGTCGCCGCGGTCGAGCAGGTCGCCGAGGAGTACGAGAAGGCCAAGGCCGATCCGGCCTTCACCGCCGAACTCGACGCGCTGCTCAAGGACTACACCGGCCGCCCGAGCCCGCTGACCGACGTGCACCGCTTCTCCGCCGAGGCGGGCGGCGCGCGCATCCTGCTCAAGCGCGAGGACCTCAACCACACCGGCTCGCACAAGATCAACAACGTGCTGGGCCAGGCGCTGCTCACCAGGCGGATGGGCAAGACCCGGATCATCGCCGAGACCGGTGCCGGCCAGCACGGCGTGGCCACCGCCACCGCCTGCGCGCTGTTCGGCTTCGAATGCACCATCTACATGGGCGAGGTCGACACCCAGCGCCAGGCGCTCAACGTCGCCCGGATGCGGATGCTCGGCGCCGAGGTGGTGGCCGTCAAGTCCGGCAGCCGGACGCTGAAGGACGCCATCAACGAGGCCTTCCGGGACTGGGTCGCGAACGTCGACTCCACCCACTACCTGTTCGGGACCGTCGCCGGGCCGCACCCCTTCCCGATGATGGTCCGCGACTTCCACCGGGTCATCGGCGTGGAGGCGCGGCAGCAGGTCCTCGACCGCACCGGGCGGCTGCCCGACGCGGTGGTCGCCTGCGTCGGGGGCGGCTCCAACGCGATGGGGATCTTCCACGAGTTCATCCCGGACGCCGGCGTGCGGCTGATCGGCTGCGAGGCGGCCGGCGAGGGTGCCGACACCCCCAAGCACGCGGCCACCCTCACCAAGGGCGACCCGGGTGTGCTGCACGGCTCCCGTACGTACGTCCTGCAGGACGAGGACGGGCAGACCATCGAGTCGCACTCCATCTCGGCGGGCCTGGACTACCCGGGCGTCGGGCCGGAGCACGCGTGGCTGAAGGACACCGGGCGGGCCGAGTACCGGCCGGTGACGGATAACGCCGCGATGCAGGCGCTGCGGCTGCTGTCCCGTACCGAGGGCATCATCCCGGCCATCGAGAGCGCCCACGCGCTCGCCGGGGCCCTGGAGCTGGGCCGCGAGCTCGGACCGGAGGCCACCATCCTGGTCTCGCTCTCCGGGCGCGGCGACAAGGACATGCACACCGCGGCCCAGTACTTCGGGCTGTACGACGAGGCGGCCGGCGACGCGGCCGATGGGGGTAAGTGACCATGGCGAGCAAGCCCAGTGCCAGCAAGCCCAGTGCCAGCAAGCTCAGCGGCCGTCTGGCGGCCGCCAGGGCCGAGGACCGCGCCGTGCTGATCGGCTACCTGCCGGCCGGCTTCCCGACCGTCGACGGCGGCATCCGGGCGGTCAACGCGCTGATCGAGGGCGGCTGCGACGTGGTCGAGGTCGGCCTGCCGCACTCGGACCCGGTCCTGGACGGCGCGGTGATCCAGACCGCGGACGACATCGCGCTGCGGGGTGGTGTGCGGATCAAGGACGTGCTGCGTACCGTCCAGGAGGTCGCCGCCGCGCACCCCGAGGCGGCGGTGCTGGTGATGACGTACTGGAACCCGGTCGACCGCTACGGCGTGGCGCGCTTCGCCGCCGACCTGGCCGCGGCGGGCGGGGCGGGCTGCATCCTGCCGGACCTGCCGGTGGAGGAGTCCGAGGAGTGGCGCAAGGCGGCGGACGAGCACGGGCTGGACACCGTGTTCGTGGTCGCACCCAGCAGCAAGGACGTCCGGCTGGCCGAGGTCACCGCGGCGGGCAGCGGCTTCGTGTACGCGGCCGCCGTGATGGGGGTGACCGGGACCCGGTCGGCGGTCGGTTCACTGGCCGAGGACCTGGTCGCCCGCACCCGGGCCACGACGGACCTGCCGGTCTGCGTCGGGCTCGGGGTCTCCAACGCCGAGCAGGCGGCGGAGGTCGCCCGGTTCGCGGACGGGGTGATCGTGGGGTCGGCCTTCGTCCAGCGGATCCTGGAGGCGGGGGAGGACGAGGCGGCGGCGCTGGACGCGGTGCGGGGGCTCGCGGGCGAGCTGGCGGCGGGGGTTCGGCGCGGGGGCGCTGACGCGCGGTAGGAACGGTTGGCTGACGGCCTGCCATCCCTTCGGGGGGTGGCGGGCCGTTGGTGTTCGTGGGTTGGGTGGGTGCGGGGCGTCGGCGGTTCGGGGGAGGCGTCAGCGTGGGGGCGGCCCCGAACGGGTGAAGAGCGGGGGCGACACGCACCAGTGGGGGTTGACCGGCGTTGAGTGGAGGGACGAGTGCACGAACGAGGTGCGCGGGGGTTGCCGGGCGAGCGAAGGGGTGAGTCTGTGGCTGGTCTTCATCGGGCCGTGTTGCTGCGGGCGGCGGCCGCCGCGCTGGCTCTGGGCGCGGCCGTCGGGGCGCACACCGCGGTGGGGCATGCGCTGGCCAAGCGGGGGGCCGAGCGGGCGGAGCGGGAGGCGGTCGCCTGTGCGGAGGCGGCGCGGTGGGACGCGGCCGAGCGGGCGGCCCGGGCGCCGCGCGAGGGGCGGCTGGAGCTGTTCGACCCGGGGCGGATGCCGGGCTGCCGCTGACGTACGGGCGTTCGCCGTATTCGGACAGAACGTCATGTTGTGTCACTCATGCGGCGTAATTCGTGAAAACGGAGGAACCGCCCTTCATCCCTTACGGTTCATCAGGAAGTGAACGAGTTTCCCGAGAGGGGTTCCCTGATGGCCGGCCTGGCAGCGCAGCCCGGTGACTCGGCGCCCGCGCCGGCGGCGCGGCGGCCGGTGCCGGCCTGGAGTGAGTGGTTGGGCACCGCCGCGCGGCTCGGTCTGGCGGTGGTGTGGGGGTGGGCCGGGCTGGCGAAGATCGCCGATCCGGCGGAGGCGGCCCAGGCCGTCCGCGCGTACGAGATCCTGCCCGAGAGCCTGGTCAAGCCGATCGGCTACGGGCTGCCCTTCCTGGAGCTGGCGCTCGCGCTGCTGCTGGTGACCGGCCTCGGCGTCCGGCTGGTCGCCGGGGTCTCCGCGTTGCTGCTGCTCACCTTCATCGCCGGGATCGCCTCGGCCTGGGCACGCGGCATCTCGATCGACTGCGGCTGCTTCGGCGGCGGCGGGCACGTCGACGCCTCGCAGACCGAGTACCTGCAGGAGATCCTGCGCGACACCGGGTTCCTGCTGCTGGTCGGGTGGCTGTTGTGGCGGCCCCGCACCCGGCTCTCGGCCGACGGCTGGCTGGCCAGCTGACCCCCCGTCCCCCGCACCCGACGAAGGCTCCCCGACCGTGGATGTCAAGGCAATGAGCGAGAAGAACCGAGAAGGCAAGCGCACCGCCCGCGAGCGGATGCTGGCGCAGCGGGCGGCCGATCAGGCCTCCTCCAAGCGCAGGAAGAAGCTGATGGTGGGCGGGGCCGTGCTGGTGGTGATCGCCGCCGCCGTGATCGCCGGCGTCGTGGTGCAGAACGAGCGCTCCAAGCCCGAGACCCCGACCGCCGCCCCGGCCGGCACCATCGGAGACAAGAACCTGGTCGTCCCGGTCGGTGCGAGCAACGCCCCGTCGGTCCTCACGGTGTACGAGGACCCGCGTTGCCCCGCGTGCGGCATCTTCGAACGCGAGTTCTCCTCGACCATCGACCAGCTCGAGGACGCCGGGAAGATCTACACCAACGCCCACATCGTGTCGTTCATCGACCGGGCCCTGCCCGGCAAGGGCTCCAAGAACGGCGCCAACGCGCTCGCCTGCGCCCAGGACGCCGGGCACTTCCGGGACTTCCACGACGTGATGTACCGCAACCAGCCGGACGAGACCAACGACGCCTTCGGCAACAAGGCCGTCCTGCTGAACCTGGCCAAGCAGGTCGACGGCCTGGACACGCCGGAGTTCCAGGCCTGCGTCAACGACAACAAGTTCGGCGGCTGGGTGTCCGCGGTGCAGCAGGACTTCGACAAGTCCAGCTACAAGTCGACGCCGACCGTGCTGCTCAACGGCCAGCCGATCTACCCGAAGAACGGCAACGAGGAGATCACCCCGGCCAATCTGGTGAAGTGGGTGGACGCCGCGAACCAGGGCAAACAGCTCGGCACGGCGGGCTCGCACGGGCAGACCCCGGCGCCGACCAGCGCCGCTTCGGAGGCGAACAACCCGTCGCCCGCGGCCGGCTGAGCCGCCCCAGCGGCGCCGCCGCCCGCTCCCCGTCCGGAGGGGGCGGCGGCGCGTTGTTCGGTTTCCGTGACCCCGGGGGTGTCCGACCGGGGCGTCGGACCCTGTAGCGTCGGAACTGCCATGGATATCGCCTACATTCCCAGCCCGTCGCGGGGCGTCCTCTACCTCGGACCGATCCCGCTGCGCGCCTACGCCTTCTGCATCATCCTCGGTGTCGTCGCCGCCGTCTGGCTCGGCAGCAAGCGCTGGGTCGCCCGGGGCGGTGCCAAGCACACCGTCGGCGACATCGCCGTCTGGGCCGTGCCGTTCGGCCTGGTCGGCGGCCGGCTGTACCACGTGATCACCGACCACCAGCTGTACTTCGGCGAGGGGAAGGACCCCTGGAACGCCCTCAAGATCTGGGAGGGCGGCCTCGGGATCTGGGGTGCGGTCGCGCTGGGCGCGGTCGGCGCCTGGATCGGCTGCCGCCGCCGGGGCGTGCCGCTGCCCGCGTACGCCGACGCCATCGCGCCGGGCATCGCGCTCGCGCAGGCGATGGGCCGCTGGGGCAACTACTTCAACCAGGAGCTGTACGGGCGGGCGACCACCTTGCCGTGGGGCCTGGAGATCCACAAGACGCTGCCCAACGGCGAGGTCGTGAGCGGCGTCTACCACCCGACCTTCCTGTACGAGTCGATCTGGGACGTGGCCGTCGCGCTGCTGGTGATCTGGGCGGACCGGCGCTGGAAGCTGGGGCACGGCCGGGCCTTCGCGCTGTACGTGGCCGCGTACACGGTGGGCCGGTTCTGGACCGAGTGGCTGCGGATCGACGAGGCGCACGTCTACTTCGGCCTGCGGCTCAACGACTGGACGTCGATCGTGGTGTTCATCGGCGCCGTGGCGTACTTCGTGATTGTCGGGAAGAAGCGGCCCGGGCGCGAGGACCCGGCGAGCATCGACCCGGCGGCGCACGAGGTGGCGGAGCAGGCCGAGGAGAAGGCGGAGGGCGAGAAGCCGAGCGAGAAGGTGGACGGGGAGAAGCCGTCCCGGATCGTGGACGGGGAGGCGGACGCGGAGCCGGTTGCCTCGGTTGCCGAGCAGGCCGAGCAGGCCGAGCAGGCCGAGAAGTCCGGCAAGGACGCCAGGAACCCGATCTGAGCAGGCACTTCCCTGACTGAGGCTGCCCTTCGCGAGACCTGCGAAGGGCAGCCTCAGCATCGTTCGGGAAGCCTTATCTTGCTGGAAATGCCCAGGTCAAGCGGGCTACGTTCATGGGGAGACGAACGTAGGACGAGGGGAACGAGACCGTGAGCGCGACCATTTTGGAAGCCGAGCCCGCCCACCCGCGGATACCCGCCGCCGACCACCACCGGGACGTCAACGGCGGCTGGCTGCGGCCCGCGGTGTTCGGGGCCGTGGACGGCCTGGTGTCCAACTTCGCGCTGATGACCGGCGTGGTCGGCGGAGCCGCGTCCAACGGCACGGTGATCCTGACCGGGCTGGCCGGCCTGGCGGCCGGCGCCTGCTCGATGGCGGCGGGGGAGTACACCTCGGTGGCCTCCCAGCGGGAGCTGGTGCAGGCCGAGATCGAGGCCGAGCGGCTGGAGCTGAGCCGCAACCCGCACGGCGAGCTGGCCGAGCTGGCGCAGCTGTACGTCTCGCGCGGGGTGGACCCGGAGCTCGCCCACGAGGTGGCCCGGCAGCTGTCCCACGATCCGGAGCTGGCGCTGGAGATCCACGCCCGCGAGGAGCTGGGCATCGACCCCAACGACCTGCCCTCGCCGCTGGTCGCGGCGGGCTCGTCGTTCCTGTGCTTCGCGCTCGGCGCGCTGCTGCCGCTGCTGCCGTACCTGCTGGGGGCGACCTCGCTGCTGCCCGCGCTGCTGCTCGCCGCGGTCGGCCTGTTCGCCTGCGGTGCGGTGGTGGCCCGGGTGACGGCGCGCAGTTGGTGGTTCAGCGGACTGCGGCAGCTGGTGCTGGGCGGGGCCGCGGCCGGGGTGACGTACCTGCTCGGCTGGCTGATCGGCGGACATGTGGGGTGATCCTGCGGTCTGCATGATTATGCCGGGCAGTGCGTGACGTTTCACACATGGGCGTCGTGCGGTGCCCGGCATCGTCTCATCATCCGGGTCTCGGAGCCGCGGATTCGCATCCGTCGGAGGGGTCCTCGGGATGGATTCCCAGGAGCTCATGATCGGCTTGTGTGGCGATCGGATTTCGCCCCTGTTTCAGGCCGGTGTGGTTGGGCACAATCGTCGGGACGCGCACTGTGGCACGTCCTTCCTTTCGCCCCCCTTGACCTGCGCATCCGTCCGCGATGTGGACGGGATATTCCGCTTTTCGGGATTCTGGGCATCATGTAACTTGCACGACCGCACCACCGCATCAGGGCCAACGTCGTCCCTACTTGCACCAACTTGCCGAAAGACGACGACGGGAGAGCCGATGCTGCCTGCATCCATGCACTCCGCCAACGAGCCTCAGGCCGGCGCCGCCCGCCAGCCCTACGCGCTCGTGCCGGATGCGCGACCTGCTGCTCAGGGCCTGTACGACCCGCGAAACGAGCACGACGCCTGCGGCGTCGGTTTCGTCGCCACGCTGACCGGCATCGCCGACCACACCATCGTCGAGCAGGCACTGAACGTCCTGCGCAACCTGGAGCACCGCGGCGCCACCGGCGCCGAGCCGGACTCCGGTGACGGCGCGGGCATCCTGACCCAGATCCCGGACGCCTTCCTGCGGGGCAAGGTCTCCTTCGAGCTCCCGGCGGCCGGCTCCTACGCCGTCGGCATCGCCTTCCTGCCGGATGAGGATGCCGCTGACGCCGCCGCCGTCGGGCAGATCGAGGCGATCGCGGCGGAGGAAGGCCTGACGGTTCTGGGCTGGCGCGACGTGCCGGTCACCCCGGACCTGCTCGGCGCCACCGCGCGCAGCGTGATGCCGCGCTTCCGGCAGGTCTTTCTCGCGTCAGCGCCTGTTGGACAGAGCCTCGGGAAGGACGGCCTGGCCGGCGTCGAGCTGGACCGGATCGCCTTCGTGGTCCGCAAGCGCGCCGAGCGCGAGGCCGGGGTCTACTTCCCCTCGCTGTCCGCCCGCACCATCGTCTACAAGGGCATGCTGACCACCGGACAGCTGGAGCCCTTCTTCCCCGACCTGTCGGACCGCGCCTACGCGTCCGCCATCGGCCTGGTGCACTCGCGGTTCTCCACCAACACCTTCCCGAGCTGGCCGCTCGCCCACCCGTACCGCTTCGTCGCGCACAACGGCGAGATCAACACGGTCAAGGGCAACCGCAACTGGATGCGCGCCCGCGAGTCCCAGCTCGCGACCGATCTCATTCCGGCCAACAAGAACGGGCAGGGTCTGGAGCGGATCTTCCCGATCTGCACCCCGGACCACTCCGACTCGGCTTCCTTCGACGAGGTCCTGGAGCTGCTCCACCTCGGCGGCCGCTCGCTGCCGCACTCGGTGCTGATGATGATCCCGGAGGCGTGGGAGAACCACGCCACCATGGACCCGGCCCGCCGCGCGTTCTACCAGTACCACTCCAACCTGATGGAGCCCTGGGACGGCCCGGCCTGCGTCACCTTCACCGACGGCACCCGGATCGGCGCCGTGCTCGACCGCAACGGCCTGCGCCCGGCCCGTTACTGGGTCACCGAGGACGGCCTGGTCGTGCTCTCCTCCGAGGTCGGCGTCCTCGACATCGACCAGCAGAAGGTGGTCCAGAAGGGCCGCCTGCAGCCCGGCAAGATGTTCCTGGTCTGCCTCAACGAGAACCGGATCGTCCCGGACGAGGAGATCAAGGCCGGTCTGGCCGCCGAGCACCCCTACGAGGAGTGGGTCACCGGCGGGCAGATCCAGCTCGCCAAGCTCCCCGAGCGCGAGCACATCGCCCACACCCACGCCTCCGTCACCCGCCGCCAGCAGACCTTCGGCTACACCGAGGAGGAGCTGCGCGTCATCCTCGCGCCGATGGCCAGGACCGGCGCCGAGGCGCTCGGCTCGATGGGCACCGACTCGCCGATCGCCGCGCTCAGCGAGAAGCCGCGCCTGCTGTTCGACTACTTCGTGCAGCTCTTCGCGCAGGTCACCAACCCGCCGCTGGACGCCATCCGCGAGGAGCTCGTCACCTCGCTGCTGTCCAACCTCGGCCCCGAGGGCAACCTGCTGACCGCCGAGGCCGCCTCCTGCCGCTCGGTCGGCATCACCTTCCCGGTGATCGACAACGACGAGCTGGCCAAGCTGGTCCACATCAACGCCGACGGCGACCAGCCCGGCCTCAAGGCCGTCACGCTGTCCGGCCTCTACAAGGTCGCCACCGGCGGCGAGGGCCTGGCCGAGCGCCTGGCCGAGATCGCCGCCGAGGCCGACGCCGCGATCGCCGACGGCGCCCGGATCATCGTGCTCTCCGACCGGCACTCCGACGCCGAGCACGCCCCGATCCCCTCGCTGCTGCTCACCTCGGCCATCCACCACCACCTGATCCGCACCAAGCAGCGCACCCAGGTGTCGCTGCTGGTCGAGGCCGGCGACGTCCGCGAGGTGCACCACGTCGCGCTGCTGATCGGCTACGGCGCCGGTGCGGTCAACCCGTACCTGGCCATGGAGTCGGTCGAGGACCTCGTCGCCCAGAACGTCTTCATCCAGGGCGTCGAGGCCGAGAAGGCGATCAAGAACCTGATCAAGGCGCTCGGCAAGGGCGTGCTCAAGGTGATGTCCAAGATGGGCATCTCCACCGTCGCCTCCTACCGCGGCGCCCAGGTCTTCGAGGCCATCGGCCTCTCCCAGGAGCTGGTCGACGGCTACTTCGCCGGCACCACCACCAAGCTCGGCGGCATCGGCCTGGACGAGATCGCCAAGGAGACCGCCGCCCGGCACGCCAAGGCGTACCCGGCCTCCGGCATCCCGGCCGCGCACCGCGCGCTGGAGATCGGCGGCGAGTACCAGTGGCGCCGCGAGGGCGAGCCGCACCTGTTCGACCCGGACACCGTCTTCCGGCTGCAGCACTCCACCCGCAACCGCCGGTACGACATCTTCAAGCAGTACACGGACCGGGTGAACGAGCAGTCCGCCCGCCTGATGACGCTGCGCGGCCTGTTCCAGCTGGACGGCCTCGGCCGGGAGCCCATCCCGGTCGAGGAGGTCGAGCCGGTCTCCGAGATCGTCAAGCGCTTCTCCACCGGCGCCATGTCGTACGGCTCGATCTCCCGCGAGGCGCACGAGACCCTCGCCATCGCGATGAACCGCCTCGGCGGCAAGTCCAACACCGGTGAGGGCGGCGAGGACCCGGACCGCCTGTACGACCCCGAGCGCCGCTCGGCGATCAAGCAGGTCGCCTCCGGCCGGTTCGGCGTCACCTCCGAGTACCTGGTCAACGCGGACGACATCCAGATCAAGATGGCCCAGGGCGCCAAGCCCGGCGAGGGCGGCCAGCTGCCCGGCCACAAGGTCTACCCGTGGGTCGCCAGGACCCGGCACTCCACCCCGGGTGTCGGCCTGATCTCGCCGCCGCCGCACCACGACATCTACTCGATCGAGGACCTGGCGCAGCTGATCCACGACCTCAAGAACGCCAACCCGGCGGCCCGCATCCACGTGAAGCTGGTCTCCGAGGTCGGCGTCGGGACGGTCGCGGCGGGTGTGTCGAAGGCGCACGCCGATGTCGTCCTGGTGTCGGGGCACGACGGCGGCACGGGTGCTTCGCCGCTCACCTCGCTGAAGCACGCCGGCGGCCCCTGGGAGCTCGGCCTCGCCGAGACCCAGCAGACCCTGCTGCTGAACGGGCTGCGCGACCGCATCGTCGTCCAGACCGACGGCCAGCTGAAGACCGGCCGTGACGTCGTGATCGCCGCGCTGCTCGGAGCCGAGGAGTTCGGCTTCGCGACCGCCCCGCTGGTCGTCTCCGGCTGCATCATGATGCGCGTCTGCCACCTGGACACCTGCCCGGTCGGCGTCGCCACCCAGAACCCGGTGCTGCGCGAGCGGTTCTCCGGCAAGCCCGAATTCGTGGTCAACTTCTTCGAGTTCATCGCCGAGGAGGTCCGGGAGATCCTGGCCTCGCTGGGCTTCCGCTCGATCGAGGAGGCCGTCGGCCACGCCGAGCACATCAACGCCCAGGCCGCGATCGACCACTGGAAGGCCGCCGGGCTCGACCTGGCCCCGCTGTTCCACGTGCCGACGCTGCCCGAAGGCGCCGCCCGGCACCGCACGACCACCCAGGACCACGCGCTCGACAAGGCGCTGGACAACCAGCTGATCGAGCTCGCCGAGGACGCCCTGGAGCGCGGCGAGTCCGTCCGCATCCAGCTGCCGATCCGCAACGTCAACCGCACCGTCGGCACCATGCTCGGCCACGAGGTGACCAAGCGGTACCGCGGCGAGGGTCTGCCGGAGGGGACCATCGACGTCACCTTCACGGGCTCCGCCGGGCAGTCCTTCGGCGCCTTCGTGCCGAAGGGGATCACCCTGCGGCTGGAGGGCGACGCCAACGACTACGTCGGCAAGGGACTTTCGGGTGGTGTGGTCGTCGTCCGACCGGCGCGCGAGGCCGCGGCCATCGGCAACGACGCCCAGAACCACGTGATCGCCGGCAACACCATCGGCTACGGCGCCACCTCGGGCCGGATCCACCTGCGCGGCAAGGCCGGCGAGCGCTTCGCCGTCCGCAACTCCGGCGCCACGCTGGTCGTCGAGGGCGTGGGCGACCACGGCCTGGAGTACATGACCGGCGGCCGGGTCGTCATCCTCGGCGAGACCGGACGCAACCTCGCGGCAGGCATGTCCGGCGGCATCGCGTACGTCCTCGACCTGCGCCCCGCCAACGTCAACGACGGCATGGTGGGCATCGAGGCCCCCACCGCCGCCGACCGTGAGTGGCTGCGCGAGACCGTGCAGCAGCACTACGAGGAGACCGGCTCCACCGTCGCCGCCGAACTCCTGGCCGACTGGGGCAGCGGGGTCTCCCGCTTCTCCAAGATCATGCCGACCGACTACAAGGCAGTGCTCGCCGCCAAGGACGCCGCTGAGCGCGATGGCCTCTCCGAGGCCGAGACCACTCGCAAGATGATGGAGGCGGCACATGGCTGACCCCAAGGGCTTCCTGACCACGGGTAAGAAGCTGGCCGAGCGACGGCCTGTGGACGTTCGTATCCGCGACTGGAACGAGGTCTACGTCGAACGCAGCCTCCTTCCCATCATCGGCAAGCAGGCCGGCCGCTGCATGGACTGCGGCATCCCGTTCTGCCACAACGGCTGCCCGCTCGGGAACCTCATCCCCGAGTGGAACGACCTGGCCTACCGGGACGACTGGACCGGCGCCATCGAGCGCCTGCACGCCACCAACAACTTCCCGGAGTTCACCGGGCGGCTGTGCCCGGCGCCCTGCGAGTCGGCCTGCGTGCTCGGCATCAACCAGGACGCGGTGACCATCAAGAACGTCGAGGTCACCATCATCGACAAGGCCTGGGACCGCGGCGGGGTCACCCCGCAGATCCCGGAGCGGCTCTCCGGCAAGACCGTCGCCGTCATCGGCTCCGGCCCGGCCGGCCTGGCCGCCGCCCAGCAGCTCACCCGGGCCGGCCACACCGTGGTGGTGTACGAGCGCGCCGACCGCATCGGCGGGCTGCTGCGCTACGGCATCCCCGAGTTCAAGATGGAGAAGCGCCACATCAACCGCCGCATCGAGCAGATGCGGGCGGAGGGCACCCGCTTCCGCACCGGCGTGCACGTCGGCGACGACATCACCGGGCAGCAGCTGCGCGAGCGCTTCGACGCCGTCGTGGTCGCCGCCGGCGCCACCACGGCGCGCGACCTGCCGGTGCCCGGACGCGAGCTCAAGGGCGTCCACCAGGCCATGGAGTACCTGCCGCTGGCCAACAAGGTGCAGGAGGGCGACCTCGTCGAGTCGCCGATCAGCGCCAAGGGCAAGCACGTGGTCGTGATCGGCGGCGGCGACACCGGCGCGGACTGCGTCGGCACCGCCCACCGGCAGGGCGCCCTCTCGGTGACCCAGCTGGAGATCATGCCGCGGCCCGGCGACGAGCGCCCCGGCCACCAGCCGTGGCCCACCATGCCGATGACCTACAAGGTCACCTCCGCGCACGAGGAGGGCGGCGAGCGGATCTACTCCGTGAACACCACCCACTTCACCGGCGACGAGCACGGCAACGTCCAGGAACTGCACCTGGTCGAGGTCGAGTTCAAGGACGGCCGGTTCGAGCCCGTCCCGGGCACCGAGCGGGTCATCCCCGCCCAGCTGGTCACCCTGGCCATGGGCTTCACCGGGACGGACGTGAGGAACGGCCTGGTCGAGCAGCTCGGCGTGGACCTCGACGCGCGCGGTAACATTGCCCGCGACGGCCGGTTCGCCACCAATGTCGATGGCGTGTACGTCTGCGGAGACGCCGGCCGAGGCCAGTCGCTGATCGTCTGGGCCATCGCGGAGGGCCGCTCGGCCGCTGCCGCGGTGGACAAGTACCTGGGCGGCAAGACCCCGCTTCCCGCCCCGATCCGACCCACGGACCGCCCTCTGGTGGTCTGACGGTCCGACCGGCCCCCTGAACCCCCGGCGCCGCATCGCCGGGAGCTCAACCCGCTGCCCCCGCCAGCGTCGCCGGGCCAACGCGGTCTCCTGGCGCCTGCTCTCTTCCCCGACCAGTTGGAGGGCGGGCGCCGTCGCGTTCCCCGGGCTCCCTTGGGCGAGTTCTCACCCGGCTTTCACCTGCGCTTTCGTCCGTGCACCGAGGGCCGGCTCACAGCTTTCTCCCAGCCTTCGCACAGCGGCCGGAATGCCTCCCGGGACGGGCTGTTGCTCGTCGGTGCCAGGTGGCAGACTGCCGCCGACGGCCGGGGGGCTGCGCGAGTGCGGAGGTTGACTTCGATGGGCACGACTCAGGCAGGCGGGGGCGCCACCGTACGGCGTCTGCTGCTCGGCACCCAGCTGCGCAAGCTCCGCGAGTCCAGAGGCGTCAGCCGCGAGGAGGCCGGCTACTCGATCCGCGCCTCCGAGTCGAAGATCAGCCGGATGGAACTCGGCCGGGTCGGCTTCAAGGAGCGCGACGTCGCCGACCTGCTCACCCTGTACGGCGTCGAGGCCGAACAGGAACGCGCCACCGTCCTCGGACTCGTCCGGGAGGCCAACGCCAGCTCCTGGTGGCACGAGTACGGCGACGTGCTGCCCGCCTGGTTCCAGAACTACCTGGGACTGGAGGAGGCCGCCACCGAGATCCGCAGCTACGAGGTCCAGTTCGTCCACGGGCTGCTCCAGACCGCCGACTACGCCCGCGCCGTGATCACCGCCGGCTGCCAGGGCCACGGCGTCTCCGCCGAGGACATCGAACGCCGGGTCGAGGTCCGCCTCAAGCGCCAGGACCTGCTCACCGCCGAGCACCCGCCCCGGATACTCGCCGTCCTGGACGAGGCCGCGCTGCGCCGCCCCTGGGGCGGCCCCGGGCTGATGCGGAGCCAGCTCGACCGGCTGCTCGAACTCTCCGAACTGCCCCACGTGCACCTTCAGGTGCTGGCGCTCGGCACCGCCGGGCTGGCCGCCGAGAGCGGCGCCTTCAGCGTGCTGGGCTTCGCCGAGGCCGAACTCACCGACGTGGTCTACCTGGAGCAGTTCACCACCGCGCTCTACGTGGACAAGCCCGCCGAGGTCGCCTCGTACCGCCAGGCGATGGAGGGGCTCCAGGCCGAGGGCCTCAGCCCCGAACAGACCCGCGATCTTCTGCGTTCCGTACGCCAAGAGCTGTGACACGTCAGTACGATGATGACCCCTCAGGTCGGCACGAGAGAGTGTTGACCACTGTTGCCGTTTCTCTGGGGTGACACCGTTACGGACCTTTCCGGCCGAAAGGCCGGGGCTGCTGATATTCGACTACGGAATCAGGAACGGATCAGATGTCGTACTTCTCCGAGTTGGCGCTGCAGTACATCGACGGCGAATGGTGCAGCGGCAGCGGCTCCTGGGACATCGTCGACGTCGACCCCTACACCGGCGACAAGCTGGCCACCATCACCGTCGCCACCGTCGCCGAGGTCGACCGGGCTTACCGCGCCGCCGATCGCGCCCAGCGCGCCTGGGCCGCCACCAGCCCGTACCAGCGCCGACTGGTCTTCGAGCGCGCGCTGCGGCTGTTCGAGGAGCGCGAGGGGCAGATCGTCCGGGCGATCACGGCCGAGCTCGGCGGTACCGCGCTGAAGGCGGGCTTCGAGCTGTCCCTCGTCAAGGACACGCTGCGCGAGTGCCTGCACCTGTCGGTGGCCTCGGAGGGCCGGCTGCTGCCCTCGCCCGTCCCCGGCAAGGAGAACCGGCTCTACCGGCTGCCGGTCGGCGTGGTCGGCGTGATCAGCCCGTTCAACTTCCCCCTGTTCCTGGCTCTCAAGGCCGTCGCCCCGGCGCTCGCACTCGGCAACGGCGTGGTGCTCAAGCCGCACCAGGAGACCCCGGTGGTCGGCGGCTCCCTGATCGCGAGGATCTTCGAGGACGCGGGCCTGCCGCCCGGTCTGCTGAACGTGGTGATCACCGACATCGCCGAGATCGGCGACAGCTTCATCGAGCACCCGGTGCCCAAGGTGATCTCCTTCACCGGCTCCGACCAGGTCGGCCGGCACGTCGCCACCGTGGCCGCCGCCCACTTCAAGCGGTCGGTGCTGGAACTCGGCGGCAACAGCGCGCTGATCGTGCTGGACGACGCCGACCTCGACTACGCCGTGGACGCGGCCGTGTTCAGCCGCTTCGTCCACCAGGGCCAGGTCTGCATGGCCGCCAACCGGGTGCTCGTCGACCGTGCCGTGCTGGCCGAGTTCACCGAGAAGTTCGTCGCCAAGATCGCCACGCTGACCGTCGGCGACCCCAAGGACCCCGCCACCCACATCGGCCCGCTGATCAACTCCGTCCAGGCCGACGCGATCACCAGCCAGGTCGACCAGGCCATCGCCGGCGGCGCCACCGCGCTGCTGCGCGGGAACACGACCGGAAGTCTGATGGCGCCGACCGTGCTCACCGACCTGGCCGAGGACGCGCCCATCCTGCAGCGCGAACTCTTCGGCCCGGTCGTGCTGCTGGTGCCCTTCGACGGCGAGGACGAGGCCGTCCGGCTGGCCAACCACACGCCCTTCGGGCTCAGCGGCGCGGTGCACACCGCGGACCCCGAGCGCGGTGTGCGGGTCGCCCAGCGGATCGAGACCGGCATGATCCACGTCAACGGCGGGACCATCGCGGACGAGCCGGGAGTGCCCTTCGGCGGCGAGAAGAACTCCGGCGTCGGGCGGCTCAACGGGGAGTCCACGGTGGACGCCTTCACCACGGTGAAGTGGATCTCGGTGCAGCACGGGCAGGCGCCGTTCCCGTTCTAGGGCGTCCGGTTCTGAGACGGGTGCGCTACGCGGCGCGGGCCTCCCGGCGGTAGCCGCCGGGGGCCTGGCCGAACTCCCGCTTGAAGGCCTTCGCGAAGGCGTACTCCGAGCCGTACCCGGTCTGCGCCGCCACCGACGTCAGCGGCGCCTCCGACTCGCGCAGCAGCCGGGCGGCGGTGGTCATCCGCCAGCGCGTCAGGTATGCCATCGGCGGCTCACCCACCATCGAGGTGAACCGGCGGGCGAAGGCGGCCCGGGACAGGCCCGCCCGGTCCGCCAGGGACTCCACCGTCCACGGGGTCGCCGGGGCCTCGTGGATCGCCGTCAGGGCGGGCGCGACGGCGGAGTCCCGCAGCGCCGCCGCCCAGCCGGCGGCCGTCGCGGCGGGCTGGTCCTCGAACCAGGCCCGCAGGATGTACAGCAGCAGCGCGTCGATCAGCGCCGGGACGATCCCGGTCGAGCCGATCCGCGGGTTCTCCAGCTCGGCGCCCAACAGCTGGACCGCGGCGGCCAGTTCGGGAGGGCGGCCGTGCCGGGTCGGCAGGTGGATCAGGGCCGGCAGCTGGCGGACCACCGGGTGCGGGCGGCCCTGGTCCAGGTGGTAGTTGCCGCACAGCAGGCTGGTGCGGGCGCCGTCACCGCCCAGCGACAGGGTGCCGATCGGCGAACCGCTCTCGACCCGGCAGGCCTCGGCGTCCACCGGCGGGGTGTCCGGGTGGTCGGCCAGCACGTGGCCCCGGCCGTCCCGCAGGAACACCACGTCCCCCGGGCTGAGCGGGACGGGCTCGCCGCCGACGGCCGGGTCCACCGGGACCAGCCAACACGTGCCGTACAGCACCACGTGGAAACCTGCCCCGACCACCGGGGGCAGACGCAGGGCCCAGGGCGCCCGGCCGTCGGTGCGCACGGACGCGGGGTGCGCCGTGCGCATCGAACCCAGTGCCTCGGTCAGGATGTCCAACGCCCGCCCCTCTCGCCGCGTGTGGGAGTTCAGTCGACGGTGAGGACGACCTTGCCCTGGACGGTACCGGAGCCGACCAGCTCGTGCGCCCGGCCGGCCTCGGTGAGCGGGAGGGCCTCGGCGACGTGCGGGCGGATCAGGCCCTCGTCCACCAGGGCGGCGATCGCCTCCAGCGAGGCGTAGTCGGGCTCGACGGAGACGCCCGCGAAGCGCCGTCCGGCGGCCTCGATCGCGGCGGCGAGCTCCTGGTTCCAGTGCTCCATGATGGTGACGAGGGTCCCGCCCGGCTTGAGCACCTCCAGGGCGCGGGTGCCCTCGGAGGAGGAGTCGAAGACGATGTCGACGTCCTTGACCGCCTCGGTGTAGTCGGTGGTGCGGTAGTCGATCACCTCGTCGGCGCCGAGCTCCTTCAGGAAGGCGTGCTTGGGCTCGCTGGCCAGCGCGATCACGTACGCGCCACGGGCCTTGGCGATCTGCACGGCGAGGTGGCCGACGCCGCCGGCCGCCCGGTGGATCAGCACCCGGTCGCCCTCGCCGACCTTCGCCAGATCCACCAGGCCCTGCCAGGCGGTCAGCGCGGCCAGCGGCAGCGCGGCGGCCTGGGTGTGGTCCAGGGAGGCGGGCTTGCGGGCCAGTTGACGGGAGGGCGCGGCCACGTACTCGGCGTACCCGCCGGCGGAGCGCGGGAAGAACGGCATGCCGTAGACCTCCTCGCCGACCCGGTAGCGGGCGCCCGGCCCGGCCTCCTCGACCACCCCGGAGATGTCCCAGCCCACGGTGAACGGCGGCTCGCCCAGCAGCGGGAACGCCCCCGCCCGCACCGCCACGTCCACCGGGTTCACCCCGGCGGCCCGCACCCGCACCAGCACCTCGCCGCTCAACGGCTTCGGTCGCTCCACCTCGACCAGCCGCAGCACCTCGGGACCGCCGAACTCCGTCTGGACCACCGCACGCATCGAACTCTCCCTTGTCCGGTCAACACCGGCCCCCCGTGGGGCCGTTCGTGATGTGCTCAACCATAGGGAGATCGAGTGAGCGGATGAATATCCTCAAGTCTTCGCCAGATGTCCGATCGTCTCTCCGGGCGAGTGGATCAGGCCGGGTAGCGGACGAGGCCGTCGGTGGTGAGCTCGAAGTCGAAGGGGTCCGGGATCGGCACCCGGTCGCCGAACTTGCCGTTCCATTGCTGGTGGTAGCCGCTGGGCGAGGGCTCGGAGTAGAGCGTGATGTCGCCCTCGCGCGGGTCGATCAGGAGGTACAGCGGGATGTCCATCAGCGGGTAGTCGCGGACCTTGCCGACCAGGTCGTTCTCCGGGTTCGACGGGGAGACGACCTCCACCGCGATGGCCGCCTGCTCGGCCGGGACCTGGTTGCCGCCCGACTCCAGCGGGATGTAGGTGAGGTCGGGGTTGCGCAGCTTGCCCACGTTCGGCGAGGCGAGGTCGGTGTTCTCGCTCGGCATCATGTCAGCAGGTTCGTGTGCCTCGAACTGCCTGCGGATCAGCAGGAGGTTGCGCTGATGGATCACGGAAGGCCCGGCCATCATGATGATCTCGTCGCCCGAGATCTCGATCTTCCACCCGTTCGGAGGCGTCAGGCTCTGCGCGTACGCCAGCAGTCGCGCGTGGCGCTCGGGGATCTGGAACTCGCTCATGGCGCCATTCTTTCACCGCGAACGACTCGAAGGCCGTCGGCGCGGGACGAGCGGTCCCGCGCCGACGGCCCTCACAAAAGGTGCGACTAGAACACCGGCTGGCCGGCGCGGACCAGGCGCCAGGAGTTGGTGAAGAAGTCGGCGGGGTCGATGACGCCCTTGGCCTTGACCCAGGCGATCATCGTGTTGCGGATCTCGTCGGAGTTCGACCAGACCGCCTTGGCGTTGGCGACGTGCGGGAAGTTGCCGCCGCCGTTGGCGCGGTAGTTGTTGACGGCGAGCACGAACTGGGCGGCCGGGTCGATCGGCTTGCCCTGGTAGCTGAGGTTGACGATCCGCTGGCCCTTGGGCTGGGCGATGTCGATGTCGTAGCTCAGGCCGTAGATCGAGTCGTAGTTGTAGTCCGGAGTGGTCTCGGCGCCGGTCATGGCGTCCTTGTCGACCGGGGCGCCCGGGGCGAGCTGGTAGTAGAACTTCGCCGAGAACTCCAGGTAGTCCTTGAGCTGTGCGCCCGTCAGGATGCGGGCCTCCAGGGTGTTCTCGTAGATGTACAGGCCGGCGGCGTCGCGCAGCTTGACCTGGCCGGACGGGATCAGCGCGGTGCGGTTGAACGGGGCGGCCTGGGCCAGGACCGGGAGGTTGGCGTACTGCCCGCCCGCCAACGCGGTCTTGACGGCGTCCGCCTGGACCCTGCCGATCAGGTCGATGATCGGGGTGGCCTTGAACCGGGCCTCGGCGATCGACAGCTCGATCCTGCTGGTGCCGATGTTCTGGTTGACGTACGCCACGACCTTCTTGTGCTGCCCGACGATCGCGTCCGAGATCTCCGGGTTCTCCGGCACGGTGTTGGAGTTCAGCACCCGGGAGGAGACCGAGGCGACCTTCCAGTGGCCGTCGACGAACTCGACCTCGAAGTCGAAGCAGCTCAGGCGCTGGCCCCAGCACAGCGGCTCGGAGAGCACGACCGTCTTGCCGGTCTTCTTGTTGACGATGAGGCGCTGCGCGACCTCCTTGTGGGTGTGGCCCACCAGCACCGCGTCGATGTCCGCGACCGTCTCGGCCATCTCGCCGGAGGCGTCCTCGGGCCAGGGCAGCTGGTCGCCGTAGGTGGTCGGCTCGTCGATGCCGGAGTGGGCGGAGACGACGATGACGTCCGCGCCGGCCGCCTTCATCCGGGGCACGTACTTGGCGGCGGTCTCCACGATGCCCGGGAAGACCATCTTGCCGCTGACGTTGGCCTTGTCCCAGATCGCGATGCCCGGGTTGGTCAGGCCGAGGATGCCGACCTTCAGCGGGGTGTCCTCGTCCAGCCACACCTCCTTGATCACGTACGGCTTGAAGGCCGGCTTCTCGTTCTTCGCGTGCAGCGCGTTGGCGCCCAGCAGCGGGAACTCCAGCTGGTCCTCGAAGGCCTTCACGGTCGGGATGCCGTAGTTGAACTCGTGGTTGCCGAGCGCGGCGGCGTCGTAGCCCATGAGGTTCATGGCGACGGCCATCGGGTGGTCCGGCACGTTGTCGCCGTCGGTGGCGATCGGCTCGATCCGGGCGTAGTAGTAGGTCAGCTGGGTGCCCTGGATGATGTCACCCGAGTCGATCAGCAGGCAGCGGTCCCAGCCCTTCTCCTCGCGGACCTGGTTGGCCAGGGTGGAGATCTTGGCGAGACCGACCGCGTTGTGGGCCTTGTCGACGTACTCGGCGTCGGTGAAGTAGTCCCAGTTGAGCACCCGGCCGTGCAGGTCGGTGGTGCCCATGACGGTGAAGGCCTGGCGACGGGGCCGGCGCTTGTCGCCCTTGGCGGCCGCCGTGTCCGGCTCGGCGGCCGCGGCGGCGGGGGCGGCGGCGACGACGGTTCCGCCGGCCAGGGCGGCGCCGGCGGCGGTGGCTGCGGACCGGGTGACGAAGTCACGGCGGTTCAGGGACATGGACGACTCTCCCGAGTGGGAACGACGGCGATGGACCGTCAACTTTGGTTACGTGCGGCGTGCGTGGCGCGCGGGCGCGGATGCGGTGGACGCGCGTAGAGGAACGCGCGTAGAAGTCTGCCGTGCGGGCCCCGCCGCTGGATAGCCCCCCGACGTTTCCAACAGGTGAGATCTTGGCGACTCGTTCGTGACCGAGGTGGGCGGAGAAGGGGGGCGGTATGGGGTCGGGACGGTCGAAATCGGGCTACTCGGGGTCCGATTGGCTGAAACCCGGCCAACCGGACCCCGAGTCAGCCGAGGTCGGCGGAGAGCTGTTTCACCTCGCGGCCGAGTTCCGTCGCCGGGTCCGGCGCGTCCGGGCCCGCCCAGGGCAGCCAGGTTCGCGCCCGCAGGTACCCGTCCACCGCGACCGGCAGGCGGTGCCGGACGATCCGGTCCGCCACCGGCCCGGGGCCCGCCTCGCGCAACGCCGCCAGCAGGGCGTCGACCCCGGCGGAGGCGGGCAACGGGACGGTGCTCAAGTAGCCGGCCAGCGCCTCCAGCTCGGGGTCGGGTGCCCGTTCCCGCGGGGCCGGGCCGGACGGTTCCGGCCCCCGGCCGGTCGGATCCGGCCCGCGCCCGGGCACCCGCACCGACCCCGTCGGCCTCGGCGGCACGACCGGCTTCGGCGGCACCACGGGCTTGTCGGGCGGGGGCGTCGGGCCCGGGGTCAGCAGCGCGCCGACCCCGTACAGCCCGGCCACCACCCCGGGCCACCAGGCCCCGCCCAGCCCGGCGAAGTGCAGCCCCAGGCCGATGGCGCCGCCCGCGCAGCCGACCAGGTTCCGGGCCGACTCCAGGTACCGCAGGGCCTGCCGGCCGAACCCGTCACTGGTAGCCACGGATCTCCTCGAACACCCCGTCCAGCGAGCCGCCACCGTCGAACAGCTTGCCGCCGCTGATGTCCGCGACCCCCTGCAGCTGACTGACCGCCGCCTCGCCGAACTTGATCGGGAACACCGGGATCGACTTCTCGGCGGCCGGCAGCCCGTCGTGGAAGCGCTTGAAGTCGCCGTCCGTGGCGCCCTCGTTGCTCTCCCCGTCGGTCATCAGCACGATCGAGGTGAACCGGTCGTCGTTCGCCTCCTGCTGCTGGCGCTCGATCACCCGGTACGCCTGCTCCAGCGAGTCGTACAGCGCGGTCCCGCCCGAGGCCGACAGCGACTGCACGTCCGCGTTGATCGACGCCAGCTCCGCCTCCGGACCCGGCTGGCCGCCGGAGGCCGGGACGGCGTGCGTCTTCGTCCACTTCACCTGGGAGGCGAAGGAGATCAGCGTCACCTCCTCGCGGTCCCGGAAGCGGCGCACCCCGCGGGTGTCGTCCGTCCCGGTCAGCCGGCTCAGCGCCGCCTTCAGCGCGTTCAGCCGCGAGCCCTCCATCGAACCCGAGGTGTCCAGCACGTACACCGTCCGCGACGGGCGGCGCAGCTCGTTCTGGTACGAGGCCAGCAGGCCGTCCGCCACCGCCCGGGTGCCCGGGAACGGCAGCTCGCGGCGGCGGTCGGTGGGCAGCCCGGCGGCCGGGGCGGTGCCCGCCGTCACCGGGCGGCGCAGCGTCAGCTCCGAGATGCGCTGCTGCACCTCCGGCTCCAGCAGGTAGGAGGTCAGCTTCTGGAAGGACTCGCGCTCGCTCTGCGCGCTCGAGGACAGCAGCGACAGCGGGTAGTCCGCCGAGACCACGCCGTCCTGCGGACGCACCACGGTGAGCCTCTGGTCGGGCGGCAGCGTCTTGTTCAGCGACAGCAGCACCGACTCGTAGTTGACCAGGGCGCCGACCTTGCCGGGCTCGGCCTTGGTGTACGCCTGCGCCAGCCAGCCGGAGGAGCCGGAGGTCAGCTTCTGGCCCTTGAAGAACTGCTTCAGCTGCGGGGTCGCCTTCTGTACGTCCTCCTCGGTGAGCGCCGCCCCCGCGCCGGAGAACGCCGCCGCCACCGCGACCAGGGTGGAGAAGCCGGAGTTGGAACGCGACGGGTCGGACATTCCGTACGACAGCTTCCCGGCCGAGGCCGCGTCGCCGATCTGCGCCCAGGTGACCTTCGAACCGTCACCCCAGCCCAGGTCGCCCAGCACCGAGGAGCGCACCCCGACGGCCACCGGGGAGACCATCACCGGGGTCTCCGACAGCACCTTGGACCTCCCGGCCGGGTCCAGCCGCAGGTACTGGTTGGACGGGAACCAGACCGCGTCGTACTTGCCGTCCGCCCGCCCCGAGGAGACCGCGTCCGCGCCGTCCAGGGTGCCCGTCCAGGCGAACTGCACCGTCACCCCGGTGGCCTTCCTGGCGTCGTCCAGGACCGGCTGCAGGTCCTGCAGTTCACTGCCCGCCAGGATGCGCAGCACCCCGGGACGGGCGGTCAGGTCGGGGGTGGGGCCGGGACCGGGCCTGGGGCTGGAGGAGGTGCAGGCGGAGGCCGCCGCGAGCACGGCCGCCAGCGCGGCCGCGGCCCAACCGCGGTGCTTCAACCGGACGTTCACTTCGGGTTCCCCTTCGCCGCAGCGGTCAGCTTGAGCAGGTTGTCCAGCGACGGCACGGGCGACTGCTTCACCCTCGCCGCGTTCAGGTCCTGGGCGAAGACCGGCTGCTTGCCCTGCACCAGCTCGGCGAAGGCGCCGGGGCGGGCCTGCGGGCGGAAGCCGAACCTGGCCTCCAGGGTGCGCAGCGTGTCGTCGTCCTGGAGCAGGGCGGCGAGCTTCCGGCCGTTGTCGGTGCGGGCGATGATGGTGTGGTCGGAGTAGACCGTGGTGTCCGGGTACATCACCACCGTGTCATCGGTCGGCTGGCCCTGCGCCGTCATCGCGGCGACCTGGGACTCGTACCCGAACAACAACGGATTGCCGACGCCCGCCTGGAAGTCCCGGAACGGCTCGTCGCTGCTGCTCTTCTGGCCGCCCTGCATCGCGGTCGCCTGGTGCAGCACCGACCGGGAGGCGTCGACGCCCGCGTCGTCCGAGACCACCTGGTGGTTGTTCAGGACGTACGACAGCAGGGCGATGTACAGCGCACCGGAGGAGGAGCTCTCCGGGTCGGTGGTCGTGACGAAGACCGGGCCGGTCAGATCGCCGTGGCCCTGGGTGCCCGCCAGGTCCTGCCACTTGCGGTTCGCCTTGAGGTCGTTGACGTACTCGTCCATCTTGAAGGTCCAGACCTTCGAACTCTCGTCCTGCGCGGCCAGGTTGTTGTCCTTGAGGATCTTCGCCACCGGTGCGTGCGCCACCACCACCAGCGGTGAGTAGAACGGCACCAGCGGGGAGTCCTGCTGCCCCCAGTTGCGCTGGATCTCGCGGGCCGGGGCGGTGCTCGCCGGGAAGGCGAAGTCCAGGCTGGAGCTGCTCTTCGCCTGCTCGCTCATCGTCCAGGAGCCGGTCGAGTCGGCGTGCACCTCCAGACCCCGCTTGGCCAACTCGGACTTCACCTCCGGGCTTTCGAAGAAGGCGCGCTTCTC
The DNA here is from genome assembly GCF_055560875.1 of Kitasatospora sp. NPDC023118. Lineage (NCBI taxonomy): Bacteria > Bacillati > Actinomycetota > Actinomycetes > Kitasatosporales > Streptomycetaceae > Kitasatospora > Kitasatospora sp. NPDC023118. The sequence goes on from NZ_JBVHHW010000001.1 coordinate 255,613, forward strand.
CGAACCGATCAGCCCGGTGACCGTGACCAGCTTCTTCGGGTCCCCCTTGTCGTCCGGGATCAGTGCGTACGTCACCCCGCCCAGCAGCGCTAAGGCCGCGAGCACCCCCAGAGCGCGTCTCATACCGAGCGCCTCCCCCTCGTCCGCTCCGTCATCCGGGTGGTCACCCGGGGGTGACGAGCGTCCCGCCGGGCGGGGAGCGCGGACGGACGGGACGGTGAACCGGGGGTGAACACCGCTTCACGGAATCGCATCGGCGGAGGATCCGGAGGGAGATCCGGGGGCGGTGTCCGTACGGCCGTCGCACACCGGTCCGAGGGTGTGTCAGATTGTTCAACTCGCCTTACGCCAAAGGTCATCCCGTAGTCCGGGCCCGCGTCGCGGTTACGCGCCGGTAATGCCTACCCTCAGCAGTATGCGCCGAGCAAAAATCGTCTGCACCCTCGGGCCCGCCACCGACTCGTACGACCGGATCAAGTCCCTGGTCGACGCCGGGATGGACATCGCCCGATTCAACCTCAGCCACGGCTCCCACGCCGAACACGAGGAACGCTACCGCCGCGTCCGCAAGGCCGCCGACGAGACCGGCCGGAGCGTCGGCGTCCTCGTCGACCTTCAAGGCCCGAAGATCCGGCTCGACACCTTCGCCCACGGGCCGGTACTTCTCGAACGCGGCGACGAGTTCACCATCTCCACCGACAAGGGCGTCGTGGGGGACAAGGACATCTGCGGCACCACCTACGCCGGACTCTCCGGCGACGTCAGCCGCGGCGAACGCATCCTCGTCGACGACGGCCGCGTCGCCCTCGAAGTCGTCGCCGTCGACGGGCCCCAGGTGCGCTGCCTCGTCATCGAAGGCGGACTCGTCTCCGACCACAAGGGCCTCAACCTCCCCGGCGTCGCCGTCTCCGTCCCCGCACTCAGCGACAAGGACGTCGCCGACCTGCGGTGGGGGCTGCGCGCCGGAGCCGACCTGATCGCGCTCTCCTTCGTCCGGAGCGGGCGCGACATCGAGGACGTGCACCGGGTGATGGCCGAGGAAGGGCGGTGCGTCCCGGTCATCGCCAAGATCGAGAAGCCCCAGGCGGTCGAGAACCTGGACTCCATCGTGGACGCCTTCGACGGCATCATGGTGGCCCGCGGCGACCTGGGCGTGGAGATGCCCCTCGAACAGGTCCCGCTCGTCCAGAAGCGCGCCATCAAACTGGCCCGGCGCAACGCCAAGCCGGTCATCGTGGCGACCCAGATGCTCGACTCGATGATCAACGCCTCCCGGCCGACGCGTGCGGAGGCCTCGGACGTCGCCAACGCGGTGTTGGACGGGACGGACGCGGTGATGCTCTCCGGGGAGACCTCGGTGGGCAAGTACCCGGTCGAGACGGTCAAGACCATGGGCCGCATCATCGAGGCCGCCGAGAACGACATCCTGGCGGCCGGCCTGTCCCCGCTGACCGCCGGCAGCAAGCCGCGGACCCAGGGCGGCGCCGTCGCCCGCGCGGCCGCCGAGATCGGTGACTTCCTGCACGCGAAGTATCTGATCGCCTTCACCCAGTCCGGCGACACCGCCCGCCGCCTGACCCGCTACCGCTCGCCGATCCCGGTGCTCGCCTTCACCTACGAGCCCGCTGTGCGGAGCCAACTCGCCCTCACCTGGGGCGTCGAGACCTTCCTCGGCCCGTTCGCCCCGACGACGGACCAGATGGTCGAACAGGTCGACGCGGCGCTGTTGTCGCTCGGCCGCTGCCAGAAGGGCGACATCGTCGTCATCACGGCCGGTTCGCCCCCTGGCCTGGCCGGCTCCACCAACCTCGTCCGCGTTCACCACGTGGGGACGCTGGACGCCTGACCGGGCCTTCGGGCGGCGCGGCCCTTCCAGGGGGAGGGCCGCGCCGCTGTCAGTATTTGGGGCCGATGTGGGCGTCCATGAGCGCGACGGAGTCCTTGCAGGCGATGGAGACGTTCGTAGCGCCGTTGGACCGGGAGGCGGGCTTCCACTGGACGCCGACGGCGTCGAGGGTGGCGGTGAAGAGGCCGATGATGTCGGTCGACGTGTTCGTGAAGAAGTAACGCGGGTACTCGTAGCGCTTCGTGACGCCACCAACCGTGCGGGTCGCCCAGTTGGTGATGCGGCAGCCATCGGAGTGTACGAGGCCGCGCAGGAACTGCCAGGGGAAGGCGTTCACGATCTCCTGCTGCCAGGGCGCGAGGGCGATTGACCGTAGGTGCTTCGGGCCGGGGCCGTGCTGGGGGAAGAGGCAGGGCCAGTGCTTGCTGGTGCTGACGACGCTGGTACAGCCGGGCGCGTGGACGCGCAGGACCTTGTTGTGCGGCATGACGGCGGAGACTGCCCGCTCACACTCGTCGATGAGACCGGGCCAGCCGTCGCAACAGGCGATGCGCAGGGCGTAGACCTTGCGGCGGCCCTCGCTGATGCAGCCGTCGCCTAGGTAGAGGCCGAGCAGATAGGCGTAGTCGGCACGCGGGCGCGACGGGTCGAGCCGGCCGTCGCGGACCGGGCATTCGGCGGTCATGCGCGGACTGGGGACGGCACCGGATACCCACTCGCGGATCGCGAAGCGGGAGATGCCGGTCGCGCGGCTGACTTGGCTGAAGGTCAGCCCGGATGTGTGGAGGTCGAGCGCGGGCTGGCGTGTCGCCGTGTCGTACATGGCGCTGTCAGTGCTTGGGGCCGATGTGGGTGTCCATCAGGGCGACGGAGTCCTTGCGGGCGATGGAGATGTTGACCTGGCCGGTTGGGCGGGGGATCGAGGCCTTCCATTCGACTCCGACGGCGTCGAGGGTGGCGGTGAAGAGGCCGATGATGTCGGTCGAGGTGTTGGTGAAGAAGTACCTCGGGTACTCGTAACGCTTCTTCACGCCGCCGACTGTACGGACCGTCCAGTTGGTGATGCGGCAGCCGTCGGAGTGGATGAGGCCACGCAGGAACTCCCAGGGGTGGGCGTCCACGATCTCCCGCTGCCAGGGCTCCAAAGCTATGGTGCGCTCGTGCTTCTTGCCGGGGGCGTGCTGGGGGAAGTGACAGGTCAGGTGGTTCGAGTAGAGCTTGACGTTGTGGCAGCCGCTCCGCCGGACTCGGCAGGGCTTGTTCCTCGGGAAGACCAGCCGCATCGCTTCCTCGACGGCGTCCATGACCCCCGGCCACTTGTCATCGCAGGTGATATGGAGAGTCTGGGTCCGACAGTAGTCGTCCGGCATCAGGATGTGGCCGTCACCGAGGTAGAGGCCCAGGAGATAGGCGTACGCAGGACGGTTCATCTGATCGCCGTAGCAGTGGCTACACGTGGAGCGCTTGCGGCCGGGAAGCTTGCTGCGCTTGGCGAGGTCCCGGTGCTTCCACCAGGCGACTGTGCCCTTCGGGACACCGAGGCGCCGGGCAATCTCGGCGTTGGCAACACCTCGGCGGAGGAGATGGACGGCCTCTTCGCGAATGGATCGAACTGCCATACGGGTGATCTTGAGCACCCTGCGCCGAACGCGCGGGCCAAACGGCGTTGTCTTCATCCGAACTAATGAAGATCGCCAACTGTTAGGTTGACCTAACTGGCTTTGGAATTGAAGGAAAAGTACCCCGGGTGGGATTCGAACCCACGCTGTATGGTGTTTGAGACCATTGCCTCTTCCGCTGGGCTACCGGGGCGCCCACAGTTTCGAAGGTTGCCGCCCCGACCCTGCGAGTTCAAACATACCGTGTCTAGGTACCCTCGTGCATGCAGTACCCGCCGGAACTAGGAGCGCAGTGAGCACCGCCGACGAGCAGGCACAGCCGCTTGAGACCGATTCGCCCCAGATCACCCGGATTGTGATCGCCGAGGACGAGGCGCTGATCCGCCTCGATCTGAAGGAGATGCTCGAAGAGGAGGGGTACACCGTCGTCGGCGAGGCGGGGGACGGGGAGACGGCGGTGCGGCTCGTGGAGGAGCTGAAGCCGGATCTGGCGATCTTCGATGTGAAGATGCCGGTCCTGGACGGGCTCTCCGCGGCCGAGCAGATCCACGAGAGGCACCTGGCGCCGGTTCTGATGCTGACCGCGTTCTCGCAGCGGGAGCTGGTGGACCGGGCGCGGGACGCGGGCGCGATGGCGTACATCGTGAAGCCGTTCTCGAAGTCGGACCTCGTGCCGGCGATCGAGATGGCGGTGTCGCGGTACACCGAGATGCGGGCGCTGGAGAAGGAGATCGGGGATCTCACCCAGCGGCTGGAGACCCGGAAGCTGGTGGACCGGGCGAAGGGTGTGCTGCAGACGAAGTTCGGGCTGAACGAGCCTGCCGCGTTCCGGTGGATCCAGAAGACCTCGATGGACCGGCGGATGACGATGGCGGCGGTGGCCGAGGCGGTCATCGAGGAGGGCGAGGCCCAGGACCGCAAGAAGGCGGAAGAGGGCAAGTCCGAGTAGTACGGACATGAGGAAGGGCCCGGCGGATGCGTCCGCCGGGCCCTTCTTGCGTAAAGCGGCTCAGTCCTCGCCGAGGTAGGCCTTGCGGACGGACTCGTCGTGCAGGAGGTCGGCTCCCGTCCCGGAGAGGACGATGCGGCCGGTTTCCATGACGTAGCCGCGGTCGGAGAGCGACAACGCCGCCTGGGCGTTCTGCTCGACCAGGAGGATGGTCGTACCGCTTGCCTTGAGCTCGACGATGGTGGACATGATCTTCTGCATCATCAGCGGCGAAAGACCCATCGAGGGCTCGTCGAGCATGAGCAGCTTGGGCTGGGACATCAAGGCCCGGCCCATGGCGAGCATCTGCTGCTCGCCGCCCGACAGCGTTCCCGCGGCCTGCTTGCGGCGTTCGCCGAGGATGGGGAAGAGGCCGTAGGCCCGTTCCACGTCGGCGGCGATGCCGGCCGTGTCGGAGCGCAGGAAGGCGCCGAGGAGGAGGTTCTCCTCGATGGTCATGCGGGGGAAGATGTGCCGGCCCTCGGGGGAGTGGGCCAGGCCGAGGGCGACGATCTTGTGGGCGGGGACGGTCGAGAGGTCCTGGCCGTCGAAGGCGATCCGGCCGGCGGTGGGCTTGAGCAGGCCGGAGAGGGTGCGCAGGGTGGTGGTCTTGCCGGCGCCGTTGGTGCCGATGAGGGTGGTGACCTCGCCCTGGTTGACGGTGAAGCTGATGCCCTTGACGGCCTCGATCTTGCCGTAGGCGACGCGGAGGTCCTGGACTTCGAGGAGTGCGGTCACTGGTCGGTCTCCGTAGCGGTCTCCGTAGCGGTCTCCGAGACACTCGTGTCTTCGAGCGGGGCGCCGAGGTAGGCGGTGATGACGCGTTCGTCGTTCTGGACGGTCTCGCGGTCGCCTTCGACGATCTTCTGGCCCTGGACCAGGACGGCGGTCCGGTCGCAGAGGTTGAAGATGAAGCGCATGTCGTGCTCGATGACGAGGATCGAGATGCCCTTGTCGCGGATGGCGAAGACGAGTTCTTCGGCGGCCCGGGTCTCCTGGGGGTTCATGCCCGCGGTGGGTTCGTCGAGCAGGAGCAGCCCGGGGTCGGAGGCGAGGGCACGGGCGATCTCCAGCTTGCGCTGCTCGCCGTAGGGCAGGTTGCGAGCGAGGTGGTCGGCCTTGTCGGCGAGGCCGGTGAAGGCGAGGAGTTCCATGGCCTTCTCGCGGCTCTCGGCCTCGGCGCGGTGGTAGCGGGGGCCGCGGAGGATGGCGGCGAAGATGCCTTCCTTGGTGCGGGTGTGGCGGCCGACGAGGACGTTCTCCAGGACGGTCATGTTGGCGAAGAGCCGGATGTTCTGGAAGGTGCGGGCGATGCCGGCCTGGGTGACGAGGTGGGGTTTGGGGGGCAGTTGGGTGCCGCGGTAGCGGACGGTGCCCTCGGTGGGGACGTAGAGGCCGGTGAGGCAGTTGAAGAAGGTGGTCTTGCCGGCGCCGTTGGGGCCGATGAGGCCGATGATCTCTCCCTCGCCGACGGTGAGGGAGACGTCGTTGACGGCGGTGAGGCCGCCGAAGCGCATGGTGACGCCGGTGACGTCGAGCAGTGGCGTTGCGGTGGTCATCGGGGTGGTCACGCCCCTGCCTTGGTGAGTGCGGTGGCGTCGTCGCCGGTGGGCTGGGCCGGGATGGCGGCCTCGTGGAATTCCAGCTGCCTGCGCCGGTTGGGGATGAGGCCTTCGGGGCGGACGCGCATCAGGATGATGAGGGCGGCGCCGAAGGCGAGGAGCTGGTAGTCGGAGAGGAATTCGAGCTTCTTCGGGATGAGGAAGAGGAGGGTGGCGCCGGCCAGCGGGCCGCTGATGGTGCCCATGCCGCCGAGGATGACGGCGGCGAGGAGGAAGGCGGAGTTGGGCGGCAGGGCTTCGGCGAAGGTGTACTGGTCGGGGGTGACGGTGTAGCTGACGTGGGCCTGGACGGTGCCGGCGAGGCCGGCGAGGCAGGCGCCCATGGCGAAGGCGAGCAGTTTGAGGCGGAAGCCGTTGATGCCCATGGCTTCGGCGGCGGTCTCGTCCTCGCGGATGGCGACCCAGGCGCGGCCGATGCGGGAGTTGCCGACCCGGGCGAAGACCAGCACGACCAGGGCGGTGACGAGCAGCATCAGCAGGTAGTAGTTGGAGAAGCGGCCGAGTTCGATGCCGGCGACGGTATGGGTCTTGCCGAGGTCGAAGCCGAGGATCTCCAGGTCGGGGATGCGGGGGATGCCGTTGGAGCCATTGGTGATCTTGGGGCCGGTGGTGCCGTTGAGGTTGAGCATGGTGATGCGGAAGATCTCGCCGAAGCCGAGGGTGACGATGGCGAGGTAGTCGCCGCGCAGCCGCAGGGTGGGGGCGCCGATCAGGACGCCGAAGACCATGGAGACGACGGCGCCGGTGAGCATCGCGGCCCAGAACGGGAACTGGACGTGGATGGGTGAGGCGGGGGAGCCGGAGACCAGGGCGGCGGCGTAGGCGCCGACGCCGAGGAAGGCGACGTACCCGAGGTCGAGCAGACCGGCCAGGCCGACGACGATGTTGAGGCCGAGGGCGACGGTGGCGAAGATCAGGATGTTGGTGGCGACGGAGGTGTACTGGTCGCTGCTCTGGGTGAACGGGAAGCTGGCCGCGGCGGCGAAGGCGGCGCCGGTGGTGACGGGGCGGTGCTTGACGGTCAGGGCGCGCAGTCGGGCGAGCAGGCCGGACTTGCCGAGCGCGGCGACCACGAAGCCGGCCAGCAGCAGGTAGCCGGTGAAGAGTTCGCCGTACTCGGTGTCGATGCCGAAGGTGATCGCGTACAGGCCGAGTCCGAAGGCCAGGACGATGATCAGGACCTCGACCCAGGAGGGGAGTTGGCGGGGGGCGTCGAGCGGGCGCTCGATCTTGCCCAGGCGCAGTCCGCTGTTGGCGAGGTGGCCGAGCTGGAGGAGCAGGACGGCGCCGGTGGCGATGGCGAGGGCGCCGGACAGGGCGGTCATCACCGGGGCGACGGGCTGGTCGGCGGGGATGGCGTGGGCGGCGAACCAGCCGATGGGGGCGGCCGGGACGAGCAGGAAGAGCCGCTTGTCGAGGATGCGCACGGGGACGTGGGTTCGGCGGTCGAGCGGGAGACCGAGGGCGCCGAGGACGGTGATCAGGCCGCCGGCGGCGAGGACCCAGCCGCCGGGTTCGAGGTTGGCGAGGCCGCCGAGTTCGACGGAGATGGCGGCGACGGAGTAGGCGGCGACGGCCAGGGCGCCGGTGGCGGCGTACAGGACGGCGTTGTTGCTGCGGGCGGGGGCTGCCCAGCGCAGGCCGGGGACGCCCTGGCCGGCGAGGAGCAGCAGCAGGGTGAGGACGCCGGCGATGATCGCGAGCCATTGGAGGCCGGCCGGGGAGCCGAAGTAGGTGAGGTCGCCGGGGAAGTCGCTGGTCCAGGTCCAGGACATGGCGGCGGAGGCGGCGACGGCGAGGGCGCCGAGGCCGGTGAGGGCCGCGGCGGCGCGGGCCGGCAGGGGGATGACCGTGGTGGTTTCGGTGCTGGTGGTGGTCATGGTGGTCACGCCCTGTCCGCGACGCGCTCGCCGAGCAGGCCCTGTGGCCGGACGAGGAGCACGAGGATGAGGAGTACGAAGGCCCAGACGTCCTTCCAGGCGCCGCCTCCGAAGAGGTCCATGCCGGGCAGGTGCTGGATGTAGCCGGTGGCGAGGGCTTCGGCGAGGCCGAGGGCGATGCCGCCGAGCATGGCGCCGTAGATGTTGCCGATGCCGCCGAGGACGGCGGCGGTGAAGGCCTTGAGGCCGAGGATGAAGCCCATCCGGAAGTCGACCTGGCCGCTGCGCAGTCCGTAGGCGACGGCGGCTACGGCGGCGAAGGCGGCGCCGATGGCGAAGGCCAGCACGATGATGCGGTCGGTGTCGATGCCCATCAGCTTGGCGGTGTCCGGGTCCTGGCTGGTGGCCTGCATGGCGCGGCCGGAGCGGGTGCGGGTGACGAACCAGCCGAGGGCGAGCATGCACAGCGGGGCGGCGATGATCAGGAAGAGGTCGCTGCGCTGGATGGTGACGGAGCCGAGGTTGAAGGGGTCGCCGGGGATCTTGGGGAAGACCCGGGCCTTCTTGGCGTCGGGGTAGAAGGAGAAGACGAGCTGCTGGAGGAAGATGGACAGCCCGATCGCGGTGATCAGTGGGGCGAGCCGGGGGGCGTTGCGCAGTGGCCGGTAGGCGAAGCGCTCGGCGGCGACGGCGGTGAGGGTGGAGACCAGGATGCCGGCGATCAGCATGAGTGGTAGGGCCAGCCACATGGTGGTGCCGCCGGGGAGGGCGAGGTAGGCGGTCAGGGCGCCGAAGCCGCCGACCATGACGATCTCGCCGTGGGCGAAGTTGATGAGCTGGACGATGCCGTAGACCATCGTGTAGCCGATCGCGACGAGCCCGTAGAGGGCGCCGAGGATCAGGCCGTTGGCCAGCTGCTGCGGTAGGTCGTGCACCGCTGGGCCTCCGTAGTGCGTTCGGGGGTGTCCGCGTGGGTGGTGGATGTGGGGGCGCGCGGGGGCACTCGTGGCGCCCCCGCGCGCTGGTGGAGCTGTTCCTGAGGGGCTGGTCTCCTGAGGGTCGTCAGCCTCTGAGGGCCGTCAGCCGCTGAAGGTGCCGGACTTCTCCACGGCCCACTTGCCGTCCTTGACGGTGTAGACGGTGAGCTGCTTGTTGGTGGTGTCGCCGAACTCGTCGAAGGAGACCTTGCCGGTGACGCCGTCGAAGGAGACCTGCTGGACGGCGTCGCGGACGGCGGTGCGGGCGTCGGCGCCGGTGGGGAGCTTGCCCTTGTCCTTCACGACGTTCTTGACGGCCTGGATGATGGCCCAGGCGCTGTCGTAGGAGTAGCCGCCGTAGGTCTCGTAGGCGTCCTTGTAGGCGGCCGCCTTGTAGTCGGCGATGAACTTCTTGGCGGTGTCGAGGGATTCGACGGGCAGGCCGACGGCGGTGGCGAAGTCGCCCTGGCTCTTGGGGTTGAGCTTGATGAAGTCGGCGCTCTGGATGCCGTCGCCGCCCATCAGCGGGATGTTGACGCCGGCTTCCTTGAGCTGGAGGGAGAGCGGGCCGGCCGCGGGGTACTCGCCGCCGTAGTAGACGGCGTCGGCGCCGGAGCTCTTGACCTTGGTGACGATGGCGGCGAAGTCGCGGTCGTCGGGGTTGACGTGCTCCTCGCCGGCCAGGGTGCCTCCGAGCTTGGTGAACTCGCCCTTGAAGGTGGCGGCGAGGCCGGCGCCGTAGGTCTTCTGGTCGTCGATCAGGAAGACCTTGGTCTTCTTGGCGTCGTTGTAGAGGAACTGGGCGGCGAAGGGGCCCTGGACGGCGTCGGTGGTGGCGGTGCGGAAGTAGGACTTGAAGGGGCGCTTCTTCTCGCCGCTGGCCCACTTCTCGCCCTGGCTGAGGGCGACGCCGGTATTGGCGGGGGAGATCTCGACCAGGTTCTTGTCGTCGAAGATCTGCTGCATCGACTGCGCGACGCTGGAGTTGAGCGGGCCGACGACGCCGAGGACCTTGTCGTCGGCGACCAGCTGGGTGGCGTTCTGCTGGCCGGGGGCGGGCTTGCCGGTGTCGTCCAGGGCCTTGATCTCGAACTTGACGCCGGGGACCTCGTTGGTCTCGTTCGCCTTCTTGACCGCGAGGTCCACGGAGTTGCGGATGCCGAGGCCGAGGGCGGAGAGGTCGCCGGTGAGGGGGGCGTCGACGCCGATGACGACGGTGGTGGAGGCGCTGTTGTCCTTGCTGCCGGCGCCGTCGCCGGACTTCGCACCGCGGGAGCCGCAGGCGGTGAGGCTGAGGGCGCCGATCACGGCAATGCTCACGACAACTGCTGAACGATGACGCACGAGGGTCCCCTTCGGTTCAGGAGGCGCCCGCGCCTGAGTGGCGGGAGCCGGGGTGCGCGGAGGGCCTGGCCCATTCCGGATGGCGCGGTGACTGGCCGTGACTCTAGGCGTCGTTGGGCGGCTCGGGCAGTGGTGTGAGCAGGCTGTGATTCTCTTGTTATGAGCACACGGAGCAATTGTCTCAGCATGTGGTCGTTCTGGCTCGACCGACCCTGAACTGCCGGGCGCTTACCCGCTGGTAGAGCGATGTAAGGGCCAGAAATAAGGGTTGCAGCTGGCATCGCCGATAATCGGACACTCGTGTTCGGTGCGCTGCTTTCGACCGTGCGCGTCCGGATTTCGGACAAGGGGTGTGCGGCGAAGAGGGTCCAGGGCGCCCGGAGGCCTCGGAGCCGCCGTTTTCTTGGATTTCCTACTTGTTACGCAGCGTTACAGGTGTGGGGATCGTGTCGATCGCCCCCGGACATGCCACCGCCCCCTTGTCCGGACCAACGCCTGCCCAGGGCGATGGAAGGTCAAACAAGGGGGCGGAAAAGGGGCTTGAAGTCACCCCGGTCACAACTGTTGGCAGCCGTACGGTTCTTGTCGGTTCTTGGCGCTTCAGGACTTCGCTTCAGGACCCTGACGGGGCTAAAGATCGCGCAGCATGCAGGTCAGTCGGCAGCTGGTGATCCGCTTGCCGGTGTCGTCGGTGATCGCGATCTCGTAGGTGGCGGCGGTGCGGCCCTTGAACACCGCCGTCGCCACCCCGGTGACCAGGCCGGAGGTGGCCGAGCGGTGATGGGTGGCGTTGAGGTCCACGCCCACCGCGTACCGGCCCGGGCCCGCGTGCAGCATCGCGCCGATCGAGCCCAGCGTCTCGGCCAGCGCCGCCGAGGCACCGCCGTGCAGCAGCCCGTACGGCTGCTGGTTGCCCTCCACCGGCATGGTGCCGACCACGCGGTCGCCGGAGGCCTCGACGATCCGGATGCCGAGCTTCTCGCCGAGGTGGCCGCCGGAGAAGGTCTCCGGGCTCACGCCGAGCTTGGCGAAGTGGTCCAGCACGTCCTGCGGGACCTTCAGGACGGGGGCGGTGTCGGGGGCCGCGTCGGTCATGGGGGAACTCCTGCCGCTCGGGGGTCACGTCGTCGTGCTGCCTGTGATCGTACGACCGTCCTACTCGCCGGTAGCGCCCGTGCCACCCGCCCGGCGCGGCTTTCGCCGGTGCCCCTTTTGTCGGTGCCGGGCCATAGGATCGGTGGCCGGTAGTGGAATCGGCAGGAACGGACGTTGACGTGGCTACGCAGAGTACGGACAAGGGCGCGACGGGTGGCGCTGGGGCCGGCCCCCGGCCCCGGCTGATGCTGCTCGACGGGCACTCGATGGCCTACCGGGCCTTCTACGCCCTGCCCGTGGAGAACTTCAACACCGCCACCGGGCAGCCCACCAACGCGGTCTACGGCTTCGCCTCGATGCTCGCCAACACCGTCCGGGACGAGGCGCCCACCCACCTCGCCGTCGCCTTCGACCTCTCCCGGCAGACCTTCCGCTCCGTCGAGTTCCCCGACTACAAGGCCAACCGCGCCAAGACTCCGGACGAGTTCCGCAGCCAGGTCGGCCTGATCGGCGAACTGCTCGACGCCATGAACATCCCCCGGCTCACCGTCGAGGGCTTCGAGGCCGACGACATCATCGCCACCCTGGCCACCGCCGCCGAGGCGGCCGGTTACGACGTCGACATCGTCACCGGCGACCGCGACTCGCTCCAGCTGGTCACCGACCGCGTCACCGTGCTCTACCCCACCAAGGGCGTCTCCGAGCTCACCCGCTTCACCCCGGAGAAGGTGGCCGAGAAGTACGGCGTCACCCCGCGCCAGTACCCCGACCTCGCGGCCCTGCGCGGCGACCCGTCCGACAACCTGCCCGGCATCCCCGGCGTCGGCGAGAAGACCGCCGCCAAGTGGGTCAACCAGTTCGGCTCCTTCGACGAACTCGTCTCCCGCGCCGACGAGGTGAAGGGCAAGATCGGCGAGAAGCTGCGCGACAACCTCGACTCGGTCAAGCGCAACCGGGTGCTCACCGAGCTGGTCCGCGACGTCGAACTCCCGCTGGGCGTCGCCGACCTGGCCCGCCAGCCCTTCGACAAGGCCGCCGTCGGCACCCTGATGGAGTCGCTGGAGTTCCGCAACGCCAACTTCCGCGACCGCGTCTACGGCATCGACCCGGCCGTCGGCGAGGAGGAGGCCGCCGAACTCGCCCCCGGCGTCGAGGTCGACGGCGAACTGCTCACCGACCCGGGCACGCTGGCCGGCTGGCTGCGCGAGCACGCCTGTGACGGCAAGACCGCCGTCGCCCTGGCCGCCGTCTACCAGTGGGCGCTCGGCACCGGCGAGGTCACCGAAGTCGCCCTCGCCGCAGGGGAGTCGGCCGCCTGGTTCGACCCGGCGCTGCTCGCCGAGGAGGACGAGCGGGCCTTCGCCGCCTGGCTCGCCGACCCGGCCGCCCCCAAGGCCCTGCACATCGCCAAGCAGGTCATGCGGGCCTTCGCCGAGCGCGGCTGGACCATCGCCGGGGTCGTCGCCGACACCGCGCTCGCCGCCTACCTGGAGAAGCCCGGCCGCCGCACCTTCACGCTGGAGGTGCTCGCCGAGGAGTACCTGGCCCGCTCGCTCACCCCGGCCCCCGCCGCCGAGAGCGGCCAACTCGCCTTCGACGCACCGGAGGAGGACCCGGCCGCGCACGCCCAGGCGCTGATGCTCCAGGCCCGCGCCGTACTCGACCTCGCCGCGCTCTTCGACACTCGCCTCGCCGAGGTCGGCGCCGTCGAGCTGATGCGCGACATGGAACTGCCCATCGCAGCCCTGCTCGCCCGCATGGAGCGCTACGGCATCGCCGCCGACCGCGAATGGCTCACCCGGCTGGAGTCGCAGTTCGCCGCCGAGATCCAGCGCTGCGTCGAGGAGGCGCACGCCGCCGCCGGGCGCGAGTTCAACCTCGGCTCGCCCAAGCAGCTCCAGGAGATCCTCTTCGGCGAACTCGCCCTCCCGAAGACCAAGAAGATCAAGACCGGCTACACCACCGACGCCGACGCGCTCACCTGGCTCGCCACCCAGACCGACAACGAGCTGCCGGTCATCCTGCTGCGCCACCGCGACCAGGCCAAGCTGCGCACCACCGTCGAGGGCCTGCTCAAGACGGTCTCGCCCAAGGGCCGGATCCACACCACCTTCAACCAGATGGTCGCCGCCACCGGCCGGCTCTCCTCGCAGGACCCGAACCTGCAGAACATCCCGGTCCGCACCGAGGAGGGCCGCGCGATCCGCCGGGCCTTCATCGTCGGCGAGGGCTACGAGTCGCTGCTCACCGCCGACTACTCGCAGATCGAACTGCGGATCATGGCGCACCTGTCCGAGGACGAGGCGCTGATCGAGGCCTTCGCCTCCGGCGAGGACCTGCACACCACCGTCGCCTCCCAGGTCTTCGAGGTCCCCGGCGCCGCAGTCGACGCCGAGATGCGCCGCAAGATCAAGGCGATGTCCTACGGCCTGGCGTACGGCCTGTCCGCGTACGGGCTCTCGCAGCAGCTCGGCATCAAGCCGGCCGAGGCCCAGGGCCTGATGGACACCTACTTCGAGCGCTTCGGCGGCGTGCGCGACTACCTGCACCGGGTCGTCGAGGAGGCCCGCGCGACCGGCTACACCGAGACCCTGCTCGGCCGTCGCCGCTACCTGCCGGACCTCAACAGCGACAACCGCCAGCGCCGTGAGATGGCCGAGCGGATGGCCCTCAACGCCCCGATCCAGGGCTCGGCCGCCGACATCGTCAAGATCGCCATGCTCCGGGTGGACGAGGCCCTGCGCGCCGCCGGACTCACCAGCCGGATGCTGCTCCAGGTCCACGACGAAATCGTCCTGGAGCTGGCCCCGGGCGAGCGCGCGCAGGTCGAGGCCGTCGTCCGCGAGCAGATGGCCGGCGCCTACCCGCTGCGCGCCCCGCTGGACGTCTCCGTCGGCATCGGCGCCAACTGGGAGGCCGCCGCGCACTGACGCGGCGCCGCTGACGGGCCCGGACACGTGGAGTGTCCGGGCCCGCCGCTACGATCTGGCCGTTCGTCGCGCAGGGGGCGCGGCGGTGGGCCGGGGGGAGTGGCGATGGCTGAGACGGACGAAGGCGCGGCGGTGGGGCGGAGGTTCCTGCAGGCCCGGCTGGTGGTCCCGGCCGCGCTGGTGGCGCTGCTGTTGGTGGGTGGGTCGGTGTGGGCGCTGTCCGGCGGGGGCGGGGCGGCGGCGCCGGCAGGGGCGGGTACGCCGAGCGCGGCGGTGAGTCCGACGGCGGGGGTGGTGCCGACGGCGACCGTTAGTGCGACGGCGACGTCGACGCCGACCGAGGTGCCGTCGTCGCCGAGCCCGTCCGCGACGGCGGAACCGGTCCCGGTGCCCGGGGAGCCCGCGGCGGACTCAACGGAGAGCAGCCCCCCGATGGCGCGCCGGAAGCCTGGCGCGAAGGGCGCGGACGCCCCTGCGGCCCCTTCCGCCAAGTCGCAGGGCGCCGCTGCGGCCGGGAAGCCCAAGGCCCCGGCCGCGCCGGCCGGGCAGGACCCGCACGACATCGCCCCGGTGCCCTGCACCAACTGCCGGACCGAGCCGCGACCCGGCTCGGGCGACTGCTACCCACGCGGCGCCGGGCAGGTCATGGTCTGCGGCTCGGTGCAGACCGGTATCCCGGTCCCGCGCCGCCCGGACCCGACGTTCACGCCGGGTTCCGCGCACTGACGCAGGGACTTCGACGGGCCCCGGGCTTCGGCGTGCGAGGCGGGTCCGCAGCAGGTGGCGAAGGGGTGGGGTTGCGTGGTGGACAGTGGTTCGGCCTTGGTGACGGAGGCCCGGGAGCGGCTGCGGTCGGGGGCCGCGCCGGGCGTGGTCTGCGGGGAGTTGGCCGCGCGGGTGCCGCGATGGGCGGACGCCGCGTCCGCCGTCGGGCTGGCGCTGGGGATCGAGGAGACGGAGCTGCGACGGCGGTTGGGCAGTGAGCCGGAGCTGGCGTCTGAGTCCCGGCCGGGTGAGGAGGAGCTGTACGGCGAAGTCCTGGAGACGATCGGGGTGTTCGACGTCCCGAAGCGCCTCGACGACCGGGAGCAGGTGATCGCCGGGCATCTGCGGGCGGCGTTGCGCGCCCAGGGCGGCCTCGGGAGTGGCCACTACCTCAACCTCCAGCGCCGGTTCGTCAAGGGCGAGTTGGCGCAGGTCTTCCGGTCGCTCGCGCGGTCCGGTCCGCGGACCGGCCGTGGGCGGCCGGCGGAGTTCTGGGCGGCCCTGATCGCCGCCGGTGAACTCCTGGATCCGGCGGACGGCGACGAGCGCGGAACGGTGGCTGAGGCGCTCGACGAGTGCCGGCAGCGGCTGGCGGACTGAGCCGACCGCGTCGACTCAGCGAGCGGGTCGCGGCGCACGGAGGCCACCCGCTCGACATCTTCGACGCGCTCGCCGAATGCTTCGCGGCACCGGACTACCCGGGCTGCGTCGCGATCACAGTCGCGGGGCTGGGAGACCGCGAAGAGGATGCACTGGACGAGGGACTGTGCGGTGAGGGCGTCCTCGGCCCCGCGCGGTGTGCTCTCCCACTCCTCGGCGAGGGGGTCGGGGTTGTCGAAGTCGGGCGGGTAGAGGGAGATCACCCGAACTCCCTGGGGCCGCAGGCGCTTGGAGAGGATATCGACGAACCCTGCCTGGGCGCTCTTCGCCGCGTAGAAGGCGTCGTGCGCGTCCGAGCGGTGATGCCCCGCCGTTCCGCAGGCGGAGACCATGGTCACCACGTCCGGCTTGGCCGAGTTGAGCAGGAATGGGAGGAAGTTCTTCACGGTCAGGACGGTGCCGGTGGCGCCGGAGGCGATGGTGTCGACGACGTCCTCATCGGAGGCGGAGAGGAGGTCCGGGCCTTCGAGGTAGCGGGAGCCGTTGTTGATCAACACGTCGACGTGGTCGGTGTGCCGGCCGACTTCGGCGGCGAAGCCGCGGATCGAGGCGGGGTCCGTCAGGTCGCAGGCGAAGGCGTGGACGCGCTGGTGCCCGCGGGCGCGAATCTCGTCCCGGACCCGCTCCGCGGCGGCGAGGGTGCGCGCGGAGAGGAAGACCTCGGCGCCGAGGTCCGCGAGACGTATGGCCAGGGTGCGCCCGAAGTCCCGGCCGGCGGCGGTGATGACCACTCGGTGGTCGTCGAATCTCATGTCGGTACTTCTGGTCGGTGGATCGGGCGGCACGCCGCCGATGACGTGTCACTCGAGGGGTTGGCTAACGTCTGTCCAGCAGCCCGCGTTCGAGAGCCACGACCACTGCGTGGGTGCGGTCGCTGACGTCGAGCTTGGCGAAGACCCGCAGCAGATGGGTCTTCACCGTGGCCTCCGCGATGACCAGCCGCCGGCCGATCTCCACGTTGGACAGCCCGTCGGCGACCGCGCGCAGCACGTCCACCTCCCGCGTGGTCAGAGCCACCGGCGCGGGCTGCCGCATGCGGGCGACCAGCCGCTCCGCGACCCTCGGGGCCAGGACGGTCTCGCCGCGGGACGCGGATCGGATGGCGTCGACGAGCTGGTCGCGCGTGGTGTCCTTGAGCAGGTAGCCGATCGCGCCGGCTTCGACTGCACGTTCTATCTCCGCGTCGGTGTCGTACGTGGTCAGGATCAGCACCCGGGTGCCCGGGTGGCGTCTGACGATCTCGGCGGTGGCACTCGCCCCGTCGAGGACCGGCATCCGCAGGTCGATCAGTGCCACGTCCGGCTTCAGGAGCTCGACGAGTTCGACGGCCGCGCGGCCGTCGCCGCCCTCGCCGACGATGTCGATGGTGGGTTCCGAGGCCAGCAGGGCGACGACTCCGGCGCGCATGACCGTGTGGTCGTCGACCACGATGATGCGGAGTCCGGCCGGTTCTGTTCGAGCTGTCATGTCGTCATACCTGACTGGTCGTGGGAATCGCTGCGAGGATACGGGTGCCCTCGCCGAGCGAGCTGGTGACGGTGAGTTCGCCACCGAGTTCGGCGAGGCGGTTGCGCATGCCGTTGAGTCCGAAGCCGTGGGAGTGCTCCACCACGAAGCCCCTGCCGTCGTCGGTGATTTCCAGTTCGACGCCGTACGGGGACGGAGTGAGGACGATCTCCACCGTGGAGGCGGCCGCGTGTTTGCGGACGTTGGCCAGGGACTCCTGGGTGCAGCGCAGGAGCGCGATCCGGGTCGGCTGGTCGCACTCGACGTCCGGTAGGTCCGCGGTGACGGTGAGCCCGGTGTCCTCGGCGAACCGGTCCAGGGTCCGACGCAGGGTCCCGGCGATCGAGCCGAGGGCGGAACCGCTCTGCGGGGCGGAGCCGACGAGCACTCGCGCCTCGGCGAAGTTCTCGCGTGCGGTGTTCTCGATCGAGAGCAGTTGCCGGGAGGTCCTGCCGGGGTCGGTGTCGAGGCCGGCGCGGGCCGCCTCCGCCAGCACGATGATGGAGGCGAAGCCCTGGGCGAGGGTGTCGTGGATCTCCCGCGCGAGCCGCTCACGCTCCTGCGTGGCGCCTTGGAGCCGGTGGGCCTCGGCCAGGCGCTGTTGGGCGCTCGCCAGTTCGGCGGCGAGGTGGCGGGCGCGCTCGTCGCTCTGCTCGACGATCCGGACCACCCCCAGTCCGAGCAGCACGCCCGCCGTGTAGCCGATCAGGGTGAAGACGATGTTGCCGGTGGAGAAGTCCTCCATGTGCCGGCTCTGGTGCCGGACGATGCCGGCGACGGTGGCCGCGGCGGCGGCGCCGCTGTAGGCGATCGAGTGCCGCGGGCTCCTGGCGAAGAGCCAGAACTGGGGGAGCGACACGATGAACAGTGCGGCGCCGTCGCCACGCAGGAGGGACAGCGCGCCCAGGGCGAGGGCGAGTACGCCCAGGAAGGCGTGGGGCCGCAGCACGGGATTGCGGGGGAAGGCCGCCACGGTCGCGTAGCCGAGGGCGATCAGTGCGAGCAGCGCCAACGACCAGTACCTCGTCGCCCTGCCGTGGTTCAGCTCGGAGATGACCGGGGGACACGCGCCCAGGAGCACCCAGGAGACTGCGTACCACCGGCGGAGGATCCATATGCGGAACCGGTCGCCCGGCTGCGGCCGTTGAATCATGATCGTCAGCCTATGTCCTGCGGCACTCCGGGACGGGGGGCGGCGGCATGCGCCCGTCGTGCTGGACGGGCCGGGCGAAGCGGCCACCATGCCCGCTCGCCGAGGAGCAGCAGGAGCGACGGCAGGACCATGAGCCGGATGACGACGGCGTCCAGCAGCACGGCCACCGCCAGGCAGAACCCCATCTGCTTCATCTCGGTGAGGTGCAGCGCGACGAAGGCACCGAACACCGTCACCATCACGATGGCCGCGCTGGTCACCACCTTGGCCGACCGGCTGATGCCGTCCAGTACCGCCTCGCGGGCCGACATCCCGTTGCGCATGGCTTCCTGTATCCGGCTGACCACGAACACCTGGTAGTCCATCGACAGGCCGAAGAGGATCACGAAGAGGAACAGCGGTACCCGGGACGCGATGGCACCGAGGGAGTGGAAGGCCAGGAGGTCCTGGGCCCACGTCCCCTGGAAGAACACGACCAGCAGGCCGAGCGAGGCCCCGGCGGACAGCAGGTTGAGAGCGACGCCGATCAGGCCGATGACGACGGAGCGGAACGCCCACACGGTCATCACGAAGGTCGCCAGTAGCAGGAACCCGATGACCAGCGGCAGTTTGCCGTTCTCGTGGTCCACGTAGTCGCGGCCTCGGGCCACGTCACCGGTCACTGCCGTCTCCACGCCGGGCAGCCTGCCGGCGGTGGCGGGCAGGTACTCCTTGCGGATGTGGTCGAGTGACGCGATCGCCTCGGGGGAGGGCGCGGGGAACGGGACGGCCAGCTCCAGCACACTGACCCGGCCGTCGGGCGAGGTGCGCACCGTCGGCTCGGCGTCCCCGGCGAACAGCGGGTCGGCCTGTGCCCGTCGGCCGAGGTCCGCCAGGGCGTGCTGCACCTCGGCCGCTCGGTCCGGTGTGGAGCGGGCGACGACCACGTGATTCACCAGCAGTTCCGGGAAGGCCGCGTTCAGCCGGTCGTAGGCCTGCATGGCCGGGATGTCGCGGGAGAAGGTGTCCTTGCCCGGGTCGACGAGCTTGAGGCCGAGCGCGGGTGCCGCCAGGGCGAGCATGACCAGCACCGACACGCACAGCGTGCGGGCGGGGTGCCGTCGCGCGGGCCTCAGCAGGGCACCGAACACCCGGCCCGTCTCGGCCTCGGCCCGCTTCGTGCGGACCGGCTTGCCGCGGGCCGCACGCAGCTCGGTGTGGTGGCCGATCTTCACCAGGAGCGCGGGAAGCGCGGTCAGGGAGCTGGCCACGGCGACCGCCACGACCAGGATCGTGCCCGTCGCCAGCGAGGAGAAGATGACGTCCGTGGCCAGGTACAGGGTCGCGGTGGAGACGATCACGGCGAGACCGGAGACCACGATGGCCCGGCCCGCGGTCGCCGCCGCCAGCTCCACCAGGGCCTCGGAACTGAGCCGCCCCCCGGCGCGGGCCCGTTCCTCGCGTTCGCGCTTGAGGTAGAAGAGCGTGTAGTCGACGCCCACCGCCAGGCCGATGAGCAGGATCATGTTGGTCCCGACACCGGGGTCGGGCAGGACATGGGACGCGATCATCGACAGCCCCAGGGCGGCGGTGATCGAGGACAGCGCGAGCAGCAGCGGCACACCGGCCATGACCACCGATCCGAAGACGATCAGCAGGGTGACGAGCGTGACCGGCAGGGTGATGCGCTCGGAGAGCGCGAGGTCCTTCCCGCGCTGGTCGTTGACGCCCTTGCTGATGGAGGGCGAGCCGGTCTCCTCCACGACGAGGTTCGGGTGGGCATCGCGGACCTTCGCCGTCTGGGCGAGGAGCGGCACGACGTTCTTCTTCCCGTCCAGCTCGGGACCGTTGAGGACCACCGCGACCCTGACGACCTGGCCGTCCCTGGAGCGGACCGGGGCTGCCACGCTGTCCACCTCGGGGAGCTTCCGCATCCGGTCGGTGAGGTCCTGCGCCGCCGAAGCGGCGGCGGCGGTGTCCAGCGGCCCGGACCTGGCGTGGATGATGATCTGCTCGGTCGGCCGCTGCTGCAGGCCGCCCGCGCTCGCCATCGCCTCGGCCCGCCCCGCCTCACCGACCCGGTAGTCCTCGGTGGTGGCCTGGTGGGAGCCGACCGCGATGCCGGTGCCGAGGCAGAGGATGACGAACGCGAACCAGCCGGCGACCGCGCGCCACGCGTGCCGGGCGCTCCATCGGGCTATCCGCACAGGGAGTTGACTCATACCCGAGATCCTGGTCGGCCGGGGGCCGAACCCGACACGCCCGGCCGGTTGAACCTGCCGTCCACCAGTCGGTGGACGGCGCGCGGGGCGGAGCCGTCGGAAGCGAGGGGCTGAGCTGGGAGAACGTCGATCGGGGCGGTGCGCGGGAGGGGCCGGTCGCCGGACGGATCCCTCGTCCAACTGCCTTGAACAGCACGGCGCTTCTGCTCTGGAATGCCCGTACCCCATCTCCGACCAGCGTGACCACCACCCCACCGCGAGTAGTGCTGCACAGGAAGTCGGAGGGGCCGACTTCCTGTGCATGGTGCCGGTGGGGCGGCGGCGCCTCAGTGGATGAGGAGTGCCTTGACACCGGAGAGGATCGGGACGAGCTGGTACCGCCCGTCGCCGGGGCCGCAGACGGCGGCGGGGACGGGGGCGGCGGCAGGTGCCGGGCCGGCCAGTGCGGTGATGGACAGCGCGGCGGCAGCGAGCGCGGCGGAGCGCGGGGCGAGGCGCATGGGGTTCTCCGTGGTGGGGGCAGGCTGCTCCGAATGAGTGGCTGTTGCACGGGAGGTTTCCCGGGGCCTCGGAGGACCCGGGTCGCTGACCTCGCAACCTGCCCCGAAACGACCGGGCGCCGCGCGGGCCGGGTCGCGCGAACGGCTGTACCGCCGACACTCCAGGGATGGCCGCGGGTTCGCCGGTGTCGGCTTCGGAGCCCGGACGGGGGCCGGCGAGTGGTTCTGGCGGGGGTGAGAGTGCCGGGGGACGAAAACGCGTGTCCGAGCGGAGGGCCCGGATGCCACACTGCGCGCCATGACCTCACCTGAGCTGAGCGACCTGGACTACCTCCGGGAGATCGAGCGTCTCGCCCACCGCGTCACGGTCGAGGCCTCCAACGAGGACTGGCTCTCGTTCGCGCCGGATCCGGATGACGCGACACCGCTGCAGCGCAGCGTCAACGCTCTCGCCCGCGTCGTGCGGAGCTACCACTTCCAGGGCGACGGCTGCGTGGAGGAGGACCGCCCGTTGGTCAGGCTCGTCGGTGCGACCGTGTTGAAGCCCGGGGCCATGCCGGCAGGAATGGCCGAGGACTTCGAGGAAGCGTGCGCGCGTCTCGGTGTCGAGGCCCGGCCGGAGGGATGGGCGCTGTGGAACACCTGGGACGAAGGGAACCACCAGGTGACCATGGTGGTGTCCGCCGTCGAGACCACTCAGGGTCTCTTCGAGAACTGGTCACGGGGGCGGGCCCTCGACCCGGTGATGCCGCTGCCCTCCCAGGTCGCCCTGGTCCGCCGTGGCTGGATCGGCCCGATGACGTTCTCACCGCGTGGTGTCACCCGGACGGGCCGTGGCGGGCAGCCGCTGTCCTGAGGGCTCCTGTGGGGTTCGGGCGGGCCGACTTCCTGTGCTTACGGGGTGGTGGCGCGGGCTGCTGCTCGGGTGCGGCAGTGGGTGAGGGCGGGCTTGATGCGAGTGTCGGGGGAGGGGGTGGTGGAGAGGAGTTCGCCGGCGGTGACGAGGGTGGTCCAGTAGGTGGTGGGGTCGCCGGTGCGGGGAAGGGGGTGGGCGGCGGCGAGGGAGAGGTAGGCGGCGGTGAGGTTGCCGGTGGTGAACCAGCGGGCGAGGCCGTGCTGGTGGCCGGCGCGGATGCCGCCCATGGCGTCGATGGCGGTGAGGAAGAGGTCGACGATGGCGAGGTCGTGGGCGTCGAGGATCTTGGGGACGTCGAAGACGCCGAGGGCTTCGAGGAGTTCGCCGGTGTCGGCCTCGGAGTCGGGGCGGGGGTTGGCGAGGAGGGCGTCGTAGCAGTCGTTGAGGCGGCGGGTGGCCTCGGCGGCCGGGATCGCGAGGGCCGCGCAGACGGCGCGGGCCGAGCGCAGGGGTTCGCGGGTCCGGCGGGCGAGGGAGGCATAGGCCTCGGCGGGGGTGGAGCCGGTGTCGAACAGGTGGCGGGCGGTGAGGGCGAGTCGCATGGGGTTCCTGTTCAGGCGACGGCGAGGACGGCGACGGGGGCGGGGGCGATGAGGGCCCAGACGAACTTTCCGATCCCGCCCGCTCGGGGGCAGCAACCCCAGCGCGCGGCAAGCTCGTTGACGAGGAAGAGGCCGCGCCCGTGCTCGTCGTCGGGGGAGGTGGGGCGGAGGGAGGGGCGACCGTTGCCCGCGTCGTGGACCTCGATGCGGAGCAGGCCGTTGGTGAGGGCGAAGCGGATCTCGATGAGGCGGTCGGCCGGCGCGTCGGAGTGCTGGACGGCGTTGGCGAACAGCTCGCCGAGGAGGAGTTCGGCGACGTCGGTGTAGCGGTCGCCGGAGGGGAGGGCGGCGAGGTAGGCGCGGAGGAGGTGGCGCGCGAGGGGCGTCGAGTCCGGGCGGGAGTCGAGGCGCGCGGCGAACGTGCGGGGGCGGCGGGAAACGAGCATGGGGGTACCTCGGAGGGGGATAGGGGGCGTGCGAAGGGAGCGCGCTGTCACGCTATGCACGCAAAAGATCGCGTTCCGGTATCAATGATCGGCCGTTGGGGCTACGGTGACGACCAAATCGGGGTGCGGAGATCCGCAGCACCTGAGGGGAGTTGGGATGTCACATCGGCGACTGGAGAACGGGCTCACATCCAGCCCGACGGTGATGTTCGGTGAAGCGCTCCGCTTCGCGCGCGAGCAGGCCGGCCTCAAGCAGGAGGACTTGGCCAGACGGCTGCACTGCCACCGAACGGTGATTACCCGGTATGAGGGCGGCAAGCGGCCCATGGATCGGGACACGGTGGAGAGGGCCGACGAATTGCTCGCCATGGGGGGCCTGTTGGTGCGCCTGTGGGAGCGGGTGGACTGGCATGCGGATATCGAGCACCCGGACTGGTTCCAGAAGTACGTCGAACTGGAAGAGGAAGCTGTGGCGGCCCGGGTGCTCCAGTACATGCGGATCAATGGTTTGCTGCAAAGCGAGGAGTACGCCTACGAGATCTTCCGCCTCGGCGATGCCCGGAACAACCCGCAGTGGCTTGCCGAAAGGGTGGCGGCTCGGCTGAGTCGGCAGGACCGCTTCCTTGCCGATGATGGACCGTCAATGATCGTGATCCTCCACGAGAGCGCGATCCGAAGCGTTATCGGCGGGCCAGGCGTCATGAGAAGGCAGATGGAGCACCTTCTCTCTGTGGGAGAGCGGACGAACGTGGTCATTCAGGTGGCACCGTTCGCGTTCAGGGCCCGGAAGTTGCCGAGCACGTCCGTGGTGCTGCTTGAGATGCCAGATGGGAAGGAGTGGGTCTACTCGGAGAGCCTGTACCGAGGGCACTTCAGCGACGCCCCTGCGGTCGTGCAGGAGAGCCGCCGGGACTTCGATCTCGTTCGAGGAGCTGTACTCTCGATGGACGACTCCCACGCCCTTATCGCCGAAGCGATGGAGGAATATCGATATGCAGAACGCCGAGCTGAGCGGGGCGTTGTGGCGGAAGAGCAGCTACAGCGGGGACAACGCGGGCGAGTGCATCGAGGTGGCCCCCGGATTCCCTGGCCTCGTCCCCGTGCGTGACTCCAAGGACCCCAACGGCCCTGCGCTCGTCTTCCCGGCGGATGCATGGCAGTCGTTCGTGACTGCCGTCCGCTCCTGCGAGTTCGGCGACGTCTGACGCGTCTGGACTGCCCGAGACCCCACTACTCGCGGATGAGTAGTGGGTCTTCTGCTGCTACTTCCGGGTGTTGGTGCGGCGAGTGGGTGCGGCCGTGGTGGGGTCTTCTGGCCAGGGGTGGCGGGGGTAGCGACCCCTCAGATCGGCGCGGACGGCGTGGTAGCCGTTGCGCCAGAAGGACGCCAGATCACCGGTGACGGCGGCGGGGCGGCCGGCGGGGGAGAGGAGGTGGATGGTGAGTGGGATTCTCCCGGCGGCCACGGTGGGGGTGGTGGTCCAGCCGAAGAGTTCTTGCAACTTGACGGCCAGGACTGGGCGTTCGGTGGTGTAGTCGACGCGGATTTTCGAGCCGCTGGGGACGGTGATGCGCTCGGGGGCGAGTTCGTCCAGGCGGCCCGCCTCGCCGGTGGCCCAAGGCAGCAAGCGTTGCAGCGCCGCCGTGGTGTCGATCCTCGCGAGGTCGGCGCGACGGCGGGCGCGGGAGAGTTCGGGCTCCAGCCACTCGTCGGCGCGTTCGAGGAGCGCGGCGTCGGAGACGTCCGGCCAGGGGGCGCCGATCGTGGCGTACAGGAAGGCGAGGCGTTCGCGTAGGCCGGGGGAGGGCCAGGTCAGCAGGGTACTGACGCCCTCGCGGGTGAGGCCTTCGAGCAGGGCGGCGCGGACGAGCAAAGGGTCGGGGCGGTCGAGGGGCTTCTCGGCGAGTTCGATGGCGCCGAGGGAGTCGACCTGGCGGGAGACGACTTCACCTCGCCGGGTGTCCCAGTGGACTTCCTCGCGGGTGGTGAGCAGCGGGGCAGCGGCCTGAAGGGCGGTGTCCTCGTCCAGCGCCGCAGCGTGCAGGATGCGGGCGGAGTGCGAGCTCGCCGGGCGGTCGGCGACTGCGACGGCGAGCCAGGGGAGGGCGCCGAGCCGGGTGTCGGGGGCGAGTTCGGCAGCCGTGCCGGAGGCCATCAGGTACGGGCTGCGCTCGCCGGGGGCGGGCCGCTCGACCCGGGCGCGGGCGATGCGTTCGGGGAAGGCGAGGGCGACGACGAGGCCGACAGCGGTGGCGTCGGGGAGCTGGGTGGCGGGTTCGTCGGAGGCGGCGCGCAGGAGGCGGCGGACTTCGTCGCGCCAGCGGCCGGCGTAGGGGTCGTTGCTGGAGCGGACCAGACGCCAGACCGCGCCGAGGTCGTCGCCGAGGGCGCGTGGCGGTTCCTCGGAGAGCAGAGCGACGACTTCCGCTGCCCGGCGGGCGCCGACGGCCGGGGCGCCGTCGACCAGGGCGCGCGCGAGCCGGGGGTGCAGGCCGGTACGGGCGAGGCGGACGCCGCGCGGCGTCGCCCGGCCGTCGGGGTCGACGGCGCCGAGGGCCTGGAGGGTCTGCCGGGCGGCGGCCATCGCCCCGGCGGGCGGGGCGTCGGGCAGGGCGAGGCCGGTGGCGTCCGGGTCGCCCCAGCAGGCGGCCTGGAGAGCAAACGAAGTGAGGTCGGCGAGGGCGATCTCGGGGGTGGGGAAGCGGGCGGCGCGGGCGTCCTCGGCCTCGTGCCAGCAGCGGTAGACGATGCCGGGAGCCTCGCGCCCTGCTCGCCCGGCGCGTTGGCGGGCGGCGGCGAGCGAGGCGCGGACGGTGACCAGTCCGGCGAGGCCGCGGGCGTGGTCGGTGCGGGGTTCGCGGGCGAGTCCGGCGTCGACCACGACCCGGACGCCGGGCACGGTGAGGGAGGACTCGGCGACAGCGGTGGCGAGCACGACCCGCCGCGAAGAGGACGGGGTGAGGGCGGCGTCCTGGACGGACTGTGGGGCGCGGCCGTGCAGTTGGAGGACGTCCACTGGCGAGACGTCCAACTGCCCGGCGACGCGGGCGATTTCGCCGACGCCGGGGAGGAAGCAGAGGACGTCGCCGTCGCGCTCGGCGAGTGCCCGGCGGATCACGGCGGCGACGTGGTCGAGCAGCGCCGGGTCGACCCGGGTGCCGTGCGCGGGCCGGACGGCGCGCGGTGGCGGCGCCCACACGACGCCGACCGGGTGGGACACCCCGTGCGCCTCCACCACCGGTGCGCCGCCGAGGAGTTCGGCCCAGGCCGCGGTGTCGGAGGTGGCCGAGGCGCAGACCAGCCGCAGTTCGGGCCGCAGCGCGGCGCGGACGTCCAGCAGGAAGGCGAGCGCCGTGTCGGCGTCCAGGTGCCGTTCGTGGCACTCGTCCAGGACGACGACGTCGACCCCGGGCAGCTCCTGGTCGCGCTGCAGCCGTTGCAGCAGCACGCCGGTGGTGACCACCTCGACGACGGTCTCCGGGCCGATGCGACGCTCGCCGCGCACGGTGTAGCCGACCCGGCCGCCGACGGTCTCGCCGAGCAGCCAGGCCATCCGCCGGGCGGCGGCCCGGACGGCGAGTCGGCGCGGTTCGGCGACCAGCACGCGCCGCACCGGGCGGCCGTCTGAGAGCAGTCCGGCCAGGGCGAGCGGTACCAGCGTCGTCTTGCCGGTGCCGGGCGGGGCGGCGAGGACGGCGGTGCCGTGCTCCTCCAGTGCGTCGTGCAGGGCGGGCAGGGCGGTGCGGACGGGCAGGTCGCGCCAGGCCGGGTGCAACAGGCTCAGCCCCGCTCGGTGACGAAGATCGCCGTGCCCGGGATCAGCCGTCCGCGCAGCGGGGACCAGCCGCCCCACTCCTGTTCCAGGTCGGCCGGCCACTCCGGCTCGACCAGGTCGATCAACCGGAAGCCGGCGCCGACGAGTTCGCGGACCCGGTCGCCCAGGGTGCGGTGGTGCTCGACGTAGGTGGCGCGGCCCTGCTCGTCCTGCTCGACGTACGGGGTGCGGTCGAAGTAGGAGGACATCGCGGTGAGGCCCTCGACGCCGGGCTCGTCCGGGAAGGCCCAGCGGATCGGGTGCGTCACCGAGAACACCCAGCGCCCGCCGGGCCGCAGCACCCGGTGCACCTCGCGCATCAGCCGGTCGGTGTCGGCGCTGAACGGTACGGCGCCGTAGGCGGAGCAGGCGAGGTCGAAGGAGGCGTCGGCGAAGGGCAGGACGGCGGCGTCGGCCTGGACGACCGGGACGGGCTCGGCGCCGCGGCCGAGGTCGATCCGGCGGGAGTGCTGGAGCTGGCGGTAGGAGATGTCCAGGGCGACCGGGCGGGCTCCCCAGGCGGCCAGCCAGCGGGAGCACTGGGCGGCGCCGGCGCCGATCTCCAGCACGTCCTTGCCCGAGACCTCGCCGAGCAGTCGGGCGTCGGCCTCGTCCAGGCCTTCGGGGCACCAGGTGAAGCGGTCGTCGCCGAGGAACTCGCCGTGCTCGTCCTGGTACTCGTCGGCGTTGCGGTCCCACCAGTGCCGGCTGGCCCGGCTGCTCTCCCCGACGCCGGCCGAGCGCCGCACCGCGTCGTCGCCGTCCTCCTCCTCGGCCCCTGTGGGGGAGGTGTCAAGATCGTGCAGGTTCGACTGGGGGGTGGTGGCCACGGTGACAATGCCCATCGCGTAGGGTATGAAATGCGGAAGCGCCGCTGCCGCGAACCGGCCCCGTGCAGGGTCCGGATCCTGGCGGTGGCATCCGGGGAAGGGCCCCTTCGAGCGCCACCGCGAGGTGCGCAATCGGAGGATATGGCCTGATCCATACCGGGCTCCACCGTCTTGCCTCTCTTGGCGTTGACCGTGCCTGGCCGTCCCCGTATGCTACAAGTTGCGCTGCGGGCCTGCGCGCCTCGGACGGAGCAGGTCGCGCTCGCATCTGTCGAAGACCCCACGGTCGCAAGACGGACGCCGGTTCTCGTTGGACGAGATCTCCCGGTGTGCCGTGTTCTTGGCTGTCCGGCTTTCGGTGGGAGCGATACGGGCCCTCCGCGTGGCATTACCTACGACTTTCATGTCCGTACCGGAGCCCTTTTCCTAATGACGAGCCCCACCGACTCCTCGCTCAGCACCACCCCGCAGGTCGCGGTCAACGACATCGGCGACGCGGAGGCCTTCCTCGCCGCCATCGACGAGACCATCAAGTACTTCAACGATGGCGACATCGTCGAGGGCGTCATCGTGAAGGTCGACCGTGACGAGGTCCTCCTCGACATCGGTTACAAGACCGAGGGCGTCATCCCGTCCCGCGAGCTCTCGATCAAGCACGACGTTGACCCGCACGAGGTCGTCGCCGTCGGTGACAACATCGAGGCCCTGGTTCTCCAGAAGGAGGACAAGGAGGGTCGTCTCATCCTGTCCAAGAAGCGCGCTCAGTACGAGCGTGCCTGGGGCACGATCGAGAAGATCAAGGAAGAGGACGGCATCGTCACCGGTACCGTCATCGAGGTCGTCAAGGGTGGTCTCATCCTCGACATCGGCCTCCGCGGCTTCCTCCCGGCCTCGCTTGTCGAGATGCGTCGCGTCCGCGACCTCCAGCCCTACGTGGGCAAGGAGCTCGAGGCCAAGATCATCGAGCTGGACAAGAACCGCAACAACGTGGTCCTGTCCCGCCGTGCCTGGCTGGAGCAGACCCAGAGCGAGGTCCGCCAGACCTTCCTCACCACCCTGCAGAAGGGCCAGGTGCGCTCCGGCGTCGTCTCCTCGATCGTCAACTTCGGTGCCTTCGTGGACCTGGGTGGCGTCGACGGCCTGGTGCACGTCTCCGAGCTGTCCTGGAAGCACATCGACCACCCGTCCGAGGTCGTCGAGGTCGGCCAGGAGGTCACCGTCGAGGTTCTCGACGTTGACATGGACCGCGAGCGCGTCTCCCTGTCGCTGAAGGCGACCCAGGAGGACCCGTGGCAGCAGTTCGCCCGTACCCACCAGATCGGCCAGGTCGTTCCGGGTAAGGTCACCAAGCTGGTTCCGTTCGGTGCGTTCGTCCGCGTGGACGAGGGCATCGAGGGTCTGGTCCACATCTCCGAGCTGGCCGAGCGCCACGTCGAGATCCCGGAGCAGGTCGTCCAGGTCGGCGACGAGATCTTCGTCAAGGTCATCGACATCGACCTCGAGCGCCGTCGCATCAGCCTGTCGCTGAAGCAGGCCAACGAGGCCCTGGGTGCCAACCCGGCCGAGGTCGAGTTCGACCCGACCCTGTACGGCATGGCCGCCTCCTACGACGACCAGGGCAACTACATCTACCCGGAGGGCTTCGACCCCGAGGCGAACGACTGGCTGCCCGGCTTCGAGAAGCAGCGTGAGGAGTGGGAGCGCCAGTACGCCGAGGCGCAGGCCCGCTTCGAGCAGCACCAGGCCCAGGTCATCAAGAGCCGCGAGGCCGACGCCGAGGCCGCTGCCGAGGGTGGCGACGCCGTCGCCGCCGCTGCCGGTGGCTCCTACTCGTCCAGCAGCGACGAGGGCTCCGGCGCCCTGGCCTCCGACGAGGCCCTGGCCGCCCTGCGCGAGAAGCTGGCCGGTGGCCAGAGCTGAGGCTCTCACCCCCGCTAGCTGACAGCTAGGCAACGGGCCCCACCCGGATTTCCGGGTGGGGCCCGTTGGTTTTTCCGCGCCTGTTCGCCTGTTCGCCCGTCCATCTCTTCGCCGGCGTTTTTCGGCGACTGTTCACCGGCCCTTCGTTTTCCGCTTTGACTTATGTGTGGTTTATGTGAAGAGAAGTGTGAGATGAGGCTCATTGCCCTGCTATAGGTCGGAGTTCTGGTTGCACCTACATTGAGTGGAGCTGCCCGAAAGGCTCCTTCATGCGCAACCGCTCCTCCGCCCCCACCGCAGTGGTCGGCGGCCGGCTCGCCGCGATCGGCCGGTTCTGTTTCCGTCACCGCCGCTGGGTCCTCGGCCTCTGGGCCGTCGTCCTGGTCGTCGGGGTCCTGATCGGGGGACGGGTCTTCGAGGGCTCGGTGGCGGGAGCCTCCTCCGCCACCGCCGAAGCGGACCGGGGCAGCGCCGTGGTCGCCGCGGCCGATCCGGTCAAGGGCACCGTGACCGCGGTGGTGGACGGCAAACCGGTCGGTGACCCGGCCGTGCGTGCCGCCGTCGAGAAGGCCGTCACCGAGATCGCCGCCCTGCCCGGGGTCTCCTCCGCGCAGGACGCCTACGGCTCCGGCCCGGCCCACGCCGTGCTGCGCGCCGCCGACGGGACGGCGAGCCTGGTCACCGTACGGATGGCCGCCACCTCGACCTCCGCGCAGACCGACGCCGTCACCCACCGGCTGGCCGTGCTGAACGGCGCCGGCGGGGCGCACGTGACCGTCGGCGGGGACCTGGTGCTCCAGCAGGAGGTCAAGAAGCAGACCGAGAGCGACACCCGCTTCGGCGAGATGGTGACCCTGCCGCTCACCCTGGTCGTCATGGTGCTGGTCTTCGGCGGTCTGGCCGCCGCCTCACTGCCGGTGATCGGCGCCATCGCCTCGATCGGCGGGGCGCTGCTGGCCATGTTCGGGTTCAGCCAGATCATGGACATCGACACCAGCGTGCTGCCGATCGCCACCGTGCTGGGGCTCGGGCTCTCGATCGACTACGCCCTGCTGATGGTGAACCGTTTCCGCGAGGAACGCGGCCACGGCGCGGGCATCGCCGCCGCCGTCGAGCGCACCGCCGCGACCGCCGGACGCACCGTGGCCTTCTCCGGACTGACCGTCGCCGTCGCGCTGTCCGGCCTGTTTGTCTTCACCAGCCCGGTGCTCGGCGCGGTCGCCGCGGCCGGGGTGAGCGTGGTGGTGATCGCGGTCGCGGCCGCGCTGACCCTGGTTCCCGCGCTGCTCGGCTTCGCCGGCTCCCGGATCAAGGCGCCCGCCGCGCCCGTGCCGGACGAGGGCTTCTTCAGCCGGACCGTTCGCCGGGTCCGCAAGCGGGCGGTGCTCGTCGCGCTCGCCTGCGTGGCGCTGCTGATGGCGGCCGGGGCGCCGTTCCTCCACGCCGAGATGCGCAGCTCCGGCGCCGCCGTGCTGCCCGCCTCCTCGGCCGGGCGGCAGGTCGCCGAGACCGTCGACCACCGCTTCCCGCAGGTCGCGGCCGCGCCGATCACCGTGGTGGTCGAGGGCGGCGCGCACGTCGCCCAGGCGTACGCGGACGACGTGGTCGCCAAGCTCCCCGGGGTGAGCGGGGTGCGGGCGGTGACCCCGGTCGGCGACAAGGTGGCCACCGTGGACGTCCTGGTGCACGGCGACCCGCAGGGCGACACGGCCAAGCAGGTGGTGGACGAGCTCCGGGCCGACCGGGGCGGGCTGAAGACCTATGTGACCGGCGGCGCGGCCTCGGTGGTGGACTTCAAGGACGAGCTGCTGTCGCGCGGGCCGTGGGCGCTGGGCCTGGTCGCGGCCGGGACGCTGGTGCTGCTGTTCCTGATGACCGGCTCGCTGGTGATGCCGGTCAAGGCGCTGCTGATGAACCTGCTCTCGCTGGGTGCCTCGCTCGGCGCGCTGACCCTGGTGTTCCAGGACGGGTGGCTCAGCGGGCTGCTCGGCTTCAGCCCGACCGGCGGGCTGGAGACCTTCATCCCGGTGCTGGTCTTCGCCTTCGCCTTCGGGCTGTCGATGGACTACGAGGTGTTCCTGCTCGCCCGGATCAAGGAGCTGCACCAGCGCGGGCACAGCTGTACCCGGGCGGTGGAGCTGGGCGTCCAGCGCAGTGGTCGGATCATCACCTCGGCGGCGTTGCTGATGGTGATCGTCTTCGCGGGCTTCGCGGCCGGGGACATGCTCATGGTCAAGCAGATGGGCATCGCGCTGGCGGTGGCGGTCGCGGTGGACGCCACCCTGGTGCGCTGCCTGCTGGTACCCGCCGCGATGAGCCTGTTCGGCGAGTTCAACTGGTGGGCGCCGGCCCCGCTGAAGCGGCTGCACAAGCGCTTCGGGCTGAGCGAGCACGTCGAGCTGCCCTCGCTGGAGCAGTCGGCGGTCCAGGCGCAGCGGCCGGAGCTGGTGGGCTCAGCTCAGGCGGTGTAGCAGCTCGACGCTCGCGCGCAGCTGGGCCCGTTCCTCGGCGGTGAGGCGGGACTCGATGGCGGTCGCGATGTGGTGCTCGCGCCGGGCCCGCTGGTCGAGCAGGGCGGTGCGGCCGGCCTCGGTCGCGGCGATCAGCTGCTTGCGGCCGTCGGTGGGGTGGGGCTGCTGGGCGACCAGCCCGGCCTCGCTCATCAGGGCGACGGTGCGGGCCATCGACTGGTGGCGCACGCGCCGGCGTTCGGCGAGTTCGGCGACGGTGTAGGAGCGTTCGTCGCGGACCAGCAGGCCGAGGACGGCTGCCTGGTTCGGCGGCAGTTCGTCGCTGTCGCGCAGGGAGCGGACCAGGCTGCCGAGGGCGGTGCGCAGGTCGGCGGCGAGTTCCAGGGTGTCCGGGTGCGGTGCTTCGCGAGGCATGGGAGCAGTCTATCCGGAATCTCTGCAGCAAAACTGTACAGTCATGCTGTATGGTTTCGGCTATGCGAATCACCAAGTTCGGACACGCCTGCGTACGCATCGAGCACGACACCGCCACCGTCGTCGTCGACCCGGGGGCCTTCACCGACCCCGCAGCACTGGCAGGGGCGGACGCCGTCCTGATCACCCACGAGCACATGGACCACTTCGAGGAGTCCCGGCTGCGCGCCGCGCTGGAGGCCGACCCGGCGCTGCGGGTGTGGACCAACAGCGCCGTCGCCGCCCAGCTGGAGGGCGTCGGGCAGCGGGTCGCCGCGGTCGGCGAGGGCGACGCCTTCGAGATCGCCGGACTCGGCGTCTCGGTGCACGGCGAGTGGCACGCGGAGATCCACGCGGACATCCCGCGGGTGAAGAACATCGGCTTCCTCTTCGACGGCCGGCTGTTCCACCCCGGCGACGCCTTCACCGTGCCGCCGCACGCCGTGGACACCCTGCTGCTGCCGCTCGCGGCACCGTGGAGCAAGGCCGGCGAGGTGGTCGACTACGTCCGGGAGGCGGGCCCGCGCGTGGCGGTGCCGGTCCACGAGGCGACGCTCAGCCCGATCGGGCACATGGTGGCCACCCGGCTGCTCGGGCCGGACGGGCCGGGCACCGGCGCGGGGCTGACCGTGCTCGGCGAGAAGGAGAGTCTGGAGCTGGGCTGAGGGGTCCGGCTGTCCGGCTGCGGTTGATGGGCTTCGGCTGCCGGGCCCGTGCTGCCGGGCCCGTGCTGACGGGCCCGAGCGGCCACCGGTAGCCTGACGCCATGCTGAAGATCGGACTGACGGGTGGCATCGGCGCGGGCAAGAGCGAGGTGTCCCGGCTGTTCGCCGCGCGCGGCGCGGTGATCGTGGACTCCGACCTGATCGCCCGCGAGGTGGTCGCCCCCGGGACGGACGGTCTGGCGGCCGTGGTCGCCGAGTTCGGCCCGCAGGTGCTGCGCGAGGACGGCACGCTGGACCGCCCGGCCCTCGGGGCGGTCGTGTTCGGCGACCCGGAGCGGCTCCAGGCGCTGAACGCGATCGTCCACCCGCTGGTGCGGGCCTGCTCCGCCGAGCTGGAGGCGGCGGCCGCGCCGGACGCGGTGGTGGTGCACGATGTGCCGCTGCTGGCCGAGAACGGACTGGCGCCGCTGTTCGACCTGGTCGTGGTGGTGGACGCCGCCGACGAGGTGCGGCTGGACCGGCTGGTGCGGCTGCGCGGGATGGCCGAGCAGGAGGCCCGGGCCCGGATGGCCGCGCAGGCCACCCGGGAGGACCGGTTGGCGATCGCCGACCTGGTGATCGACAACGGCGGGCCGCTGGAGGCGCTTTCGGCGCGGGTCGACGAGGTGTGGGCGGAGCTGGCGAAGCGCGCCGCTACCTAGGACACGCCCTGGGTGCAGCCGTGCCGGGGCTCGGACGGTGCTGGGGCTCAGGCCGTGCTGAGCGGCAGTCGGGCCCGGACGGCGAAGCCGCCCTCGGGCGTCGGCCCGGCGTGCAGAGTGCCGCCGAGGTCGTCGGCGCGGGTGCGCATGCCGTCCAGGCCGTGCCCGCCGGAGGGCAGGCAGGGCCGCGTACCGGCCGTCCCGGTGGGGGAGTTGACCACCGCGAGGCGCAGCCCGTCCGGGGCGACCTCGACCGTGACGGCCACGTCGGCCGCCGGGGCGTGCTTGTGGGCGTTGGTCAGGGCCTCCTGGACGATCCGGTAGGCCGCGTACTGCACCGCCGGTCCGGGCGCGGGCAGCCCCTCGTCCGGGCCGGTGAGTGTCAGGCCCACCGCCAGCCCGGCCTGCCGGGACTCCTCGACCAGGGTGGGCAGGCCGCCCAGCGAGGGCGCCTGGTCGGAGGCCGGGGTCAGCACCCCGAGCAGGCCGCGCAGTTCGGTGAGCGCCTGGAGCCCGAGGGCGCGGATCAGGCCGAGGGTCTCCCGGACGGCGGCCGGGTCGTCGGCCTGGGCGATCTGCCCGGCGCCGGCGTGCAGGGTGATCAGCGAGACCCGGTTGGACACCACGTCGTGCATCTCCCGGGCCAGCCGGGCGCGTTCGGCGGCCGCGGCGCGCTCCTCGGCGTGCTCGCGGGCCTCCGTCAGCAGCCGGTTCCGCTCGGCGAGCACGCTCACCGTACGGGCGCGCTGGTGGGCGGTGAGTCCGAGGGCGAGCGGGACGGCGCCGAAGACCAGCGGGTCCTCGACCAGATTGGCCAGCGCGGACGGGGTGCTGACGTCCCCGAGGTCGAAGGGGACCAGCAGCCGCAGCTCGGAGAGCGCCGCCAGGGCGTACAGCAGCGGGTTGGCGCCGCGCCGCGCGGCCAGCCCGTACAGGGCGCCGGCGAGCGGGAGTTGGCCGCTCAGCAGAGTGGCCGCCGCGGTGGCCGACGGGTAGCGGCGACGGAACGCGAGCGCGAGGGCGCCGAAGGCCATCAGGCCCGCGTTGACGTGGGGGGAGGTGGTCGGGCCGAAGTCCGGGTCCTGTGCGGCGAGCGGGACGAGGATCAGCAGCACCGCGGCGGTCGGTGCGAGGGTCCGGACCGGGCGGGGCAGGCGCAGCAGGGGGCCGGGCAGCGGTGCGGCGAGGTCGACGGCCGGCTGTTCGGTGGGCTGGCGCATGAGGGGAATGCTTCCACACCCGACCGAACAGGTGGCCGGGCAGGGACGGAACAGAGGACTGGAACGGGGACGGAGCGGAGGACTCGAACGAGGGTTGGAACAGGGGGACTGGAACGGGGTTCGCGGGGAAGGGAGCATGACGTGATGGATGATCGTTTTTCTTCCGAACCGCAGTCTTACGAACCGCCGACCGTGGTCCGGCTTGAGCAGTACTCCCGTGACGAGCAGGAGGAGATCCTCGGCCCCGGCGAGGATCCGTACGGGGTCGCCTACACCGGGCTGACCTTCCTGCCCAAGGAGATCCACTTCGGCGTCCGGGCCGCCGACGGCCGGCTGGTCGCTCACGCCGGACTGCTGCCGCTGCCGCTCACCGTCGGCGGCGTCGACCTGGAGGCGATCGGCGTCGGCGGCGTCTGCGTCGCCCCCGACCGGCGCGGCGGTGGCCTCGCGCAGGCCGTGGTCGGGGCCGCGCTCGACCACGGCCGCACGCTCGGCTTCCGGTACGCGCTGCTGTTCTGCCGCCCGCCGCTGGCCGCGTTCTACCGGGGGCTGGGCTTTCGCGAGGTGGCCGAGGAGGTGACCGTCGAACAGCCGGAGCAGCGGCTCGCGGTGATGCCCCTGCGCACCATGTGGCGCCCGCTGGTGGAGGGCGCCGGGTGGCCGGAGGGGCCGGTGCGGCTGCGCTCGCTGCCGATGTGACGGTCGAGGTGGCCGTCGCTCAGACGGCCGCTCAGACGGCCGCTCAGACAGCCTCTCAGACAGCCGCCTGCCCGGTGCCCGTGAGCGCCTCCTCGGCGCGCGCCGCGTGGGCGACGGCGGCCGCGGCCAGGGCGCGGATCATCGGGTGGGCCCGGGTGCCGTCGCCGGACAGCTCCGGCTGGAACAGCGAGGCGAGGAAGAAGGGATGCTCCGGCAGCTCCAGCACCCGGACCTCGCCGGAGGCGTCCGCACCGCTGAAGCGCAGCCCGTGGGCGCGCAGTTCGTCCAGGTAGTCGGCGTTGAGGCCGTAGTTGCAGTGGTAGCGCTCCTGGGTGTGGGCGGCGCCCAGGGCGCGCTCGGCCAGGGTACCGGGGGTGATCGCGACGGCGCCCTCGTGGCCGACCAGGGAGCAGCTGAGCGGGACGATCACCTGCTGGTCGAGCTCGGGGTGCTCCTCGCCGTGGACGGCGCCGGTGATGCCGCAGACGTTGCGGGCGTACTCCAGCACCGCGTGCTGGAACCCGCCGCAGGTGCCGAGGAAGGGGATGCCGCGCTCGCGGGCGGTGCGCACGGCGGCCAGGGCGCCGGCCTCGCTGCGGTACGGGCTGCCGGGCAGCAGCCACACGGCGTCGAAGCCGCCGAGCGCGCCCGGTGCCCCGGCGTCCTCGGTGGGGATCCAATAGGCGTCCAGGACGAGCTGGTCGTGTTCGGCGAGGGCGTCGAGCAGGCCGGGGATGCGGGCGTGCGAGCGGACGGCGGGGGAGCGGTCGCCGACCAGGGCGACCCGCGGGGTCAGGTAGGTCATGCGGCTATCCTGACCCCGAATCCGAGATCAGCGCCAACGATGATTTCTTACGTATCGATCAGATCGGTTGATGACCGCCGTGGATCCGCAGCAGCTGCGCACCTTCGTCACCGTCGCCCGCCTCGCCTCCTTCTCCGAGGCGGCCCGCGAGCTCGGCTACACCCAGTCCGCGATCTCCCAGCAGATCGCCGCTCTGGAGGCGGATCTCGGCGCCGCCCTGCTGGTCCGCCGCCCGGTCGGCCCGACCGAGGCCGGGCGGCGGCTGCTGGAGCACGCCGCTCCGCTGCTGGTCCGGCTGGAGGCGGCGCGCGCCGACGTCGCACGCCTGGCAGGCGCCCCCGGCGCCCGGCTGGTGCTCGGCGCCACCCCGCTGGCGGTCGGGGTGGAGCTGGGGCGCGCGTTCGGCGAGGTGCGCCGGGCGTACCCGAGCGTCGAGCCCATCGTCCGGGTGCTCGCCCAGGACGTGCTGCCCGCTCAGGTCGCCACCGGCGAGGTCGACCTCGCGCTGATCGACGGCCTGGCCGCGCCCAGCGACCCGCTGTCGCTGCCCGAGGTCGGCCCGCTGACCACCGTCGCGGTGGACGAGCAGCCGGTCGCGGTCGCCCTGCCGGTCGGCCACCCGTTGGCCGGCCGCACCGGCGTCGCGCTCGCCGACCTGTCGGCCGCGCGCTGGCTCGACGCCCCCGACCTCACCCCGACCACGGCCCGGCTGCGCGCGGCCGCCGGGACGGACGGCTTCCGGCCCGCCACCCGCTACCGGGGCACCGACGTGCACGGGCTGCTCGCCCTGGTCGCCACCGGGCACGGGCTCACCCTGCTGCCTCAGGCGGTGGTGGCGCGGGCGCCCGGCGTCGCCTGCGCGCCGATCGCCGGGCCGCGGCTGGTGCACCGCACCGAACTGGTGCACGGCAGCCTGCCGGAGGGGCCGGCGGCGCTGCTGGCGCGGTTGTTGGTGGGGTAGGCGTCAGTTCGCGGCGGCCCGCTACCCGGCGGCCGGGGTCGGGCTGCTGTGGGAACAGCCCAGGGCGTCCTCCACCGGTCTCGCCGCCGTCCTGGGCCGCACCCGCGCCGCGCTGCTCGCCGCGGGCCTGGTGGCGACCCGTCGGACCGGCCGGAGCGCCCTGCACCTGCGTACGCGTGCCGGGGAGGTGTTGACGGGCGGGTGACCGCCGGGGGATGTGGAGGGGTGGTCACCACTCGTTCACGTCCTGGGCCTGACGCCTGTCGCGCGGGCGGTGCTGTCATGGGCACAGTCGCCCGGCGATCGGCCGGGCCGGCCCCTGGAGAGCGCCACATGATGCTCCGTCAGCGTCTCACCGTCGTCGCCGCGGCGGCCGCCCTCGCCGCCGCCGGGCTCGCCGCCGGTACCGCGCAGGCCGCCGCTCCGGCGAACCACGAGCCGGTCAAGTCCGGTACGCTCGCCGCGAGTTGTTCGCAGGCGCGGCTGCCGCTGCCCGATCCGTCCTGCACGCCGGGTGCGTACAACCCGGCGGTCACCCAGGCCACCATCGGCTCGACCATCTGCGTCTCCGGCTGGACGGCCACCGTGCGCCCGCCGGTCAGCTACACCAACGCGCTGAAGACGCAGCAGATCGCGCAGTACGGCTACGCGGACACCAACCCGGCGGACTACGAGGAGGACCACTTCGTCCCGCTGGAGCTCGGCGGCGCGCCGCGCGACCCGCGCAACCTGTGGCCCGAGCCGCGCTACGGCAGCCAGCCGGCACAGAGCAAGGACTCGGTCGAGAACAAGCTCAAGACCGCGGTGTGCGGCCACAGAGTGACCCTGGCGGCCGCCCGTAGTGCGATCGCCAGCGACTGGACCACGGCGCTCAGCCGCCTGGGGCTGTGAGCGCGTGAAAGTGTGCCGCCAGGTCCGTCCGGTCCCCTGCGCCGGACGGACCTGGCGGCCGTCTGTGTGGGTGTTGCTGGGCCGCTCGGGTCAGCAGCCCGGAAGGGCCTCGCAGAGCGGGGCCGTCATGCCGGTGCCGACGTACTCGTCCTCGGGCGCCTTCCGGGCGTCCTTGGGCTGGGCGCCGGCCTTCGCGGTGGCGAAGACGGACAGCTCGCTGACCGTCCCACCCGCGTTGACCACGTACTCGTGGAGGGTGACGGCGGAACCGTCGGCCTGCGGGATCGTCACGGTGGCGGCGAAGTCGCCCGTCCGTCCTCGCCGACCGGTCGACCCGTGGCTGCGGGCACTCGGCATGGCTGTTCCTCCCCCGTTTCGTGCTGCCGTCCGGCCCCCTGGCTCCGCAGCCCACCACTGCTCTGAGGGACGGTCAGAGCAGGTGCTGCGTCGACGGCGGACGAAACCTATGACACGGGGGCGCCGGGAGCAAAGCGGAATTCCTCCGGGGGGCCGGGGGAGTGCGGCAGTTGCAGCGGGCTGGTGGTGAACATGTGTGCGAGAGCGGCGGAAGCGATGGATGGTGGGGGAGGGCCGTGAGGTTCCACCGCCCGTGGTCGGACCTCGCCCGGTGCGGTGGATTTCCGTGCCGGGCGCCCGGTTCGGTGGTGGGTCGTGCCCGTCCGGGGCGGTGCCCACCGGGTGCGCCGGGATGCCCGACGCCAAGGCTTTCCCCTGGTGGCGGGCGGGTGTGATCCCACCCACAATGCGTATCCGGGCCGTACGCGGAGGGTGTGCGGTGCGCGCACGGCCGGGACGGAATCCGGACGGGATCCGGACCCGGCTGTTACGGGGGAGGGGCTGCCGGAGGCGGCCCTCCGCTACGGGTGGGTCCCCGGGACGCCGAGCTGTTGGGCGAGCCAGGGCAGGGCCTGGGTGAAGGTGGCGGCGCCGGTCTGCCAGGAGTGCTTGCCCGAGCCGACGGCGCTGGTGGTGCGGATGCCGTCCTTCTTGGCGGCCGCCTCCAGGGCCTTGGCGGACTCGATCTGGCCGTGCTCCTCGTCGCCCTGGCCGAAGAAGCCGGAGACGCCCTGGTACTTGGGGTGGTGGGCGAGCACGGTCAGCGGGTCGTGGGCCGCCCAGGCCGCGGCGTCGCCGCCGTACAGCTCCTGGATGGTGTGGTCCTTGTCCCCGATGTACGGGCCCTTGTCGCCGGAGAAGTCGCCGAAGTGGGTGAAGAGGTCGGGGTGCTCGACGACCAGGTCGACGGCGCAGGTGCCGCCCATCGACCAGCCGGCCACGCCCCACTTGTGCGGGTCGGTGGCCGCGTTGAAGGTCTTCTGGACGAACGGCGGGACGTCCTTGACTAGGTGGCTCTCGGCGTTGCCGTGCGGGCCGTCCACGCACTCGGTGTCGACCCGGAAGCCGCCGGTGGCGTCCACGAAGACCAGGATCGGGCTGAAGCCGTTGTGCTTGGCGGCGAATTCGTCGGCGGTCTTCACCGCGTTGCCGGAGCGGATCCAGTTGTCGGGCGCCGCGAACTCGCCGCCGATCATCTCCAGCACCGGCAGCTTGGGCCGGTTCTGGCTGCGGAACCAGGCGGGCGGGAGGTAGACCAGCTCCTGGCGGTGGGCGAAGCCGCTCGCGGTGTCCGGGATGTCGACCTGGACGATGCGGCCGGTCCTGGTCTTGCCGTGGATCTTGGTGAGCTCGGCCAGGGTGATCTGGTCCGGCAGCGGCTGGCCGCTGAGCTCGCCGATCGCGTCGTCGATCGTCGGGTAGTAGCCGGTGGCGATGTTCACGCTGTTCGCGGCGCAGAACAGCGCCAGCACGGCGGTCGGCGCCACCAGGGCCCGCCGCCACCACTTCGCGCCGCGCCAGCCGAAGCCCAGCACGCTGAACGCGGCGATCGCCACCCCGCTCCACAGCCACACCCCGGACGGGATCGGATCGGTGATCCCGGCCAGGGTGAGCACGCCGACGGCGAGGAGTGCGGTGATCGCCAGCGCGGTCCCGAGCGCGATCGGCCCCCATTTGCGCTGCCAGGTCCGGTCCCGCCAGCCCACCGCGGTCAGGAACAGGGCGAGAGCCGCGGCCTGGACCGTCCAGGGGAACCAGCCGTCGAGCAGGGAGACGTTCATGCGCGGAGGCTAGGTGGGGGAGATGAGAGGGGGGTTAGAGGCTGGGAGGCCGCTGGGAGAGCGCTGGGCGCCGGCTGGGAGGCCGCTCGGAGCTGCTCTGCGACGCCGCCGCCGTTCAGAGCCGTGTGAGAGTGACAGGGACCAGCTCGGCCAGGCAGGCATGCTCACGACGAACTGCCGCCCATTGCACGACCGTTAGGACACAGGCGCGACCGCATTTCAAGGAGCACGACCCATTGCTCCCGGGCGGTTGAGCGAGATGTCTCACGTCTCAACCAGCCGGCCAGGGAACATCGTTGGTCACCCATCCCGTCGCGCTGGCTCTGCCGCACGCGCTCGTCGAGTGGACGGGCGGCTTCCGCGTGTCCCGCGGAGCCGCCCGGTGGGAAGTGCGTCAGCGGTTGGCCGGGAAGTCGTCGGAGCGGATGCCGACGATGAAGGAGCGCCAGGCCTCGGGGGCGAAGCTGAGGGCCGGCCCATGGGGGTCCTTGCTGTCGCGGACCGGGACGATGTCGGCGATGCCGCCGGCTACTTCGACACAGGTGTCGTTCGGGTTGCTGGCGGTTGCCTTCTTCCACCGCACGGGAAGTGCGGAGGCGACAGGGAAGTGGGTCACTTGAGCGTGTCTCTCTTCTGTGTGATGAGGTCGCGCGACTCGTAACCCCTCCAGAGCGTTCAGGGACGCGTTCGAGCGCCCGTCGGGAGCCCGGCCGGGTCAGGCCGCGAAGCGCTCGCGCAGGGCGGCGAGGCCGGAGGTGAAGACGCCGTGTACGCGCTCGGTGGAGTCCTTGCGGTGCTCGGCCTCGATGTCGTACCTGACGCTCCACTCCACGAAGCTGGCGCCCAGCTCGGTCACCGGGGTGACCCGCAGGGAGGCCCGGTAGCCGTCGAAGTGGAAGGTGCCGTCGGGGAAGCTGTAGGTGTAGCTGCGGGCCTCGTCGTCGTAGGCGAGCAGCGTTTCGTGCAGTACGACGCCGTCGGGCAGCTCGAAGACCCGGACCGAGCCGATCGCGTTGCCCGCCGGCCCGTTTCCGAGTCGGCTCGTCGGCAGGTGGGGGTGCCAGTCGCCGAGGGCGTGGAAGTCCCCGACCAGCTCCCACACCCGCTCGGCGGGAGCCTCCACCACTGTGCTGACCGTCAAGACCGCCATGGTTGTTGCCGCCCTTCGTCCGTTTGGTCGGTGCTCAGTCCGACGTTACGTCAGATGACGGCACCACAGTGGACAAGCCGGTCGGGCCGCTCACTCGCCCAGGACGACCCCGGCGGCGAGGATCCGCCCCTCCTCGTCGGTGAAGCGGACGGATGTGGCGCTGCGATCGCCGGTGAGGAAGCCGATGGCGTTGGCCCCCGTCGCCTCGTCCGTGACCCGAACCAGCCGGGCTGTACGACCTGCTCGACGACGGGGGCTTCCGGTTCGCCCGCTCGACCGCACCCTGATCCCGACCGATAATCAGCGGAACCCTCATGGCGGGCCGCGCGTTGGCGCCTGCGTGAGCGATAAAACGGTATCCCTGCGTCCGATAGCCGAAGCCGACCTGCCCGCGTTCGGCCGACTGGTCAACGACCCCGAAGTGATGGGCGAGTTCCAGTGGTACGGCTGGCGGGACCCGGAGCGGTTCCGGCGCCGGTGGGCGGAGCACGGGCTGCTCGGGGACGACCAGTGGATCTTCGCGGTCGTCGCCGACGACGAGTTCTGCGGCTTCGTCGCCGCCCGGCGGAAGGGGATGCTGCCGACGGCGCCGTACTGGAACATCGGCATCCAGCTGATGCCGCAGGCGCGCGGACGGGGGATCGGCACCCAGGCCCAACGCCTGCTGGTGGACTACCTGTTCTCGCACACGCCGGTGATGCGGGTGGAGGCGGACACCGACGTCGACAACATCGCGGAGCAGCGCGCCCTGGAGAAGATCGGCTTCACCCGTGAGGGTGTCCAGCGTGCGGTGACCTTCCGCGCCGGGCAGTGGCGCGACGGAGTGCTCTACGGCCTGCTGCGCACCGACCCGAGGCCCTGAACAAGACGCCTTTCAGGCGGCTGCGAACCACTCCTCGGCGAGGTCGTCCAGGGTCCGCGCCGAGGGCTTCAACTCCCGCAGGTACCACGGCAGGTTGCTGTACACGTGCAACAGCGTGTACGCCATCAGCAGCCGTGGTTCGAAGGGCCGGCCGTAGGCGGTGAGCAGTTGCCCGAGCAGGTGCGGGTCGGCGCGGGTGGTGAAGAGGCCGACGGCGACCAGGTCGTAGGCCGGGTCGCCGATCATCGCGGGCTCGAAGTCGATCAGGCCGGTGAGCTGCCAGCGGCCGGCCGGGTCGGTGATCAGGTGCTCGCGCATGAACTCGGTGTGCAGCAGGGCACGTTGTGGGGCGGTCGGTATCGGGGCGGTCGGCATCGGGGCGGCGGCCAGGAAGTCCGGGATCTGCTCCAACCAGGCGTCCGGCAGGCCGTGTTCGCGCTGGCGGGCGAGGGCGCCCGCGTGCTGCCCGGCGAGGAAGGCGGGCCAGTCGCCGGGGGCGAGGGTGTCGGCGAGTGGTTCGGCGTCGAGGGCGTGCAGAGGACCTCGGCGCCCGGGCGCATCACCGACTCGTCGGGGACGACCGCGTCCCACTGTTCGTCCGTCTCCACCAGAGACAGCGTGCCGGCCACCGCAGGCGCACCGGCCGCCGTGCGGCAGCGGCTTTTCAGTGCGTGTCGGGCCGGGTGTCGCAGCGGCCCGGGACGTCCGCCGGGGCGGGCTCCGGGCCGGTGTCCGGGTCGCGCGTGAGCAGGTAGCGGGCGCCGGGGCCGGTCCGGGCGGCCCGGTCGTCGGCGTTGTAGAGGGCGCAGCGGGTGAGGGAGAGGCAGCCGCAGCCGATGCAGCCGGTGAGCTTGGCCTTGAGCAGTTCGAGTTCGGCGATCTGCTCGTCGATCCGGCTCTGCCAGGACGCGGCGACGGTGGTCCACTCGGTGCCGCTGGGCGCGGGGCGCTCGGGCAGCCGGTCGAGGGCGACCCGGGCCTCGTCCAGGGAGAGGCCGACCCGCTGGGCGGCCCGGACGAAGGCGATCCGGCGCAGCATGCCGCGGGGATAGCGGCGCTGGCCGCCGGCGGTGCGGGTGGCGTGGATCAGGCCGAGGCTCTCGTAGTAGCGCAGCGCGGAG
Source organism: Kitasatospora sp. NPDC023118 (assembly GCF_055560875.1). Classification (NCBI taxonomy): domain Bacteria; kingdom Bacillati; phylum Actinomycetota; class Actinomycetes; order Kitasatosporales; family Streptomycetaceae; genus Kitasatospora; species Kitasatospora sp. NPDC023118. Next base: position 299,305 of record NZ_JBVHHW010000001.1, read on the forward strand.
GCGGCCAGGCCGCTGCGGGCGGCCAGCTGACCGATGGTGAGCAGGTCGCCGGAGCGCGGGGCGGTGCGGCCGCCGTCGGGTGTCGCGGTCATGGGCACCCACTGTAGCCGCTTGACCTCAAGTTCGCTTTAAGTTGCACGATCGGTGCATGACGACGAAGACAGAGACGACAGCCCCGGCCCGCTTCGAGGACCTCCAGCGGCTGATGGCGCTGATGACCGGCGACGAGAAGCACGACGTCGCGGCCACCTCCACGCTGGACGCGCTCTGGGTGCTGTACGACCGGGTCCTGCGGGTCACCCCGGACACCGCCGAGGCGCAGGACCGCGACCGCTTCCTGCTCTCCAAGGGCCACGGCCCGATGGCCTACTACGCCGTACTGGCCGCCAGGGGCTTCATCGACCCCGCCGTGCTGCCGAGCTTCGGCGGCTACGACTCGCCGCTGGGCTACCACCCGGACCGCACCCTGCTGTCCGGCGTGGAGATCTCCTCCGGCTCGCTCGGCCACGGCCTGCCGCTGGCCGTCGGCACCGCGCTCGGCCTGCGGGCGCAGGGGCTGACCGACCCGGCGGTGTGGGTGCTGGTCGGTGACGCCGAATTCGACGAGGGCTCCAACCACGAGGCGGTGGCCTTCGCCGGCGCGTACGGGCTGGACCGGCTGCACGTGGTGGTGATCGACAACTCCTCGGCCACCCACGCCTGGCAGGGCGGTATCGCCCAGCGGTTCGCGGCCGCGGGCTGGTCCACCGCGACGGTGGACGGCCGCGACCACGAGGCCCTGCACCGCGCCTACACCACCGCGCACCCGGGCCGACCCCACGTGGTGGTCGCCCGGGTCGAGCCGAAGTACTCCTGACACAGCCGGAACTCCTACCGCGAAAGGCACTTCTCCGATGGACACCATGCGCGAGCGCTTCGTCACCGTCACCACCCGCCTGCTGGACGAGGACCCCCGGCTGGCCGTCGTGCTGGCCGACATCACCGCCGCCGCCTTCGAGCCGGCCCACGAGCGCCACCCCGACCGGGTGGTCAACGTCGGCATCCGCGAGCAGCTGCTGATCGGCGCGGCCGGCGGCATGGCGCTCAGCGGGATGCGCCCGATCGCCCACACCTTCGCCAGCTTCCTGGTGGAACGGCCCTTCGAGCAGCTCAAGCTGAGCCTGGTCCACCAGGGCGTCGGCGCCGTGCTGGTCAGCGCGGGCGGCTCCTACGACAACCCGGCGGCCGGCCGCACCCACATGTCCCCGGGCGACGTCGCCCTGCTGGACACCTTGCCGGACTGGACGGTGCACGTGCCGGGCCACCCGGACGAGGCCGAGCAGCTGCTGGAGCACGCCGTCGCGGACGGCGACCGCAACGTGTACGTCCGGCTCTCCAACCACCAGAACGCCGCGCCCGTCGAGGTCGAGCCGGGCCGCTTCACCACCGTGCGGACCGGTTCGCGCGGTGTGGTGCTCGCCGTCGGCCCGATGCTGGACGCGGTGCTGGCCGCCACCGAGGGCCTGGACACCACCGTGCTGTACGCGGCGACGGTGCGCCCCTTCGACGCCGCCGGGCTGCGCGCCGCGGTCGGCGAGCGGGCGGACGTGGTGCTGGTGGAGCCGTACCTGGCGGGCACCTCGGCGAACGAGGCGCACGCGGCGCTGGCCGACCGCCCGCATCGGGTGCTGGCCCTGGGCGTGCCGCGCGAGGAGCACCGGCACTACGGCTCGATGGCGGAGCACCTGAGCGCCTACGGCCTGGACGCGCCCGCGCTGCGGGAGCGGATCGGCACCTTCCTCTGGTAGCTCACATTCCACTGGCGGCTCGAATGAGTACGACCGCCACCGAATCCGGCCCCAGCCGCACCGCCGTCCCCTCCAGCGCCGCCGCCCCGAAGGCCGCCACCAGCTCCCGCCCGGCGGCCTCCAGCGGCAGCGCGGCCTCGGCCGTGCCGAGGTTGACCGCCACCCGGTACGGCCCCCGGTGCACCACCAGCCAGCCGGCCGCCTCCTCGAACGCGACCCGCACCGCGCCCAGGTCCGGGTCGGACAGCTCCGGGTGCTCGCGCCGCAGCCGGAGCAACCGCCGGTACCAGTCGAGGAGTTCGGCGTGCGGGGCGCGCCGGGGCTCGGTCCAGTCGAGGACGGAGCGCAGCACGGTGGCCGGCTCCTGAGGGTCCGGGACGGCCTCGGCGGCCCAGCCGTGCTCGGCGAACTCCCGCCGCCGGCCCCGGCGGACGGCCTCCGCCAGGGCGGGGTCGGTGTGGTCGGTGAAGTACTGCCAGGGCGTCGCGGCGCCCCACTCCTCGCCCATGAACAGCATCGGGGTGAACGGCGAGGTGAGCACCAGCGCGGCGCCGCAGGCGAGCCGGCCGGTGGACACGGTGGTGGAGATGCGGTCCCCGAGCGCCCGGTTGCCGACCTGGTCGTGGGTCTGCAGGTAGCCGAGCAGCCGGTGGCCCGCATCCGGCGGGAACGGCCGCCCGTGGCTGCGCCCCCGGAAGGAGGACCAGGTGCCGTCGTGGAAGAACCCGCGCCGCAGCGTCTTCGCGACGGCGGCGAGCGGCGCGCGCGCGAAGTCCCCGTAGTAGCCCTGGGATTCGCCGGTGAGCGCGCAGTGCAGGGCGTGGTGGAAGTCGTCGCTCCACTGCGCGGTGAGGCCCTGGCCGCCGGCCTCGCGGGCGGCGGTTGTGCGCGGGGTGTTGCGGTCGGACTCGGCGACCAGGAACAGCGGCCGGTTGACGGCCACCGCCAACTTGTCGACTTCGTCGGAGAGTTCCTCCAGGAAGTGGACCGCCCGGTCGTCCGCGAGGGCGTGCACCGCGTCCAGCCGCAGACCGTCGATCCGGTAGTCGCGCAGCCAGGTCAGCGCGCTGTCGATCAGGTAGCGGCGCACCTCGTCCGAGCCGGGGGCGTCCAGGTTGATCGCCGAGCCCCACGGGGTGTGGTGCCGCTCGGTGAAGTACGGGCCGTACAGCGGAAGGTAGTTGCCGGACGGGCCGAGGTGGTTGTGCACCACGTCCAGCACCACCCCGAGGCCCTTGCGGTGCGCGGCGTCCACGAAGCGCTTGAGCCCCTCGGGCCCGCCGTAGGGCTCGTGGACTGCCCACAGCGAGACCCCGTCGTAGCCCCAGCCGTGCTTGCCGGGGAACGGGCAGACCGGCAGCAGCTCGACGAAGTCCACGCCCAACTCGACCAGGTGGTCCAGGTGGTCGGTGGCGGAGTCGAAGGTGCCGCTCGCGGTGAAGGTGCCGATGTGCAGCTCGTACAGCACCGAGCCGGCCAGCGGGCGGCCGTGCCAACTGGTCTGCGACCAGCGGAAGGCGGCGTGGTCCACCGCCCGGCTGGGGCCGTCGGGGCCGTGTGGCTGCCGGGGCGAGCGCGGATCGGGCAGCGGTGGGCCGCCGTCGAGGCGGAAGGCGTAGTCGCCCTCGGGGGCCTCGCCGGACCACCAGCCGTCCCGGTCCGGGCTACGGGCCAACTCGTGGTCGAATCCGTTGACTTGGACGGTGACGCGGGAAGTCGCGAACGGCGCCCACACCTCGTAGTGCGGCATGCTCAGCCCCTCCTCGTCAGCAGTGCCACCGGGGCGCCCGCCAGCAGCTCCGCCACCGGCACCGCCCCGGCCGGGAAGCCGCGCAGCGTCAGCTCGTCCGTCCAGGCCCCGCCCGCGGGCAGCTCCAGGACGGTGTCCCGCCAGCCGCCCGCCCGGGCCAGCCCGTACGGCAGCCGGGTGACGGCGGTGATCACGTCCTCGCCGCGGGCGAAGGCCAGCAGGTGGTCGCCGGCGAGCCCCACGGCGGTCAGCGGGCGGTAGGCGCCGAGCGGGCGGGAGCGGCGCAGGTGCAGCGCGGTGGCGGTCAGGTGCAGCTTCTCCCGGGCGAGGTCGCCGGGGCGGGCCGTGGCCGAGTCGGTGAGCCGCACGGCGAGCGCGCCGAGGTCGACCACGCCCCGGTTGTCCGGGTCCACCAGGGTGTACAACGGCTCCTCGCTGCCCTGGTAGAGGTCGGGCACGCCCGGGATGGTCAGGTGCAGCAGCGCGGCGGCCAGGGTGTTGGCGCGGGCGTGGGGGGCGAGCGCGTGCACCTGGCCCTCGATCCGGGGGAGCAGCCCGGGGTTGCCGTACACCGAGCGCGCCCGCCGCTCCAGGGCCTGTTCGTAGTCGGCGTCGGGGGTGGTCCAGGAGGTGTGCAGCTTGGCCTCGCGGGCGGCTTTGAGCAGGGCGGCGACCAGCCGGTCCGGGTCGATCGGCCAGGCGGCGACGAGGGTGTGCCAGAGCAGCCAGTCGGCGTCGCGGTCGAATCCGGGCCCGGCGGCGGTGGACCAGGCGGCGGCCTCGGCGGCCCAGGCGTCGGGCTGCTCGGCGAGGACGGCGAGCCGGGCCCGGGCGTCGGCGCTGCGCTTGGTGTCGTGGGTGGAGAGCGCGGTCATGCTGTGCGGCCAGGTGCGCTCCAGGTAGCGGCACCAGTCGTGGAACTCGGCCGGGTGCACCCCGGGCCGGGAGGGCTCGCCGCCGACCTCGTTGAGGCCGGGCAGCGCGTTCCAGCGGTAGAAGGCGGTGTCCTCGACGCCCTTGGCGGCCACCGCGGCGGCGGTCTGCGCGAAGCGGGCGCAGAACTCGTCCTTGTCCGGGCCGCGGCCCAGTTCGCCGAGGGCCAGCGCGGCCACCAGGCGCTCGGTCGGGTCCTCGGAGCCGGCGGTTCGCAGCGGGTCGTCGAAGACGGGCTCTCCGGGGAGCGCGTACGGCCGGTACGCCGGGTAGTCGCTGAGCAGCCGCCGCAGCGCGGCGCGCAGCTGCCAGGGCGGGTGGTCGGCGTGGGCGGGTTCGGCGGCGCCGATCCGCAGCGCGATCCGCACCAGCCGCTCGACCTCGGCGGCCAGCTCGCCGCCGGGCCCGGTCATGTCGGCCCGGCCGCGCCGGGCGGCGGCGATCGCCGGGTGCGGGTCCTGGCAGGGGTCGCGGACCGGCCCGCCGTGCAGGAAGGATTCGTACGCGCCCGCCAGGCGGCAGGCGCCCGCGTGGTCGGTGAGCACGCCGTCGATCCGGCGCAGCGCGTCGTACCCGGTGGTGCCGGCCACCGGCCAGTCCTCGGGCAGCCGCTCCTCGCCGGTGAGGATCTTCTCGACCACGGTGTACGCGCCGCCGGTGGCCTCGGCCAGGCGGCGCAGGTAGCCGCGCGGGTCGGCGAGCCCGTCCGGGTGGTCGATCCGGAAGCCGTCCAGGATGCCGTCGGCGTGCAGCCGCAGCAGCACCGCGTGGGTGGCGGCGAAGACCTCGGGCTCCTCGACCCGGACGGCGATCAGCTCGTTGACGGTGAAGAAGCGCCGGTAGTTGAGCTCGGTGCGGGCGAGGCGCCACCAGGCGAGCCGGTACCACTGCCGGGCGAGCAGCTCGGTGAGCGGCAGCCCCGCGGTGCCCGGCCGCAGCGGCAGCTCGTGCCGGTGGTAGCGCAGCACCTCGCCGTCCACGGTCAGCTGGTCCAGCACGGCGCCGAGCCGGTCGCCCAGCAGCGGCAGCAGCACCCGCCCGCGCCCGGGGGCGTCGGCGGGGCCGGGCTGGGCGGCCCAGTCGATGTCGAACCAGCGCGCGTACGGCGAGTCGGGACCGTCCCGCAGCACCTGCCAGAGCGGCCCGTTGAGCCGTTCGGGGACGGGTACGGCCATGTGGTTGGGCACCACGTCGGCGATCAGCCGCAGTCCGTGCCGGTGCGCCTCGGCGGCCAGGGCGCGCAGCGCCGCCTCACCGCCGAGCTGCTCGCTGATCCGGGTGTGGTCGACGGTGTCGTAGCCGTGGGTGGAGCCGGGGGCGGCCTCCAGCAGCGGGGACAGGTGCAGGTGGGAGACGCCGAGGGCGGCCAGGTAGGGCACGGCGGCGGTGGCGTCACGCAGGGTGAAGCCGGGCTGGAGCTGGAGGCGGTACGAGGACGTGGGGACGGTGGCGGCCGGGCGGGGCTGCGCGGGCTCGGCGGCGGAGGTCATGTGTCCATAGGTACCCGGCCCGGCCCGCCGCCAAGACCCGCTGCTGGCCCGAACAGGTGAGCGCACACGCCCTAGGCGGGCCGCTGCAGCACCATCAGCGAGCGGTCGATGAGCCACAGCGTGTCCCCGGCCTTGACCCTCGTCCCCGTGCCCGGGGCGGGCAGCCGGGGCTGGGCGGTGTCGACCACGACCTGCCACTCCTGTCCGTGGCCGGCCGGCACGGTGAACTCCAGCGGCTCGAAGTGGGCGTTGAACATCAGCAGGAAGGAGTCGTCGACGATCCGCCCGCCGCGCCGGTCCGGCTCGGAGATGGCGTAGCCGTTCAGGAAGACGGTCAGCGACTTGGCGTAGCTGGCGCCCCAGTTGCGCTTGGTCATCTCCTCCCCGGTGGGGGTGAACCAGGCGATGTCGGTGAGGTCGTCGTACCCGCCGGACGCGGAGACCGGCCGCCCGTGGAAGAACCGCCGCCGCCGGAACACCGGGTGGTCGCGGCGCAGCCAGATCATCCCCTGGGTGAACTCCAGCAGCCGCGCCTGCGGCCCGTCGCCCTCGGGCCAGTGCACCCAGGTGAGCTCGTTGTCCTGGCAGTAGGTGTTGTTGTTGCCCAGCTGGGTGCGGCCGAGCTCGTCGCCGTGCGAGAGCATCGGCACGCCCTGGGAGAGCATCAGGGTGGCGATGAGGTTGCGCTGCTGGCGCGCGCGCAGCTCCTCGACGGCCGGGTCGGTGCTGGGGCCCTCGACGCCGCAGTTCCAGGAGCGGTTGAAGGATTCGCCGTCCCGGTTGTCCTCGCCGTTGGCCTGGTTGTGCTTGTCGTTGTAGGAGACCAGGTCGCGCAGGGTGAAACCGTCGTGGCAGGTCACGAAGTTGATGGAGGCGATCGGGCGGCGGCCGTCGTCCTGGTAGAGGTCGGAGGAGCCGGTGAGCCGGGAGCCGAACTCGGCGAGGGCGGCGTTCTCGCCGCGCCACAGGTCGCGCACGGTGTCCCGGTACATGCCGTTCCACTCCGTCCACAGCGGCGGGAAGTTGCCGACCTGGTAGCCGCCCTCGCCGAGGTCCCAGGGCTCGGCGATCAGCTTGGCCTGGGAGACCACCGGGTCCTGCTGGACCAGGTCGAAGAAGGAGGAGAGCCGGTCGACCTCGTGGAACTGCCGGGCGAGGGTGGCGGCGAGGTCGAAGCGGAAGCCGTCGACGTGCATCTCGGTGACCCAGTAGCGCAGCGAGTCCATGATCAGCTGGAGCACGTGGGGGCTGCGCATCAGCAGGCTGTTGCCGGTGCCGGTGGTGTCCTCGTAGAAGCGCTGGTCCTGGGCGAGCCGGTAGTAGGAGACGTTGTCCAGGCCGCGCAGGGAGAGCGTCGGCCCGAGGTGGTTGCCCTCGGCGGTGTGGTTGTAGACGACGTCGAGGATCACCTCGATCCCGGCCGCGTGCAGCGCCTTGACCATGGACTTGAACTCCTGCACCTGCTGGCCGCGGTCGCCGGTGGAGGAGTAGGAGGAGTGCGGGGCGAAGAAGCCGATCGTGTTGTAGCCCCAGTAGTTGGCCAGGCCGAGGTCGCGCAGCCGGTGGTCGCGGACGAACTGGTGCACCGGCATCAGCTCGATCGCGGTGACGCCGAGCTTGGCCAGGTGTTCGATCACCGCCGGGTGGGCCAGGCCCGCGTAGGTGCCGCGGATCTCCTCGGGGATGCCCGGGTGCAGCTTGGTGAGGCCCTTGACGTGGGCCTCGTAGATGACGGTGCGGTGGTAGTCGGTGCGCGGAGGGTGGTCGGTGCCCCAGTCGAAGTACGGGTTGATCACCACCGAGTGCATGGTGTGCGGGGCGGAGTCGAGGTCGTTGCGGCGCTCGGGGGCGCCGAAGTGGTAGCCGTAGACCGACTCGTCCCAGTCGATGTGCCCGCTCATCGCCTTGGCGTACGGGTCCAGCAGCAGTTTGGCGCTGTTGTGCCGCTGGCCCAGGCCCGGGTTGTACGGGCCGTGCACGCGGAAGCCGTAGCGCTGGCCGGGTTGGACGCCCGGGAGGTAGGCGTGCCGGACGAAGGCGTCCGTCTCGCGCAGTTCGACGGCGGTCTCGGAGCCGTCCTCGTCGATCAGGCACAGCTCGATCCGGTCGGCACTCTCGGAGAACACCGCGAAGTTGGTGCCGGCCCCGTCGTAGGTGGCGCCGAGGGGGTAGGGCTTACCGGGCCAGACCTGCATGAGTCCTCAACTTCCTTGCTGCCGACAGAAACTGACATCTAGTCCGACAATCTGCCCGGACCCGGACGCTCTCTTCCCGGCCGGGCGGCCGGGCATGTGCGGCGCTCGCGCGCCGTGACGCACGGCACAGCCCGCATACTCCCCGAGCCCTTCCCCGGCGGCCGGGAGACAGCGCAGGGGTTCGCCCGAACGGGTGTCCAGGGGTGAATCTTGTGAAGAATGGCGCCAGCCCGTGGCGGGTGCGCCCGGCGGTGCGCGGGAGGCCCACCGGCATCCGGCTGCGGGCGGATCGCGACGGGCAGTACCCTTGATCGTCCGGCCGCCCCGGCCGCCCGAGCGGACCCTCGACGGTCCGTCAACGGTCCCCGTGCCCGCGGGGGTCGGCCGCAGCAACCAGATGAGGTGGCGCATGGTGTTCCCGGCCGGCGGCCGTGGCTCCGGGCCCGACGGCCCCGACCGGGGCGGTACCCGCAGCGAGGCGCCCACGGTGGTCATGCGCCCCACCCTGACCGGCCGCGCACTGGTGCCCGCCCAGAGCGGCCCGGTCGAGGTCCCCGCCCTCGCCTGGTCGGCCGGGGAGTGGGAGGACGCCTACCAGCGGGTACGACTGTCCGGCCGCGCCTACGTCTGGCTCAACCTGGTCGAACAGCGGCTGCGCTCCCTGGTCGACGAGGTGCTGCACCCCATCTACGCCCCCGCCCACGGCGAGGACTGGGTCACCGCCGCCGCCGGACCGGCCGGCGAGGAGTGGGCCCACCGGGCCGGCGCCGTGCGCGAGGTCAGCCGCCGCAAGGGCTACCTGCTCGACCCGGCCGACGACGACCCGCTGGTCTTCCTCACCCTGCCCCAGCTGCGCGAACTGATGGTCCAGCACTGGCCCTGCTTCGAGCCGTACCTCGCCGACCGGCGCGAGATCGAACTCGCCCTGGACGAGCTGGAGGTGGCCCGGCACGTGGTCTCCCGCAACCGGGTGCTCACCCAGACCGTGCTGGCCCAGACCGAGCGCGCCGCCGCCCGGCTGCTCGCCGTCCTGGACGGCGGCGCGGGCGGGGTGCCCGCCGATGTGGTGGAGTCCCTGGTCGCCGGGCGCTACGCGGACGTGGTCGCGGTGCACGCCGACCGGGTCCGGCTGCAGCGCGACCTGCCCGTGGAGGACCTGCTGGAGGGCGCCCGGCGCCTCGACGCGCTCGGCATCGGCCTCGGCATGCTCTGCCAGAACTACACCGGCAAGCGCCTGGTGCGCCTGGCCGGGGAGGGCTGCCGGGTCCGGCTGCTGTTCCTCAACCCGGCCAGCAGCGCGGTGCGCCGCCGCGAACGCGAACTCGGGCTCTCACGCGGCGAGTTGTCCCGCTCGATCGAGATGAACATCATGCACGTGCGCCGGGTCCGGGCCCGGCTGCGCGACCAGGGCGGCTTCGAGATCCGGGTCTTCGACGAGACCCCGCGCTTCACCGCCTACCTGGTCGAGGGCCCCCGCCCCACCGGCCAGGTCGGCGGCCGCCGCCAGACCCGCGACCTCGGCGTCATCCAGCCCTACCTGCGCCGCTCCCGGGGCATGGAGTCCCCGGCGCTGATCCTGCGCGGCGGCGCCGGCCAGCAGCCGGGCGGCACCGAACCGGGGCTGCTGGAGGTCTACCGCGAGGAGTTCGAGGGGATCTGGGCGGACTCCCGGTCCGTATCCTGAGCAGTGTTCTTCAAAAAGGCGGGCGCTGGTCGGAGCCCCGTCGCCGGTGGAACACTGCCCGCCGTGAACAGTCTCCCCGCCTGGACCCTGGAACCCGCCGGCCGCAAGGACCTCGAAGCCGTCGTCGAGCTCAAGGCCCAGGTCATGCGCGCCGACCTGGAACGCCTCGGCCGCTGGGACCCGACCCGCTCCCGGGAGCGGGTGCGGAAGTCCTTCTCCACCCGGTACACGTCCGTGCTGCTGGTCGAGGGCGCCTTCGCGGGCTGCGTCACGATCCGCCCCGACGAGCAGGGCGGGCGCCACCTGGAGCTGTTCTACCTCGCCCCGCACCTCCAGGGCCGCGGCCTCGGCACCGCCGTCCTGCGCCACCTCCTCGCCGAGGCCGACGCCGCCCGGGAGCCGATGCGCCTGGTCGTCCTCCAGGGCAGCGCCGCCCAGCGGCTGTACGAGCGGCACGGCTTCACCGTCGTCCACGAGGACCCGATCGACGTCTCCATGCTCCGGGAGCCGGCGCCGACCGCGGGCTCAGGTCCGAGGAACGCCCTGGGGCTGCCCGGCCCGTGATCGGCTCCCCTGCCGGTCGGGTTGTCGGTGGGGCGGGTGATGATAGGGGCTGTTTCGAGCGGCTGGACGGAAGGACACACCTGATGAGCTGGTGGCAGCAGCCACTGGTCGGCTTCGACCTGGAGACCACGGGCACCGACCCGGCCGTGGACCGCATCGTCACGGCCGCGCTCGTGGACACGGTCGGCGCCGAGCGGGTGGCGGCCGCCAACTGGCTGCTCGACCCCGGGATTCCGATCCCCGCCGAGGCGGAGGCCATCCACGGGATCGGGGACGAGGTGGCCCGCGGCAAGGGGCGGCCGGCCAAGGAGGCGGTGGAGGAGATAGCCGCCGCGCTCTGCGAGCGGATCGCGGCCGGGCGGCCGGTCGTGGCGTTCAACGCGCCGTTCGACCTGTCGCTGCTCGACGCGGAGCTGCGCCGGTACGGGCTGGCGACGCTCGCGGAGCGCCTGGGCGGGCCGGTCGGGCCGGTGCTGGACGCGCTGGTGATCGACCGGGCCGTGGACAGGTACCGCAAGGGCTCGCGCACCCTGCAGCGGGTGTGCGAGGTGTACGGGGTGGAGCTGACGGACGCGCACGAGGCGGGCAGCGACGCGCTGGCCGCCGTACGGGTCGCCGTCGCGCTGGGCGGGCGCTACCCGGCCGAGGTGGGGGAGGTCGCGCCGGCCGAGCTGCACCGGCGGCAGATCGGTTGGTACCGGGAGTGGGCCGAGGACCTGCAGGCCTGGCTGCGCCGCGGCAAGGACCCGCTGGCCGTGGTCGACCCGCGCTGGCCGTCCAGACCGTCGGACCAGCCGGACGCGGCCGGATGACGGGCCGTGGCCGGACGGCCGGCCACGGCCCGACGGCCGTCCGCCCCGCCCGCCCCGACGACCTGCCCGGCTTCCTCGCCCTGGCCGCCGAGGTCGAGCACTGGTTCGGCCCGATGGTGGCCGAGCCCGGCTTCCACCGGGCCGTGCGCAAGTGCATCGACCGGGGGCTTGCGACGGTCGCCGAAGAGGACGGCGAAGGCGTGCTCGGCGGACTGCTGTTCGGCACCGACGGCGCCACGCCCCCGCGGCACCACCTGCACTGGCTGGTGGTCGCCGACCGCGCCCGGGGCACCGGCCTCGGCCGCGCCCTGGCCGAGGACGCGCTGCGCCGCCACGTCCGCGCCCCGGCCGTCGTCGAGGTGGTGACCTTCGGGCCGGACCACCCCGGCGCGGTGACCAGCGGCGCCCGGGTGTTCTACGAACGGCTGGGCTTCACCCCGGCCGAGGCCGCCGAACCCGGGCCGGAGGGTGGCTCCCGCCAGGTCTACCGGCTGCACCTGGGCTGAGCTGAGCCTCAGCCCTGGATGTCCAGCCCCACCGGGTGCGCCAGGTCCACCGGGCAGACGAACACGTGCAGTTCGCCGTACCGCCCCAGCGACAGGCCCGGGTCGTCGCCGCTCTCCATCGTCAGCAGGTGCGTCATCCGCGCCCCGCAGTCGCAGTCGACCGGGATGAGGTCGGTGGAGTGCCAGGACGGCCAGCCGCCTGCCTTCCAGCCCTCCGCGCGGCCCAGGTCGCGCTCGTGTTCGATCCCCCGCCGTTCGGCGAACTCGGCGACGGCGCGGTTGAGTTCCTCGGGCAGTTCGTCCTGGTCGGGCAGGTCGAGGACCTGCTCGGGGCGCAGCGCGCACGGCTGCGGCAGGTAGTAGTCCTCCTCGCTGCGCAGGGGCGGCGGGGGAGCGGCGGGAGCGAGGTCGGCGGCGCGCCGCCAGTGGAGTTCGACGGCGGGGCCGTAGTAGTAGCGCTTGCCCTGGATGTCGTCGTGGTCGTTGGGGCACCAGAGCACCTGGAGCAGGTCGGTGTTCTGCGGCCAGGGCAGGTGAGGCGCGTCCTCGGCGCGCAGCTGCGCGATCGGGATCAGGGCCGTCGGTGCGGCACGCTCCTCGGGGGGCTTGCGGGGGATCCGGTAGTCGTCGTCCGGGTGCCGGGCGCTGCAGTGCGGCCAGGGCTCGCCGGCCGGCCACAGTGCCGGGCCGCCGATCCGGCTGCCGAACACCTCGGCGTCGGGTTCGGCGTACGGGTGCAGCAGAGTGGCCCGCCGCAGGTGGCGGGCGAGCCCGGGAACGGCGGCGACGAGTTCGGCGGGGCTGGGGGCGGTGTCGGTCACGGCGCCCCACCCTATGGCCGCGGTCGCTCCGGCCCGGACGGCAGGAGTGCCTCGGCCCGTCCGAACTCTCCGGCGCCGTCCGGTGGTTCGATCAGTCGGAAGCTCAACTTCCTTACGCGGCCGGGAGGTCGAAGGTGTACCCCTGGGCGACCAGCCACGGCAGCAGCTGCTTGAGCGCGGCCACGGTCTGGCTGCGGTCGCCGCCGCCGTCGTGCATCAGTATCACGCCGCCGGGCTTGAGCTGGCTCTGCACGGCGGAGACGATCGCGGGCACGCCCGGGCGGGACCAGTCACGCGGGTCGACGGACCAGCCGAGCGAGGACATCCCGAGGCTCGCGGTGATGTGCTCGTTGTCCGCGTTGAAGCCGCCGCCGGGGGCGCGGAACCAGCTGACCCGGGTGCCCGGCCCGCCGGCCTGGACGATCATGTCCCGGGCGCTGGTGATCTCGTACACCGCCTTGTCGTGCGGGAGCTTCTCGAAGGGCTGGGGGTGGTGGACGCTGTGGTCGCAGAGCCGGTGGCCCTCGGCGATGACCCGCTTGACCAGGGCCGGGTTGGCGGCGGCGTTCTGGCCGATCTCGCAGAAGGTGGCCTTGACGTGGTACTGGGCGAGCAGATCGAGGATCTGGCCGGTGGCCGGGCCGGGGCCGTCGTCGAAGGTGAGCGCGACGGTACGGCCGCCGGAGGCGGTGGAGCCGATGACCTTGTCTGGCCCGGTGTGGGCGGGCGGCATGGCGGGCGGCGTGGCGGACGGCGCGGCGGGGGAGGAGGGGGCCCCGTCGGCGGAGGGCTGCCCCGGGGTCTTGGCCTGCGCTGCCGGCGCCGCCGGGGTCTTGGACTTCGGGGTGACCGCCGGCGCCGCCGGGCCGGAGTCGTCCGCCGCGTCCGAGCCGGGGGCGGGCGCGATGGTGGCGGCGCCCGTGCCGGTCGGCTGCTGCGGCGTGTCACCGGGGGCCGGGGCGGAGGCGCTGGGCGACTGCAGTGCCCCGCTGGCGGTGCCGCACGCGGTCAGGCCTAGGAGGGCGGCCACCACGACGCAGCCCGCGATCAGCCTGCTGCGGCCACGGGCCGTGCGGGTCGGGTGGGAGGGTCGACGGGCGGCGGCCGTGGGCATGGCGGCGGCTCCTGAGGTACGAGAAGGGGGGCCGATTCCTCGGTCAGGATGACTGTCCGATAGGACGCCAACCGTACGTGGCCCGGTTGCGCGCCGGACCGATCCGGCTTAAGAGCCTTCTCACACTCGCCCGGGTTGGCACCCGCCCCTCAGCCGGGGTATCCCCGCACCGTCAGAACGGGTACCACCGCACGTCAGTGGCCCCCTCGCGGAGCGAGTCGACCCGGCGCCGGAACTCCGCCAGCGCGGCCGGGTTGCCCGCCGCCTGCTGCGCGACCCAGGAGGCGCTGGCGGTCTCCCGGGCCCCGCGCAGCACCGCGAAGCCGGGCCAGTCGCGCACGTCCCAGCCGTACGCCTGCGTGAACGCCCGGTACTCCTCGCCCGGCACGCCGTACCGGTCGTGGCTGAGCGCGAGGACCACCAGGTCGTGCTCGCGCAGGTCGTGCGAGACGTTCTCCAGGTCGAGCAGCACCGGCCCGTCCGGGCCGACGTGGACGTTGCGCGGCAGCGCGTCGCCGTGGATCACCCCGGGGTGCAGCTGCGGTACCAGGTCGGGCAGGGCGGCCTCGAAGGCGTCCCGGCGGTGGCGCAGGAAGGCGACGTCCTCGGGGTCGACGCGGTCCTCGGCGGAGGCCAGCCAGCGCTCCACCGGCGCCAGCAGGTCGCGCCGCCCGAGCCGGAAGGGCGGCAGCGGCAGTCGGTGCAGGGCGCGCAGCAGCGGGGCGAGGTCGGTCGGGCGGGCGGGGCGTACGGCGGGGGCGAGCCGGTGCCAGAAGGTGACCGGGTGCCCGTGGGCGAGCTGCGGCTCGGGTGCCACCTCCTGGTAGGGGCGCACCACCGGGACGTCCTGCCCGGCCAGCCAGTGCGCGACGGCCAGCTCGCGGTGCGCCCGGTCGTACAGCTCGGGGCCGCGGCCGACCTTGGCGACCACGGCCGGGTCGCCGAGGTCGAAGACGGCGTTCTCGCCGAGCGCGAGCAGCCGGGCGTCGCCGGGGCCGGGCAGTCCGGCGGACTCGCAGGCGTGGGCGAGCAGCAGCCGGGCGCGGCCCTCGTCGAAGGGGATCATGGCTGGACTCCGTTCCGCCGGCGTGCATCCGGAGGGCCCCGGACGGTGATCATCATGACGCACGGGGTGACGCGCGGACGCCGGGCCCCGCGGTGTGCGGGACCCGGAATCGGACCGGCGGGGACCCGGGACGTCAAACTCCCTCGGGGCCGGGGTGGGGATTTCCCCTACCCCGCGACCCTGACGCCTCCTCCTCGGAGGTAGGGGACGGGCTCCACCCTGAGGGGGAGATGTCTCCACCCGGAGTACGAGGTCAACCGGGGTGCGGTCGGGAGAAACTGGGTCGGGGCCGGTTCGGGGCGGCCCCGTACGGGGGTTGGATTACGGGGGCTCCTTGCCGGGCGGCAAGCACGTACTCGTAGGATGACGCCCAGACCTACTTACCTGCCGACCGGCAAGTGAAGCGCCTCGCGCGCTCACAGCGCCGGTCCTGCCGTCGCCCAGCGTCCCGTCCCCCAAGGGCTGCGGTGAACCATGCCCAGGAGGCATTCGAGCATGTTCCACCGACTAGGACACTTTGTCGTACGCCGCGCGTGGTGGGTGATCGCCGCGTGGGTGGTCGGGATGATCGCCATCTCGGCGAGCGCCGCGACGGTCGCCGACCAGACCGACCAGTCGAAGTTCCTTCCCACCCACTACGAGTCCATCCAGGCATCGCAGCTCCAGTCGCGCGCCTTCCCGTCCAGCTTCACGCCGTCCGCCCTGCTGCTCTTCGAGCGCAACGACGGGGGCCAGCTGACCAAGGACGACCAGGCCTCGATGGACAAGGTCGTCAAGGGCCTGACCGACGCGCACATCCCGCTCGTCCAGCAGGTCCTGCCGGTCCTCGACCAGTCGAAGTCCAAGGACGGCAAGTACGCGCTGTCCCAGGTCGCCATCGACCAGACCAAGCAGCAGGACCCCCAGTTCACCGAAGCGGCCAAGAAGCTGCGCGACGAGGGCTCCAAGCTCGCCGACGGCACCGGGCTGAAGTTCCGGGTCGGCGGTGACGCGGCGACTCAGCTGGACCAGAAGGACTCCTCGGGCTCCACCGACGCCATCGTCCTGTTCGGCGGCCTGGTGCTGGTCATCGTGATCGTCGGCATCATCTTCCGCAGCATCCTGGCCGGTCTCCTGCCGGTGCTGCTGTCGCTGGTGATCGCGATGCCGGCCGCCAAGGGCCTGATCAACGACGCGATCAAGGCGTTCGGCCTGGAGACCACGCCGATGACCTCGGCGATCCTCATCATCGTGGTGCTCGGTGTGGGCACCGACTACTTCCTCTTCCTGGCGTTCCGCTACCGGGAGCGGCTGCGGGCCGGAGACGACCGCAAGCAGGCCGTGGCCAACGCGGTCGGCCGGGTCGGCGAGGCGATCGCCTCCGCCGCCGGTGCCGTCGCCGTCGCCTTCGCGGTGCTGATCCTCTCCAGCCTCGGCATGTTCACCGCCCTCGGCCCTGCGCTCGCCATCGCCGTCCTCGCCACCGCGCTCGTCATGCTCACCCTGGCCCCGGCCGTGCTCGCCGTGATCCCGTCCAAGGCGGTGTTCTGGCCCGGCAAGAAGTGGATGCGCGAGCCCCAGAACGCCCGCTTCGCCGCACTCGGCCGGATCACCGGCAAGAAGCCCGGCCTGGTCGCCCTGGTCTCCGGCGGTCTGCTGGTCGTCCTGGCCCTGGCCGGCATCAACTACACCGGCACCTACGACCTCGCGGGCAGCTCCATGCCCAAGGACAAGGAGTCGATGGTCGTCCAGGACAAGATGATGTCGGCGTTCTCGGCCGGCGCCGCCGACCCGAGCCACGTCTTCCTGACCAGCACCAAGGGCACCGCGCTGAGCGAGGGCCAGCTGAAGGACTTCGCCGGCCGGATCGGCGGGGTCGACGGTGTGGCCAACGTGGTGATGCCCACCAAGGAGCGGGGCATCAGCAAGGACAGCGCCACCGCCGACTTCACCGTGGAGCTGAAGGACGCGCCGGCCACCAACGAGGCGATCGACACCGTGGTGAGGCTGCGCGACGCCGCCCACGGAGCGGCGCCGGCCGACACCCAGGCCCTGGTCGGCGGCATGACGTCCGTCTTCAAGGACATCAACGCCGCGATGGCCCACGACTACAAGCTGGTCTTCCCGATCGCGGCCGTGCTCATCATGATCATCCTGGGCCTGCAGCTGCGTAGCATCGTCGCGCCCTGGTACCTGATGGCCTCGGTCGGCCTCGGCTTCGGTGCCACCCTCGGCGCCACCACCCTGCTGTTCCAGAACATCAAGGGTGAGGAGGGGCTGATGTTCATGCTGCCGATCTTCATCTACCTGTTCGTGGTGGCGATCGGTACGGACTACAACATCCTGATCATCGCCCGCCTCCGGGAGGAGGCCCGCGAGGGTCGCAACCCGCGCGACGCGGCCCGCGAGGCCGTCAAGCACGGCGGTCCGACCGTCGCGGCGGCCGGCTTCATCCTGGCGGCGTCGTTCGCGACGTTCATGCTCGCGGGCAACACGCTCTTCATGGAGCTCGGCTTCTCGCTGGCCTTCGGCATCGTGCTCGCGGCCTTCGTGATGGCGATGTTCTTCACCCCGTCCGTCACGGCCCTGCTCGGCAGCAAGGCCTGGTGGCCCGGCCACGGCGGCGACGCCCGCCCCGGCCACGGCCCGGCCCCGCTGGCCGCCGCCCACGGTGTGCCGGAGCCGGCCGGCCGCCGCTGAATCGAGCGCTCGGTCACGGTCTGATCACGGGCTGAACCACGGGCGGCGCCCCGCTTCGGCGGGGCGCCGCTCCCCGCTTTCCCGGGACGGCAAACGTGATCTTCCGGGCAGAAAACTCCCCGGTCAATCGGGGTGTCGCCGTGCTACAGTCGAAGCAGTTGCAGTTTTGGTTCCCATGAACGCTTGTGTGCGCCTGCTGGTCCCAACCAACAGGCGCATTTGTTTTGTCCGGTGTTTCAGTCTCCGGATGGGGATCGCGGCTACTTGGGGATTCACGAGGTGTGAGTCCCTGATGCCCCAATAGGAGGAGACGGTTATGGCTACCGGCACCGTGAAGTGGTTCAACAGCGAAAAGGGCTTCGGCTTCATCGAGCAGGACGGCGGCGGCCCGGACGTGTTCGCCCACTACTCGAACATCGTCGCCCAGGGCTTCCGTGAGCTCGTCGAGGGCCAGCGCGTCGAGTTCGACGTCACCCAGGGCCAGAAGGGCCCGCAGGGCGAGAACATCCAGATCATCGGCTGACGTCAGCCACCACGCTGACGCGCGATCTTCTTGATCTCGTGAAGCGGGGGCCCGCACCGCTCGACGGTGCGGGCCCTCGTTCATGCCGCCGAACGGCCGGGGCGGCGCACTCCAATCCGACGGCCGACCAGCCCGCGACCGCGGGCTGGTGACCGACGGACGGAGACCCCGTGACCACCCCTGCCCGCCCGCCCCGCGACCGCGGCGCCCGCGACAACGACCAGCACCGCCCGGCCGACCAGGGCCGCCGCACCGACCGCCCGCGCCGCGGCGGGGAGAGCGCCGAGCGCCCCCGCAAGCCGCGCAGCCGCGTCGGCGCCCCCAAGACCGGCGCCCCCAAGACCGGCTCCTCCAAGAGCGCCCGCACCACCGCCGCCGAGCCCGCCGACTTCACCGTCGTCGAGGGCACCCCGGCCCGGCCCCCGGCGGCCACCTTCGCCGAACTCGACCTGCCCAAGGCGATCCTCAGCGCCCTCACCCGCGAAGGCGTCACCGAGCCGTTCCCGATCCAGGGCGCGACCCTGCCCGACTCGATCGCCGGCCGCGACGTCCTCGGCCGTGGCCGCACCGGCTCCGGCAAGACCCTCGCCTTCGGCCTGCCGCTGCTCGCCCGCACCGCCGGCCGCCGCGCCGACGCCCGGCACCCGCTGGCGCTCGTCCTGGTGCCCACCCGCGAGCTCGCCCAGCAGGTCACCGAGGCGCTCACCCCCTACGCCACCGCCGTCAACCTGCGGATCACCACCGTCGTCGGCGGCATGGGGATCAGCCGGCAGGCCAACGCGGTGCGCCGCGGCACCGAGGTCCTGGTCGCCACCCCCGGCCGACTGGACGACCTGATCGGGCGCGGTGACGTCAGCCTCTCCGACGTCGCGATCACCGTCCTCGACGAGGCCGACCAGATGGCCGACATGGGCTTCCTGCCGCAGGTCAGCAAGCTGCTGGAGCAGGTCGCCGAGAACGGGCAGCGAATGCTCTTCTCCGCCACCCTGGACCGCAACGTCGACCGGCTGGTCAAGCGCTTCCTGAACGACCCGGTCACCCACTCGGTCGACCCCTCGGCCGGCGCGGTCACCACCATGGACCACCACGTCCTGCAGCTCGACCCCGCCGACAAGGCCTCCACCACCGCCCACATCGCCTCCCGCGACGGGCGCGTGATCATGTTCGTGCACACCAAGCACGGCGCCGACCGGCTCGCCAAGCAGCTGCGCGCCACCGGCGTCCAGGCCGCCGCCCTGCACGGCGGCAAGTCCCAGCCGCAGCGCAACCGCGTCCTCGACCAGTTCCGCGACGGCGACGTCACCGCGCTGATCGCCACCAACGTCGCCGCCCGCGGCATCCACATCGACGGCCTCGACCTGGTCGTCAACGTCGACCCGCCGATCGACCACAAGGACTACCTGCACCGCGGCGGCCGCACCGCCCGGGCCGGCGAGTCCGGCACCGTCGTCACCCTGGTGCTGCCCGAACAGCGCCGCGAGGTCAACCGGCTGATGACGGTCGCCGGGATCCGCCCGACCGTCACCAAGGTCCGCCCCGGCGACGCCGACCTGGCCCGGATCACCGGCGCCCGCACGCCCAGCGGCGTCCCGGTCGCCGTGCTCGTCCCCGCCGCCGCGGCCGCCCCGGCCGTCGAGAAGCCCGCCGACGGCAAGGCCGCCGCCCCGCGCCGCCGCCCCGCCAAGCGCTCCGGGCTGCCCGCCGACGTCGACATGAACGGCAACCCCCGCCGCCCGCGCCCCAAGCAGCGCTTCGGCACGGCCGGCCAGGGCGAGCGGCCCCAGGCCGCCGGCTTCATCGGACGTTCCTCGGGCCGCGCCAAGCCCGGCAGCGGCTCCAAGTCCGGCTCCAACTACGGGACCGGGCGCCAGCGGCGCAAGGCCGACTGACGGCTGCGGGAAGAGTTTTACCGACGGTTGCGGGGCCCCTCACGATGAGGGGCCCCGGCCGTTTTCCGGGCCCGGTGCCGCCGGGCCGTTTACCGCTGGACCGTCGAGGCACTCGCGGCGGGCTCGGCAGCCGCGGCGGGCGCCAGCCGGCGCAGCCGCTCCGCCGTCTCCGCGTCACGCGGCGCCATCACGATCAACTGCAGCCCCTCCGCGGCCAGCAGCACGTGCTGGTCGATCCGCAGTTCGCCCAACTCCTCGTGGCGCACCACCTTCTCCGCGCCCGAACGCTCCGCGACCTGGTGCTCGTCCAGCCAGCGGTCCGCCTCCGGATGCTCGCCGCGCACCTGCTGGATCATCCGGCCCAGCCGGCGGCCCACCGCCGTCGCCTCCCCGCCCCGCTCCGCGTACGCCGAGCGCAACTGCGCCAGGAAACGGCGGGCGTGCTCCTCCCAGTGCTCCACCCGGCGCCGGTGCACCGCGTTGCCGAACACCACCCACGCCAGGTTGCACTCCTCCGGCGGCCGCCCGGACAGCCCGAACAGCGCGTCCGCACCCGGATTCCAGGCCCGCACGTCCCAGTTGGCGTCCATCACCCAGGCCGGCGACGGCCACTGGGCGTGCATCAGCCGCAGCAGCGCCGCCGGGACCTCGGCGGCCGCCGTCACCTCGCCGTCCAGCGGATGACTGCTCGCCAGCCGGAACAGGTACGCCGTCTCCGCCCGGTCCAGCCGCAGCGTCCGCGCCAGACTCGCCAGCACCTCCGGCGACGGATGGATGTCCCGCCCCTGCTCCAGCCACGTGTACCAGGTCACGCCCACCCCGGCCAGCAGCGCCAACTCCTCCCGCCGCAGCCCCGGCGTGCGCCGCCGGACCCCCGGCGCCAGCCCCACGTCCTGCGGCGTCAGCCGGGCCCGCCGGGTGCGCAGGAAGCTCGACAGCTCCGCGCGACGCTCCTCCACCTCGTTCATGTCCCCCGTCCTTCCTGGTGGTCGAACTACCAGTATCCCCACGCACTGCCGCGCCCCCGGCGCCCGAACGAAGCTTGATCACGACAACGCACCGCATGCACAAGGGACTCGTGATGAACCGCCAGAACCGTACTGTCCGCCGCGCCTTGGTCGCCTTCGCGGCCGCCACCCTGCTCGGCACCGCCGGTACGCTACCCGCCGCCGCGGCCGCCCACCGTCCGGCCCCGGCCGTGATCGCCGGCCACGCGCCCACCCTGGTGCCCGAGACCGCGGTCTGGGACGCGGCCCACCACCGCTTCCTGGTCGGCTCGCTGCGCCACGGCACCGTCTCCGCCGTCGCCGCCGACGGCAGCGTCCGCACCCTGATCGACGACCCCGACACCCTGATCGAGATCGCCGGCCTGCGGATCGACCAGGCCCACCGCCGCATCCTGGTCACCAACCTCGACAACGGCATCGGCGAACGCACCAGCCCCGCCACCCTCGGCCGCGTCGCCGGCATCGCCGCCTACGACCTGGACACCGGCCGCCGGCTCTTCTACACCGACCTCGCCGCCGTCGCCGCCGACGGCGGCGCCCACCTGGCCAACGACATCGCCGTCGCCCCCGACGGCACCGCCTACGTCACCGACTCCTTCGCCCCGTACGTCTACCAGGTCGACCCCGACGGCACCGGCTCCGTCCTGCTGCGCGACGACCGCCTCACCGCCCCCGCCGGCTCCTACGGCCTCAACGGCATCGCCTACCAGGGCGGCCGGCTCGTCCTCGGCAAGTGGGACGACGGCACCCTGTGGCAGGTCCCGCTGTGGGACCCGGCCGCCCTGCGCCGCGTCGAGGTCGCCGACGGCGGGGCCCTGCTCCACCTCGACGGCATCTTCGCCCGCCCGGACGGCACCATCGCGGGCGTCACCAACCTCTTCTACGGCGCCGGCCGCGACGCCGAGGTGGAGCTGCGCTCCGACGACCACTGGCGAACCGCCCGCCTCACCGCCGTCCACCCCTCCACCGACCCCACCCCCACCGCCGTCACCACCGGCCCCGCCGGCGCCCTCTACCAGCTCTCCGGAGGCCTCACCGAAGCCAACGCCGGCCACCCGGCGGACAGTTTCGTGCTGCGGCGGATCTGAGCAAGGCGAGTTCCTCCGGCGATCGATGTCGGCAAGGTGCCGATCGCGTCGTGCTACCCGCAGCGTGCCGAGCTCCTCTTCAGTGCGCGCGACGGCCGGGAGTACGACGAGTTTTCCGAGTTGTTCGCCGAGCTCCACCCCGACGTCTCGGCGCCGAAGAATGCAGGGCGCTGGATCGACAGTGCGGCGGCGGACGCTCGCCGGCCAGCACCGCAGTGCCTCTGCGGTCGACCTGATGATTGCGGCGACGGCCGCCCACCACGGACTCACGGTCCTCCACGACGACGCGGACTGTCGCACTGTTGCGCGCCACGCCGCCGACCTCAGCGAGCACGGCATCCTGGACCGCGGGTGAGTCGACCCCGCGCTCAGGCGGTGAGCGCCGGAACCGCCACCGCCGCCCGGCGGGCCTCGTCGTAGCGCTCCAGCAGCAGGGCGGCCAGTTCCGGGGCGGGCCCGAGGGTGTCGGCGACCGCGTCCGCCCCGGCGGAGGCCGCCGCGATGCGGTCGGGCAGCAGGCCGGGGGCCAGCAGGTAGGGGGAGACGGCGGTCCGCCGGGCGCCGGCGGCGCGCAGGGCGGCGAGGGCGTCGGGGACGCGCGGGCCGGAGGCCGAGGCGTAGGCGACCTCGACGGCGGCCCAGCCGCGGGTGCGGCGCCATTCGGCGGCGACGGCGCGGGTGGCGGCGTCGGCGGCCGGGTCGGAGGAGCCCGCGGCGGCCAGCACCACGCCCGTACGGGCCCGGACCGCGGCCGAGTGGGCGTCGAGCCCGGCCTCGGCGAGGCGGCGGTCCAGGGCGGTCAGCAGCAGGGGCGAGGGGCCCAGGACGTCGGCCACCGGCAGTGCGGCGCCGGCGGCCCGCAGGGCGGCGGGGATGTCGTGCTTGGCGTGGAAGGCCCGGTTGAGCAGCAGCGGGACGGCCACCGCGTCGTCGAGCCGGCCGACGACCTGGGGGATCCGCGGGGCGCAGTGGTCCAGGTAGGCGGTGGCGACCTCCAGGCCGGGCCGCTGCGCCCGCACCTGCCGTACCAGGGCGGCGACGGTCGCGGCGTGCCGCGGGTCGCGGCTGCCGTGGGCGATGAGGAGAAGGGCGGGCATCAGCGGGGCCTCACTTGGCGGCGGCCAGCAGGCCGCGGTTGCGCAGCACCCGGCGCTCGATCGGGGTGAACACCAGCAGCTCGATGGCGATGCCGACGAACAGGATGAGGATGATGCCGAGCAGGACGCCGGACATGTCGGAGAACTCGCGCTGGTCCTCCAGGAACCGGCCGAGGCCCCGGCCGAGGTCGGGGGAGGAGGCGACCAGCTCGGCGGCCATCAGCGAGCGCCAGGAGAACGCCCAGCCCTGCTTGAGGCCGGCCAGGTAGCCGGGCAGCGCGGCGGGGATCAGCACGTGCCGGGCACCGGTCAGACCGGTGGCGCCGATGGTGCGTCCGGCGCGCAGGAACAGCGGCGGGACCTGGTCGATGCCGGCGACCAGGCCGTTGGCGATGGAGGGGACGGCGCCGAGCAGGATCACCGCGTACATCATCGAGTCGTTGATGCCGAGCCAGATGACCGCGGCGGGCACCCAGGCGACCGAGGGCAGCGACTGCAGGCCCTGCAGGACCGGGCCGATCGCGGTGCGCACCGGCTTGACCCGGGCGACCACCAGGCCGATCGGGGTGCCGATGACGACGGCGAGCAGGAAGCCGGACAGGCCGCGCCAGACGCTGGTCCAGATGATCGAGAACAGCGTGCCCTGGTACCAGAGGTCCTGGAGGGAGTGCCAGACGTCGGCGGGGCTGGGCAGCTTGTACGAGGAGGTGAGGTGCAGGCTGTACGCGCCCTGCCAGAGCGCGAGCACCACCAGCGCGCCGATCAGCGGCGGCAGCGCCTTGGTGCGCAGCACCTCGCCGATCGAACTGCGCTGGGCGGCGACGGAGTCGAGGGCGTCCAGGCCGGCCCCGACCTCGGCGGTGTCGCTGTCGTTCCGGGCGGGGGCGGTGTCAGTGCTGGACATGGCGACGGATCTCCCCACGCAGTTCTTCGGTGATCTCGATGGACAGGTCGGCGACGCCGGAGGACTCGATGCGGCGCGGCTGCGGCAGGTCGATCCGCCACTCGCGGGCGACCCGGCCGGGCCGGGAGGAGAGCAGCACGACGCGCTCGGCCAGGCGCACCGCCTCGCGCACGTTGTGGGTGACGAACAGGACGGACAGCCGGCGTTCGGCCCAGATCCGGGTGATCTCGTCGTGCAGCACGTCGCGGGTGATGGCGTCGAGGGCCGCGAACGGCTCGTCCATCAGCAGGACCTTGCTGCCCTGGGCGAGGGCGCGGGCCATCGCCACGCGCTGGCGCATGCCGCCGGACAGCTCGTGCACCCGCTTGCCGTAGGAGCCCTTCAGACGGACGAGTTCGAGCAGGCGCTCGGCCTCGGCGCGGCGTTCGGGGCGGGGGCGGCCTGCCAGTTTGAGGGCGAGTTCGATGTTCTTGCCGGCGGTGAGCCAGGGGAACAGCGCGTGCTCCTGGAACATCAGGGCGGGGCGCCCGCCGGGCACCTCGATGGTGCCGCGGCTGGGCTCGTCCAGGCCGGCGACCAGGTTGAGCAGGGTGGACTTGCCGCAGCCGGAGGCGCCGAGCAGGGTGACGAACTCGCCGGGCGCGACGTCGAGGGTGATGTCGTCCAGGACGTGGGTCTGGGCGCCCGGGCGGCCGAAGGACTTGTGCACGTGCGAGATCCGGACGGCGGGCGTGCCGCCGGGGGCGTCGACGACGGGGGTGTTGGCCTCGGTGGTCAGTGCCGGGGTCATCCGGGCACCTCCTGCGTGAGTGGTCATGGGCCCCTCCTGGCCCTCGGCGGGCGAGGAGGGAAAGGGCTGCGAAGCGGGGGCCGGGGTCCGGCCCCCGCCCGTCCCGGTGGGCATCGATCGGGGATCGACCGGGCGGGCGGGGGACCGGACCGCGGGTTCGGGGGGCGAACTGCCGTACGGTCGGCTCTACTTGGCGCCGAGTCCGGCGTCCGCCACGGGGGCCTGGCCCTGTGCCGCGAGGACCTTGTTGAGCAGGGTGAGGTCGTAGATGCCGTTCAGGTTCGGCTTCTTGAGGAGCCCGGCGGTGACGGCGTGGTCGGCCTCGGCCTGGAGGGTGTTCGCCAGCGGGTCGTCGAGGAAGTCGATGTCCTGCCATGCCGGGTCGAGGACGGCCGGCTCCAGCGCGTTACCGGCGTCCTTCTTGATGGCCTCGTTGGCGTCGGCCTTGGCCTGGTCGGGGTTGGCCTTGATGAAGGCGTTGGTCTTCACCGAGCCGCGCAGTACGGCTTCCACCACGTTCGGGTGCTCGTTGAGGAACTTCTGCGAGACGATGATGTTGGTGATCACGAACTTCTTGTCCGGCCAGACGTCCTTCTCGTTGAGCAGGACCTTCGCGCCGAGCGTGACCAGCTTGGAGGCGGTCGGCTCGGGCACCCAGGCGCCGTCGATGGAGCCCTGCCGGTAGGCGTCGGGGGTGACCTTGTTGTCGGTGCGCACCACCGAGACGTCGCCCGCGCCGGAGGCCGCGTCGACCTTGTAGCCCTTGCCCGCGAGGTAGTTGAGCAGTGCCACGTCCTGGGTGTTGCCCAGCTGCGGGGTGGCGATCTTCTTGCCCTTGAGGTCGTCCAGCGAGGAGATCTTCGCCGGGTTGACCACCAGCTTGACCCCGCCGGAGGCCGAACCGCCGATGATCTTCAGCGACTTGCCGTCGGACTTGGTGTAGCCGTTGATCGCGGGGGAGGGGCCGATCCAGCCGATGTCGATGGAGCCGGCGTTGAGCGCCTCGATCTCGGACGGGCCCGCGTTGAAGACCTGGGTCTTGACCTGGGTGGCGCCCAACTCCCTCTGGAAGATGCCCTCCTGGAGGCCGACCAGGGCGGTGCCGTGGGTCAGGTTGGCGAAGTAGCCGATCTTCACGGTGTCCGCGGAGAGCTTCGCGCCCGAAGCGCCGCCCGTGGCCGCGGAGTTGGACGAGCCGTCGGCGGAGCCGTTGTCGGCCGCCTTGGAGCCGTAGCCGCAGGCCGACAGCAGGGCCACGGCGGTCAGGCCGGCGACGGCGGCTACGGCGTGGCGTCTGATCCGCCCGGCGTTGGGGCGGGAGAGGGTATGGAAGGGCGTCGGGTTCGGTGCCATGGTGAGTCCTGTTCGCGGACGGACCGTCAGGAGGCGGTCTCGGGCGGGAAGTTCGGAAGGTGGTGCGCGCGGCACGGGTGCCGGGGCAAGCCGGGTGGCTGTGGGGGGAAGTCAGCCCGGTGACAGGGCGTTCTCAGGCCTGTCGGTCCACACATCGGGTCAAGCCGCCCTGGCCGCTGCCGAGGGAGCCGCTGCCGATGCGGCCGCCTTCCTTGTCCATGCCCGAGAACGCCTCGCTGGGCATCAGACCCAGTCCTCCTCTTCGGATGCGTCGGGTGCGTCGGAGGTGCGTACGGTCTCGAAGGCCTCGCCCGCCATCCCGGCGGTGAGGGTGGTGCCGTCGGCCGGGTCGATCAGCAGGAACGAGCCGGTGCGGCGGTTGTCGGCGTAGGTGTCGAGGGCCAGCGGCTCGGCGGTGCGCAGCCGCACGTGGCCGATGTCGTTGACGTTCAACCCCTCGGGGGCGGGGCGCTGTTCGAGGCCCCCTTCGCTGATCGGCGCAGTGATGTCGATCCGGTAGGAGATCTCCTTGACCAGCGCGCGCACCGTGCGGGTGGTGTGCTTGAGCAGCACCTTGTCCCCGGCGCGCAGCGGCCGCTCGTTGAGGTGGCTGACGGTGGCCTCGATGTCCTGGGTGGGGGCGGGGGCCGCCCCGGCGGCGATCAGGTCGCCGCGGGAGATGTCGAGGTCGTCGGCGAGCCGGACGGTGACCGACTGCGGTGCCCAGGCGATGTCGCTCTGGCGGCCGAGCGCGTCGATCCCGGCGACGGTGGTGGTCTGGCCCGAGGGCAGCACGGTCACGGGGTCGCCGACGCGCAGCACGCCGGAGGCCAACTGGCCCGCGTAGCCGCGGTAGTCGGGGTGCTTCTCGGTCTGCGGGCGGATCACGTACTGGACCGGGAAGCGGGCGCTCTCCTGGCTGGGGTCGCTGCCGACCGGGACGGTCTCCAGGTGCTCCAGCAGGGTCGGGCCGCCGTACCAGTCCATGTGGGCGGACGGCTCGACGACGTTGTCCCCGGCCAGGGCGGAGATCGGGACCGCCAGCACGTCCTTGATGCCGAGCGAGGCGGCGTAGCCGGTGAACTCCTCGGCGATGGCGGCGAAGACGGGCTCGGCGTAGTCGACCAGGTCCATCTTGTTGACGGCCAGGACGACGTGCGGCACCCGCAGCAGCGCGGCGACGGCGGCGTGCCGGCGGGTCTGCTCGACCACGCCGTTGCGGGCGTCGACCAGCACGACGGCGAGCTCGGCGGTGGAGGCGCCGGTCACCATGTTCCGGGTGTACTGCACGTGTCCGGGGGTGTCGGCGAGGATGAACCGCCGCCGCGGGGTGGCGAAGTAGCGGTAGGCGACGTCGATGGTGATGCCCTGCTCGCGCTCGGCCCGCAGGCCGTCGGTGAGCAGCGCCAGGTCGGGCGCCTCCTGGCCGCGGCCCAGGGAGACGCGCTCGACGGCCTCCAGCTGGTCGGCGAGCACCGACTTGGAGTCGTGCAGCAGTCGGCCGACCAGGGTGGACTTGCCGTCGTCGACGGAGCCGGCGGTGGCGAAGCGCAGCAGCGACGTGGCGGTGGCTTCCCGGGTGGTGCTGGTCATCTTAGAAGTACCCCTCGCGCTTGCGGTCTTCCATCGCGGCCTCGGACAGCTTGTCGTCGGCGCGGGTGGCGCCGCGCTCGGTGAGGCGGCTGGCGGCGATCTCGGCGATCACGGCCTCGATGGTGGTGGCGTCGGAGTCGACGGCGCCGGTGCAGGACATGTCGCCGACGGTGCGGTAACGGATCAGCCGCCGTTCGACGGGCTCGCTGTCCTTGGGACCGCCCCACGCGCCGGCGGTCAGCCACATGCCGCCCCGGGCGAAGACGTCCCGCTCGTGCGCGTAGTAGATCTCCGGCAGCTCGATGCCCTCGCGCTCGATGTACTGCCAGACGTCCAGCTCGGTCCAGTTGGACAGCGGGAAGACCCGCACGTGCTCGCCGACCGCGTGCCGGCCGTTGTACAGCGACCACAGCTCGGGGCGCTGGCGGCGCGGGTCCCAGGCGCCGAACTCGTCGCGCAGCGAGAAGACGCGCTCCTTGGCGCGGGCCTTCTCCTCGTCCCGGCGGCCGCCGCCGAACACCGCGTCGAAACGGTTCTTCTCGATCGCGTCGAGCAGCGGCACGGTCTGCAGCGGGTTGCGGGTGCCGTCCGGGCGCTCGCGCAGCACGCCGCGGTCGATGAAGTCCTGGACGTGGGCGACGTGCAGGCGCAGGTTGTGCTGCGCCACGACGCGGTCGCGGTAGGCGATGACCTCGGGGAAGTTGTGCCCGGTGTCGACGTGCAGCAGGGAGAAGGGCACCGGCGCCGGGTGGAAGGCCTTGAGCGCCAGGTGCAGCATGACGATGGAGTCCTTGCCGCCGGAGAACAGGATCACCGGGCGCTCGAACTCCCCCGCGACCTCGCGGAAGATGTGCACCGACTCGGCCTCCAGCGCGTCCAGGTGGGACAGCGCGAAGGGGCCCCCTGAATTTTCGTCCTGGGCTTCGGTGCGGACCGGGCTGTCGGTCGCGGTGGTCATGCCAGACCCCTCTCGGTCAGGAAGGCGTGCAGCTCGGCGGCGGACTCGGTGACCGCGCGGCCCTGCGTCTGGATCCGCAGCTCCGGGCTCTCCGGGGCCTCGTACGGGTCGTCCACGCCGGTCAGGCCGGAGATCTCACCGGCGGCCTGCTTGGCGTACAGGCCCTTGACGTCGCGTTCGGCGCACAGCTCGACCGGCGTGGCGACGTGGATCTCCAGGAACTCGGTGCCGGCCGCGGCGTGCCGCTCGCGCACGGCGGTGCGGGAGTCGGCGAACGGGGCGATCACCGGCGCGAGCACCTTGACGCCGTTGGCGGCGAGCTTCTCGGCGACGAAGCCGATCCGGGTGACGTTGGTGTGCCGGTCCTCGCGGGAGAAGCCGAGGCCCTTGGAGAGGAACTCGCGGATCTCGTCGCCGTCCAGGACCTCGACCCGGTGGCCGTCGGCGCGCAGCCGCTCGGCCAGCGCCAAGGCCAGCGTGGTCTTGCCGGCGCTCGGCAGCCCGGTCAGCCACACGGTGGCGCCGCGCTCGCAGGGGGCGGCCGCGCGGGCCGCCCCTGCGGCTCCGTCGGCTACCAGAGTGTCAGCTGTCACGGTTCTTTCCTTACGCGGGAGTGGTGAACGGTCAGAGGTGGATGCCGCACTCGGTCTTGCCGGAGCCGGACCAGCGGCCGGCCCGGGCGTCCTCGCCCTCGCCCGGCTTGCGGGTGCAGGACAGCGGGGAGCAGCCGATCGAGGTGTAGCCCTCCCACAGCAGCGGGTTGAGCAGCACGCCGTTGGCGGCGACGTAGGCATCCACGTCCTCCTGCGTCCACCGGGCGATCGGGGCGATCTTGACCTTGCGGCGCTTGGGGTCCCAGGCCACCACCGGGGTGTTGGCGCGGGTCGGCGACTCGTCGCGGCGCAGCCCGGTGGCCCAGGCGTCGTAGCCGCCGAGGCCGCGGCCCAGCGGCTCGACCTTGCGCAGCGAGCAGCACAGGTCCGGGTCGCGGTCGTGCAGGTTCGGCCCGTACTCGGCGTCCTGCTCGGCGACGGTCTTCAGCGGCGTGAGCGTGATGACGTTGACCGGCATGGTCGCGGCCACCGCGTCGCGGGTGCCGATGGTCTCCGCGAAGTGGTAGCCGGTGTCCAGGAACACCACGTCCACGCCGGGGGACACCGAGGAGGCGAGGTGGGCGACCACCGCGTCCTCCATCGAGGAGGTGACGCAGAACCGCTGGCCGAAGGTGTCGGCGGCCCAGCGCAGGATCTCCTGCGGCGTGGCCTCCTCCAGCTCGCGGCCGGCCCGGACGGCGATCTCCTCGTAGTCAGTCGTCGTGCTGCTCATGGGACGCACCCCCGTTGATCGGTGACAGCAGGCCGAGGAACTTCAACTGGAAGGCGCGGCGGCAGCCGTGGCACTCCCAGGCGCCGTGCCCGGCCTCGGACGGGCGCAGGTCCTCGTCCCCGCAGTAGGGGCAGAAGAACGGGGCGGCACGCTCACTCATGCGCCCACCCCGCTGCGCTCGGCGGTCACCTCGTGAATCACGCACCTCTTGACGGTGCTCCCCCAGCCTCCGGCCGGGGGGAGAACCATGCTGCGCTCGCTCACGACAGCTGCTCCTCGGTGGCCCGGGCCGCCCACTGGGCGAAGCGCTCGCCCTCGGCGCGGTCGGCCTGGTAGCGGGTCAGCAGGCGCTCGACGTAGTCGGGCAGGCCGGCGCTGGTGACCTTGAGGCCGCGGACCTTGCGGCCGAAGCCGGCCTCCAGCCCGAGCGCGCCGCCCAGGTGCACCTGGTAGCCCTCGACCTGGTTGCCGTCCTCGTCGGTGACCAGCTGGCCCTTGAGGCCGATGTCGGCGACCTGGATGCGGGCGCAGGCGTTCGGGCAGCCGTTGATGTTGATGGTCAGCGGCTCGGCGAACTCCGGCAGGCGCTGCTCCAGTTCGTCGATCAGGGTGCGGCCGCGCTCCTTGGTCTCGACGATGGCGAGCTTGCAGTACTCGATGCCGGTGCAGGCCATGGTGCCGCGGCGGAACGGCGAGGGGGTGACCCGCAGGTCGAGCGCCTCCAGGCCGGCCACGACCGATTCGACGTGCTCCTCGGCGATGTCGAGGATCAGCATCTTCTGCTCGGCGGTGGTGCGCACCCGGTCGCTGCCGTGGGCGGCGGCGAGGTCGGCGATCTGGCCGAGCAGCTTGCCGTCGACCCGGCCGACGCGCGGGGCGAAGCCGATGTAGAACCGGCCGTCCTTCTGCCGGTGGACGCCGACGTGGTCGCGCCAGCGGGCGGCGGGCTCGACGGGCGCGGGGCCGTCGACCAGCTCGTGCTTCAGGTACTCGTTCTCCAGCACCTGACGGAACTTCTCCGCGCCCCAGTCGGCGACCAGGAACTTCAGCCGGGCGCGGTTGCGCAGGCGCCGGTAGCCGTAGTCGCGGAAGATGCCGATCACGCCGCCGAAGACGTCCGGCACCTGCTCCAGCGGGACCCAGGCGCCCAGGCGCACGCCCAGGCGCGGGTTGGTGGACAGGCCGCCGCCGACCCACAGGTCGAAGCCGGGCCCGTGCTCGGGGTGGACCACGCCGACGAACGCGACGTCGTTGATCTCGTGCGCGACGTCCAGCAGCGGGGAGCCGGAGATCGCGCTCTTGAACTTGCGCGGCAGGTTGGAGAATTCCTTGTTGCCGATGAAGCGGCGGTTGATCTCCTCGATGGCCGGGGTGCCGTCGATGATCTCGTCCTGGGCGACGCCGGCCACCGGGGAGCCGAGGATGACGCGCGGGGTGTCGCCGCAAGCCTCGGTGGTGGACAGGCCGACGGCCTCCAGCTTCTGCCAGATCGCCGGGACGTCCTCGATCCGGATCCAGTGGTACTGGATGTTCTGGCGGTCGGTCAGGTCGGCGGTGCCCCGGGCGTACTGCTCGGAGACCTCGGCGACGGCCCGCAGCTGGGGGACGGTCAGCCGGCCGCCGTCGATGCGCACCCGGAGCATGAAGTACTCGGCGTCCAGCTCGTGCGGGTCCAGGATCGCGGTCTTGCCGCCGTCGATGCCCTCCTTGCGCTGGGTGTAGAGGCCCCACCAGCGCATCCGGCCGCGCAGGTCGGCGGGGTCGATCGAGTCGAAGCCCCGGTGCGCGTAGATCGTCTCAATACGTGTCCGCACATTGAGACCGTCGTCGTCCTTCTTGAACTGCTCGTTGGCGTTCAGAGGGGTGAAGTGGCCCATGCCCCACTGGCCCTCGCCGCGGTGGCGGGTCACCTTGCGAGCCGCGGCGGGTCGGCGCGCGGCGGTGCGGTCGGCCGTGGGCTCGGCGGTCTCGGGGGAGGTGGCCATGGTGAAGTCCTTCGGGGCAGGTGGTGCTGGAGCCGGGTGGGTCGCTGGGCGTGCTCGACGCTGCGGTGCTGCTGTGACCTGCGGGTTTCTCAGGACCGGGAGAGCAGTGACCGGGCCGGGCGGGCGCCTGCGCATCCGCTGCTGCGGGATGGCGTGAGGTCGGCGCCGGGTGCGGTGGTGCGGCGGGGTGGGCTCAGATCACCGGACAGATGGCGCTGGACACGCGAAGGAG
Organism: Kitasatospora sp. NPDC023118; assembly: GCF_055560875.1. Taxonomy (NCBI): domain Bacteria; kingdom Bacillati; phylum Actinomycetota; class Actinomycetes; order Kitasatosporales; family Streptomycetaceae; genus Kitasatospora; species Kitasatospora sp. NPDC023118. Next base: position 331,451 of record NZ_JBVHHW010000001.1, read on the forward strand.
ATCGACGTGGAGTCGACCTACCAGGGTGGTTCCGGCGCTAGACATGGCAAGAGATTCGCACGGCACGGGACTCGCGGTCCACTAACATCCGAATGCTGGACGCTGGGGTTTCAGAATCCGGGACGCCATACGGTTCCCGCCGCTCCCCGCCCGGTGTCCGGCCACGCGCCCGTACCCCCGGGGAGATCAACCGCAGCTGTCGGGGCCCGATACCGTTAGCCCTGTGCAAGCAGCAGGCGATACGAGCAGACCGAACCCCGAGCGGCCCTCCCGGCGCCGGGGCAAGGGCTCCCGGCGCGCGGCCAAACAGGCCACCTGGCGCCGCACCGTGTGGGATTTGGTCAGGGACACCACCAACACCTGCGTCGAGTACCGGGTCACCGGCCTCGCCGCGGAGGCGGCCTTCTTCACCCTGCTGTCGATCCCACCGCTGCTGCTCGGCCTGGCCGCCACCCTCGGCTACCTCGACGAGTTCGTCGGCGCCGGCACCATCGACCGGCTCAAGCACGACATCGTCTCGGCCTCCGGGACGGTGCTGTCGGACTCCTCCGTCAACGCGGTCGTCAAACCGCTGCTCAGCCAGGTCTTCGACCACACCCGGCCCGACCTCATCTCGATCGGCTTCCTGCTGTCGCTGTGGTCCGGATCCCGGGCGCTCTACATCTTCATCGACACCATCACCGTCATGTACGGGCTGGACGGCAAGCGCGGCATCGTCAAGACCCGGCTGCTGTCACTCGGCCTCTACCTCGGTGCCCTGGTGATCAGCTCGCTGGTGCTGCCGCTGCTGATGGCCGGGCCCGGACTGGTCGAGAACGCCGTGCACGGCATCGCGGGGCTCGTCGGCGCCGCCTACTGGCCGGTCGCGATCCTGCTGCTGATCGTCTCCCTGACCACCCTCTACCACCTGGCCGTACCGGTCTCCACGCCCTGGCGCGAGGACATCCCCGGCGCCCTGGTCGCCCTGGTCGTGCTGGTCTTCTGCAGCGTCGGCCTGCGGCTCTACCTGGTCAGCTCGGTCGAGGGCCCCTCGGTGTACGGCTCGCTGGCCGCGCCGGTGGCCGTACTGCTGTGGATCTTCGTGGTGGCCCTCGCGGTGCTCATCGGCGCCGCCATGAACGCCGCCATAGACCGTCGCTGGCCCACCCTGGAGACCGCCGACGCCCGCGCCGAGAACGAGCGGGCCCACGAGGAGGCGGCCGCCGCCGTGGTCCGCGAGGTCGCCGCCCGACGGGCCGTCGAACGGGCCCGGCGGGCCCGCGAGCTGGGCCTGGCCGAGGGCGCCGAGGAGGAGTGGGGCGAGGAGGAGGTCGACGACGTCGACGTGCCCGCCGAGTACCCCGAGCGGTGGGCCGACATACTGGCCGCCGACAACGTGCGCGGCCGCCTCACCTCCCGCGGCGGGCCGCACCACCGGCCCGCCCCGCCGCCGCCGGACAGTGACCGGCCGGCCGGGCCGCCGCCGGAGCGGCAGATGCCGGGCTACCCGCCCAGGCCGCCGCGGCCGCCGTGGGAGCAGCGGTAGCGGGCGTTCCGGGACAGCGACGGTGACGGGCGTTCCGGGCGGCGGCCGGTGGTGACGGGCGTTTCGGGACATACGGACAGGGCCTCCCCCGCGGGTGCGGGGGAGGCCCTGTGCGTGTTTCCGGCCGGATGTGGCGGTCGGGTGGTGATCAGGTCCCGGCCGGGTTCGGGGGGAACGGGGACTGCGGGGACCGGCCGTACCCGTGGGTGGGCTGGTCGGCGACCGGCGGGTAGCCGTACGAGGGTTGCGGGCCGCCGGGCTGTGGGGCGGCGGGGGTGTGGCCGAACGCGGGGCGCAGCTCGGTGGGGTCGCCGGGGTCCGAGAGGCCGCCCGGGGTCGGGCTCGGTACCGCCGGGTCGGCGCCCGGGGCCGTACCGGCGTCCGCGCCCGGACCTGCGTCCGGACCCGGTGCCGCCGGGGCGGGCGCGGCGGAGCGGTCGGCCGGGCCGGGCTGTGCCGGGAGCGGCTCGGGGCTCGGCGGGGCCGGCTCCATGGCGGTGCGCCCCGAGGAGTCGCTCAGCTTGATCAGCAGCGCGACCATCAGCCAGTTCGCCAGCAGCGAGGAGCCACCGGCGGCCAGGAACGGCAGCGCCTTACCGGTCAGCGGGACCAGCCCGCTCACGCCGCCGACGACCACGAAGATCTGCAGCGCGAGCGCCGCCGACAGACCGGTGGCCAGCAGCTTGCCGAACGGGTCGGTCAGGCCGATCGCGGTGCGCAGGCCGCGCTGGATCAGCAGCACGTACACCAGCAGCACCGCCGTCACCCCGGCCAGGCCCAGCTCCTCGCCGATGGTGGTGAAGATGAAGTCGCTGCGCCCGGCGAAGCCGATCAGCCACGGCCGGCCCGAGCCCAGGCCGGTCCCGGTCATGTGCCCGGTGCCCAGGCTGAACAGCGCCTCGGCGGGCTGTTCGGAGATCGCCGGGTCGTGCACCGGCTTGTAGTAGTCGAGCGGGTGCAGCCAGGCCTCGACACGGCCGTGCACGTGCGGTTCCAGGGTGCCGACCACTGTCGCGCCGCCGACCGCCATCAGCAGGCCGAGCACCACCCAGCTGGTGCGCTCGGTCGCCACGTACAGCATCACGATGAAGAGGCCGAAGAAGATCAGCGAGGTGCCCAGGTCACGCTCGAAGATCAGCACCAGCAGGCTGACCGCCCAGATCGCCAGCACCGGCCCGGCGTGCCGGCCGCGCGGCAGGGTCATCCCCCAGACCTTCCGCCCGGCCAGCGCCAGGGCGTCCCGGGAGGCCATCAGGTAGCCCGCGAAGAAGATCGTGATCGCGACCTTCACGAACTCGTCCGGCTCGAAGGACGGCAGTCCGGGGAGCTTGATCCACCGCTTGGCGCCGAAGCTGTCGCTCGGCGAGAACACCGGCGCGGCCAGCAGGATCAGCGCGCCCGCCATGAGCACATAGACGTACCGCTGGAAGAAGCGGTGGTGCTTGACGAAGACGATCAGTGCGATCGCCGCCGCCACCGAGATGAACACCCACATCAGCTGGGAGGGCGCGGCCGGGAGCTTCTGGTAGTCGCCCTTGGCCGCGTGCGCGGCCTTGTAGCTGAAGTCCAGCCGGTCCAGCAGCATCAGCCCGAAGCCGGTCAGGAACACCCCGATCGGCAGGATCAGCGGGTCGGCGTACGGCGCGAACCGCCGCACCGCCAGGTGCGCGGCCGCAGCCAGCGCCCCGAGGGACAGCCCGTGCACCAGCAGCCCCGGCGGCATCGAGCCGGTCAGCGCCAGCGAGGCGTCGATGTGTCCCGCCAGACAGACGGCCACCGCGAGGACCATCAGGCCCAGCTCGATGTTGCGGTGGCGCGCGGCCAGCCGGCGGCCCTCGCCGCGTGCAGTGCTTCGCACCTCTTGTCGTCCCCTTGCTGTCACCCACGTGGCCGGTATCGCCGACGGTGCATCCTGCCAGACGAACGTGGTCCGGCGCCGGTTGCGGTCCCGGGGCCGGCAATGGGGAGAACTTTGCCTCGGTAAAGCTTTGCCGGGGCTCGGCAAAGCTTTGTTCAGGTCCCGGTATAGAGGTGGGCCCCGCCCGGGGCGGACCCCGTGGGGGAGGACATCATGGCCGGGCGCCGCGGCCCCCGCCCGGTGCCTTCCGGCGGTTGCGGACGAGGTGAGTGGACGGATGGACGGCGCGGCGCTTGCGTACAGCGGACCGCCCGCGTGGCAGTGGTCCGACCTGGTCACCTCCTGGACCTTCGAACCGCTGGTGCTCGCGCTCTCGGTGCTGCTCGGCGGCTGGTACCTGGTCGCGGTGCGCACCGTCCACCGGGGCGGCGGGCGCTGGCAGCCCACCCGCACCGGCGCCTTCCTCGGCGGGCTGCTGCTGTGGATCTGGTGCACCTGCTCCGGCCTCGGTGTGTACGAGCGGATCCTCTTCACCGACCGCGCCGTGCAGGTCGTGCTGCTGCTCATGGTCGTCCCGCTGCTGCTGGCGCTCGGCGCGCCGATCTCGCTGCTGGTCGAGTCCGCGCCGGAGCACCGCCGCGAGCGGATCCTGCGGGCGCTGCGCAGCCGGCCGTCCAAGGTGCTGATGTTCCCGGCGGTCTCGACCGCGCTGCTGATGGCGCCGCCGTGGCTGCTCTACTTCACGCCCTGGTACGAGTGGTCGCTCTCCAGCGGGGCCGGGAACGTGGTGCTGCACCTGACGCTGGTGCTGCTCGGGCTGGCGTACTTCTGGCCGCGGCTGCAGATCGACCCGGTCGGGCACGAGTACCCGCACCTGGTCGGGCTGTTCATCACCTTCGCCGAGGTGATCTTCGACGCGGGCCTGGGGATCGTGCTGATCTACGGGGGCCACCTCGTCGCCGAGCACTACTACGTGGCGCTCGGGCGGCCCTGGGGGCCGAGCCTGGCGCAGGACCAGACCTGGGGCGGCAACGCCTTCTGGGTCCTGGGAGACCTCGTCGGGCTGCCGTTCCTGGCCGCGCTGGTGCGGCGGATGGTGGTGCAGGGGCGCGAGGAGATCAAGGCCGTGGACGCCGAGCTGGACGCCCGCTTCGAGGCGGCGGCCACGGAGGCCCGGGCGGCGGGGCTGCCGGAGGAGGAGGAGACCGGCATGCGGCCCTGGTGGCTGGACGACCCGAACCTCAAGCACCGGTACGGCGGGTAGGGGAGTTCTGCGAGGAAGGGGCCAACTTTGGCCCCTGGTGGACCCCTGTTGCCGGCCTGTCGTCTCGCGTGCTCTCGGCCCGCTGTCGGGCCGTTGCCGGGCCGCTGTTGAGCCCCTTCCGGCCGCCGCGGCCGCATTTCCGCAGGTCAAAAATACGTTGGCCGCGCACGGCCGTTCCGCTAGCGTGTGACGCGTCCGGTTCGGGGGCCGTTGGGCCACCCGAGGAGTAGAGAGCAGGAGGTGAACCCCGTGGTCGTTGTCGCCCCGATAGCTGCCCTGGGCAGCACTCGCGTTCACCTCCTTTTCCCGGCCGCAGGCTGAGCCTTCCGCGCCAGCCGTAGCCCGCCGGGACCATCTCCTCCCGAAGGGCCACTGCGTTGTTCAACGCTGCCTCCGTTTCGTCGTACTCTCCTTCCCTCTCCTCTTCTTCCCTCTCCTCTTCCTCTTCCGTCGACAACTCCCCGCTGTCCCGCTACGGCTGGACGCCCGAACACGCCGAGCTGTTCGCCCCGCTCGCCGAGGCCGGGCTGCTCCCGGCCCGGATCGTCCGGGTCGACCGCGGCCAGTGCGACGCCGTCCTGGCCGACCCGGAGACGGGCGAGCTGCGCACCGTCCGGCTCGACACCCGGCCGGTGGGCGACGCCGACATGATCAACTGCCCGTGCACGGGCGACTGGGCCGCCGCCGACCTGCACGCCCAGAGCCGATGGGCGCCGTCGTCGCGCTGCTGCCACGCTCCACCGCGATCATCCGCAAGGTGGCCGGCAAGCGCTCCGACGGCCAGGTGCTGGCGGCCAACGTCGACACCGTCCTGATCGCCGCCTCGCTCGCGGCCGATCCCGACCTCGGGCGGATCGAGCGTTTCCTCGCCCTGGCCTGGGAGTCCGGCGCCGAACCGCTGGTCGTCCTCACCAAGGCCGACCTGGTCGACGACGCCGAGTTCATCCGTGCCGACGTCGAGGCGGTTGCACCCGGCGTCACCGTGCTGGTGGTCAGCGCCGAGACGGGCGAGGGCATCGACGTGCTCCGCGCCTGCGCCCCCGGTACCACCGTGGTGATCGGCCAGTCCGGCGTCGGCAAGTCCACCCTCACCAACGCGCTCGTCGGCTCCGAGGTGATGGCCGTCCAGGAGGCTCGCTCGGTCGACCAGAAGGGCCGCCACACCACGACCACCCGCGAACTGACGGCGCTGCCCGGCGGGGGCGTGCTGATCGACACCCCTGGGCTGCGCGAGGTCGGCCTCTACGGTGGCGAGGGGGTGGACCTGGCCTTCGCCGACATAGCCGAGCTGGCCGAGGAGTGCCGCTTCCACGACTGCAACCACCACACCGAGCCCGGCTGCGCGGTCCGGGCGGCGCTGGCCGACGGCACGCTGCCGCAGCGCCGGATGGACAGCTACCTCAAGCTCCAGCGCGAGAACGAGTGGATCGCCTCGCGCTCGGACGCCCGGGTGGCCAAGGCCAGGCTGCAGAAGTGGAAGACGATCACCAAGTCGATGCGTGCCGCGGGAGGCCGGTGAAGCGCTGACCGTCGACCGGCCGGCCTGCCCGCGCAGGTCGGCCGGTCTCCGCACAGCGGGGCGGGCTCAGCGGAGGTCGGCCACCAGGCGGAAGCGATGGAGGACCAGCGGGGTGGTGTCGTCCACGGTGAAACCCGGGTCATCGAAGGCGGCGAGCATCTCCGGGCTGCGCCAGAACCGCTCGTGTGCGGCACGCCACTCGGCCACGCTGCGGTAGCCCTCGCCCTCGTCCAGGGCGTGCCGTAGGTCGACCTCGGCGAGCGGGACCACCCGGACGTCCGTGGTCTCGATCACCGCGACCCGGCGGCCGTCCGAGTCGAGGACGGCGGCCCGTTCGCCGACCTGCGGCAGGGGCTCGTTCTCGTGCTCGTAGTCAGCGACCAGGCCAGTGGTGCTGGTCTTGGCGCCGCTGAGGACGGCCGCGACCAGCTCGTCCCGCAGCGGGCCGGGGAACGCGAACTCCTCCGGAGGCAGGGCGACGACCCGCGGGTCGTCCGGGCCGGTGTAGCAGGGGTCGGCTGGCCGGTCGCCAGGCTTCTCGCTCATGGGGCGAGCGTAGCCACGGGCCCGCCGGGGGCCCGCGATTTTCGGGCGGTGCGAACGGTCGTCCTCGACGGGCACACACCATTGCTCAGTGTGATGATCTTGTTACGAATTGTCGATTCTCCAGTGAGCTGGACGTGAAGAGGCGTTTCACCGCTACGGCCTTCCTGCTCGCCCTGCTGGCGAGCATCTCGGCGACGGGCACGGCCCGGGCGGTCCCGGTCACGCCACCCGTGGCCTCCGACTGCTCGCAGGACGTCACCGATGCGTTCAACACCTGGCTGGGTACGGTGCCCGACGGGGCGACCATCCGCCTGGCGCGCAACGGCTGTTACCTGACCAACGGCTCGATCACCTTCACCCAGCGGAGGAACATCACCATCGAGGGCAACGGCGCGACCGTCAAAGCCACTATCGACGCGCCCGCGAGTACCAACCGCGCGCGGCTCTGGTTCGACCGCGGGGGCGGCTTCGTCGTCCGTGATCTGACCCTGCAGGGCACGAACTTCTCCGAGCACTGCGCGGTGGTCGCCCAGCCCTCCTGTTACGACTCGGCCCGGGAGCACGACGCCGGGGTCAAGATCGGGGGTGCCGACGGCGTTCTGCTCGAACGGCTGCACATCGAGAACACCTGGGGCGACGCCGTGGAGCTCTTCTCCGGCGGGACGTGGGACGGCCAGGGCAACGGCGCCGTGGCGCCGCGCGATGTCACCGGCCGCGACTCCACCGTGCACACGACCGGTCGGCACGCGTTCTCGTGCGACAACTGCCACAACTACGTGATCGAGCACAACGACGTGAGCAACGTCGGCTACTGGATGACCGACGTGGAGATCGAGGGCGCGGTGTGGACCGGGGACGTGACGCTCGTCCGGAACACCTACCGCGATGTCTACCTCGGGCTGCTGGCTGCGGCGAGCGACTACGGCGTGAAGCCCGGTCCATTCATCCTCCGGGACAACGTCCAGACCAGTGACCCCGTCACCTGTTACCCCCCGGTCTACATCGCTCCGCCGACGAATGAATACGGTCCGGCGCGGGTCACCGGGAATTCCCTGAGGTCGTTCGGCACCACGATCGCGCTCGGCAACGTCTCCCGGGCCGATGTCTCCGGCAACACCACCACCATCCAAGCCGGCGGGTGCGGTTTCGCCGCCGGGGTCGAACTGGTCGACGTGCCGAGCGGCGAGGTGGTCCACAACACGTTCATCGGCGCGGAAGCCGTCGTGCAGAACTACTCGTCAACGGTCACCGTGTGCGGCAACCGTACGACGGCGACGGGCCCGTACGACAAGCCGGTGCCCTGCGGCAAGGTGTAGACGGGTCCGCGGAGGGTGGCGCCGTGGCGGGGCCCTGGGGAGGGCCCCGAACGGCGATGTCCGATTCCCGCCAGTCACCCCCCATCCGGTGCCGCAAACTGGACAACGTGATCGACGACGACATCCGGTACCGAGCCGTGGACAGCCGCGACGCCCGTTTCGACGGGGTCTTCTTCACGGCCGTCACCTCCACCGGAATCTACTGCCGACCGAGCTGCCCCGCCGTGACCCCCAAGCGCGCCAACTGCCGCTTCTACCCCAGCGCCGCGGCCGCCCAGGGCGCGGGCTTCCGCGCCTGCCGCCGCTGCCGCCCCGACTCGGTGCCGGGCTCCCCGGAGTGGAACCACCGCGCCGACCTGGTCGGTCGCGCGATGCGCCTGATCGGCGACGGCGTGGTGGACCGCGAGGGCGTCGCGGGCCTAGCCGACCGCCTCGGCTACAGCGCCCGTCAGCTGCAGCGCCAGCTCACCGCCGAGCTCGGCGCCGGCCCGATCGCCCTGGCCCGCGCCCGCCGCGCCCAGACCGCCCGCCTCCTGCTGCAGACCACCGAGCTGCCCGTCACCGACATCGCGTTCGCGGCCGGCTTCGCCTCCGTCCGCCAGTTCAACGACACCGTCCGCGAGGTCTACGACCGCACCCCGACCGGCCTGCGCGCCGAGGTCGTGGCCGGCCGCCGCACCGCGACCCCGGCCGGCGGCCTCACCCTGCGCCTCGCCTACCGCGGCGCGATCGACAGCGACCACCTGATCGACTTCCTCGCCCTGCGTGCCGTCCCCGGCGTGGAGGAGGTCGTACCCGGCGCGCGCCCCGGTGTGCGCACCTACCGGCGCACCCTCGCGCTCCCGTACGGGCACGGCATCGCCGAAGTCGACGGCCTCGCGCCGGGCCAGCCGCGCACCCGCGGCTGGCTCGACTGCCGCCTGCTGCTCGCCGACCTGCGCGACCTGCCGACCGCCGTCCAGCGCCTGCGCATCCTCTTCGACCTGGACGCCGACCCGGACACCGTCGACGAGCAGCTCGGCGCCGACCCGGTGCTCGGCCCGCTGGTCCGCGAGCGCCCCGGCCTGCGCTCGCCCGGCCATGTGGACCCGCACGAGCTCGCCGTGCGCGCCGTCCTCGGCCAGCAGATCACCGTCGGTGCCGCCCGCACCCTGGCGGGCCGGCTCGCCGAGAAGTACGGCGCCGCGTTGCCCGAGCCGAGCGGCGGCCTGCGGCTGCTCTTCCCGACGGCGGCGGCCCTGGCCACCGCCGACCCGGCGGACTTCGCGATGCCCGCGGCCCGTCGCTGCGCGCTCACCGGCCTGTGCGCCGCGCTGGCCGAGGGCGTGGTCCGCCTCGACAGCGGGGCCGACCGCGAGGAGGCGGCGGCCCAGCTGCTGGCCCTGCCCGGGATCGGCCCCTGGACGGTCGGCTACCTGCGGATGCGGGCCCTCGCCGACCCCGACGTCTTCCTCCCAAGCGATGTGGGCGTCAAGCACGGCCTGACCAGGCTCGGCGCCGCCGGCGACCCGAAGTCCGCCGCCCGCGCGGCCGGGGCCTGGGCCCCGTGGCGCTCCTACGCCGTTCACCGGCTGTGGGCCGGCCCCGCGAGCACCAGCACCAGCAACGGAACGGAGAACGACCCGGCATGAGCACCACCGTCTACACCACCATGGAGAGCCCCTTCGGCCAACTGCTGCTCAGCGGTGTGCTGCCCGAGGACGGCGGTGCGGCGGCCCTGGCCACCGTCACCGCGCCCGGCCAGAAGTACGCGCTGGCCGAGCCCGCCGACGACTGGGTGCTCGACCCCGAGGCCCTCGCCGAGCCGGTGGCCCAGCTGACCGCCTACTTCGCCGGCCGGCGCACCGCCTTCGACCTCCCGCTCGCGCCGGAGGGCACCGAGTTCCGCCGCCGGATCTGGGCCGCGCTGGACGAGATCCCGTACGGCACGACCGTCACCTACGGCCAACTCGCCGAGCTGGCCGGGCAGGCGCCGCGCATGGTGCGGGCGGTCGGTGGCGCGGTGGGCGCGAACCCGCTGCTGATCGTCCGCCCCTGTCACCGGGTGATGGGCGCCAACGGCTCGCTCACCGGCTTCGCCGCGGGCGTGGACCGCAAGCGCTGGCTGCTGGAACTGGAGCGCGGCACCCTCTTCTGAACCCGGTGAATCCGCGGCCGGCTCAACGGCCTTCCCGCCCGAGGTCGGCTGAACAGGCTTCCGAGCCGAGGCGGGCTCAACTGTGCAGGTCCACCTGCCAGTTGTTGCTGCGCATGAACCGCCCGGGCGGGAACTCGAAGTCGGTCCGGCCGAGCAGGGTGAACCCGGCCTTCGCGCAGACCGCGTTGGAGGCGGGGTTGTCCACCGACGGGAACGCGTGCAGATGACGGTGCGCGGCCTCGCGCCGGGCGGCCTCGACGGCGGCCCGGGTGGCGGCGACGGCGATGCCCCGCCCCTGGTGGCCGGGCAGCACGTTCCACCCCATCTCGTGCACGGTCTCGCCCTCCCACGTCCGGGTGCCGTAGCCGACCGTCCCGACCGCCTCGCCCTCGGGCAGCAGCACGATCCGGTACATGCAGCCCAGGGCGGACGGGACGAAGTCCAGGTAGCGCCGGTGCCGGTGGAGCAGCTGCTCCTCGGTCTCCGGTCCGCCGACGTGCTTCTTCATCTCCGGCGTGTTGACCCGGCGCAGCAGGGCGAGGTCGGCGTCCGTCCAGGGCTCGATCTGTACCTCTACGGTGGTCATGGCGGGGACGGTAGCGCGGCCGGGCCTCGGTGACCAGCGGTTTACCGAGCGGGGCCGGTCCGCGGGGCCTCCTCGGCCCTGCTCCTCGGCCCGCCTCCTCGGTCCGGCTCCTGGGCCCTGCCCGTCAGCCCTGCTCCCCGCCGCCCCCCGGCTGGGCCAGGGCGCGGGCGAGCTGCTCCAGCGCGGGCAGTGCGTGGACGACCGCCTCGCGGTCGGCCGGGGCGAGGGCGCCCAGGGCGGTGGCGATCCGGCGTTCGTGGGCGTGCTGCCAGTCGTCCAGCTGGCGCCGCCCGGCCGGGGTGAGCGCGATCCGGGCGGTGCGCCGGTCGCCGGGGTCGGCCTGGCGGTCGACGAACCCGGCCTCCAGCAGTTTGCCGACCAGCCCGCTGACGGTGTTGGGGGCGAGCCGCTGCCGGGCGGCCAGCTCGCCGACCCGCAGTGGCGCGGCGGCGAGCGTCTGCAGGAGCTCGACCTGCGCCATCGGCAGGGATTCCCACGGGTAGTCGGTGCGGATGCTGCTGCGCAGCGCGCGGCGCAGCCGGGTGACGGTGTCGGTCAGCTGCCGGGCGTGCTCGACCGCCGGGTCGGGGGCTTCGGTGGCGGGGTCGGGAACATGCGGTGACGACGGCATGGCGAACAGCGTATCGCCTGGTACGAGGCGTTTCCGGCGCGCCGTCCGCCCCTTGGACGGGCCTCGGACGTAGGATGGGACGTTTCGTATCGCAGGGCGATCAGCTCGTAGAAAGAACATATCTGCATCCGATATATTCGTCCCATGAACGCCACCGCCCTTGCCGCGCGCCTGCTCACCGAGCGGCCGCGGCCCCGCGGCGTAGCCGGCTGGCGCCACGCCCACTGGCTGGCCGTCGGCACGGTCTGTCTCGGCGCCTTCCTCGGCCAGCTCGACGCCAGCGTCATCGCCCTGGTCTTCCCCGCTCTGGGCCGGCACTTCGACGCGGGTTTCGCCGCCGTCGAATGGGTCGCGCTCGCCTACCTGCTGGTCCTGGTCGCCCTGCTGGCCCCGATCGGCTGGCTGTCCGACCTGGTCGGCCGCAAGACCATGTACATCGGTGGCTTCGCCGTCTTCGGCCTGTCCTCGCTGGGCGCCGGATTCGCCGGCGGTCTGTGGATCCTGGTCGCCTGCCGGGCCGTCCAGGCCGTCGGCGCCGCGATGATGCAGGCCAACAGCGTCGCCCTGGTCGCGCGCGGGGTCCCGGAGCACGCGATGCGCCGCGCGCTCGGCATCCAGGCCGCCGCCCAGGGCCTCGGGCTGGCGCTCGGCCCCAGCCTCGGCGGGCTGCTGGTGGAGCACGCCTCCTGGCAGTGGGTGTTCTGGGTCAACGTGCCGATCGCCGTGTTCGGCATCGTGGCCGGCTGGTACCTGCTGCCGCGCACCCGGCCCTGCGCTCCGGAGGTGGTCCCGGGACCACGCGACAGCGAGCCGCGGGCGCCCCGCTTCGACCTGCCCGGCATGCTGCTGCTCACCGGTGCGACCAGCACGCTGCTGCTCGCCCTGTCCACCGCCTCCGGCCTGCCCCTGCCCGGCTGGGCCGTCGCCGTCCTGCTGTTCGTCTCGGTCGTCCTCGCGCTGGCGCTGGTGCGCCAGGAGCGGCGGGCCGCCCGGCCGATCCTGGCGCCGGGGCTGGTGAACACCCCGGGCGTGCGGTCCGGCCTGGTGGTCGCGCTGATCGGCTACCTGCTGCTGTTCTGCCCGCTCGTGCTGGTCCCGGTGCTGCTCACCGGTGCGGGGGTGTCGACGGCCGCCGCGGGCCTGGTGGTCACCATGCTGCCGGCGGCCTTCGCGGTCGCCGCGACGGTCGGCGGCGCACTGCTGCCCCGGAGCTGGTCGGACGTGGCCAGGTGCCGCTTCGGTGCGGGCCTCGCGGGCGCCGGGCTGCTGCTGTTCGCCGTGCTGCCGGTCTCCGGTGCGGTGGTGGCGGCCCCGCTGCTGGTCGCCGGGTACGGGCTGGGCCTGCTGCTGCCCGCCAACAACGCGCTGGTGATGCGGGCGATCCCGGCGGAGTGCTCGGCGGTCGGCGGCGGCATGGTGAACATGGCGCGCAGCCTCGGCACCGCGCTCGGCATGGCGCTGTCCGTCCTCGGCGTCCACCTGGCGGGCGCGGCGTCCGGTGGGCGGACGGTGCTGGTCGTCCTCGCGGTGGTCGCGGTGACGGCCACCGTGCTGACCGGTCCGACTCCGGCCCGTGGGAGCCTCAGGACGGGCTGACGTTCAGGGCGTCCTGGGCCCGGTTCAGGCCGAGCCGCACCAGCGTCTCCAGGGCGTCCGCGCAGCGGTCCAACACCCCCGGCATCGCGGCCAGTTCCTCGTCCGAGAACTTCTTCAGCACGTAGTCGCCGACGCTCTGCCCCTTCGGCGGGCGCCCGATGCCGAACCGCAGCCGGACGAAGTCGCGGGTGCCGAGCACCTCTCCCACCGAGCGCACCCCGTTGTGCCCGCCCGGCCCGCCGCCGCGCTTCAACTTGCCGGAGCCGTACGCGAAGTCCAGGTCGTCCTGGACGACCACCAGGCGCTCGACCGGCACCCCGTAGCGGCGCAGCAGGGCGGCCACCGGGCGGCCGGACAGGTTGATGGACCACAGCGGCTTGGCCAGCAGCACCCGGCGGCCGTCCACCTCGATCTGGGCGACCACGGTGGTGAGCCCGCGCCGGCGGAACCGGGCGCCGTGGCGCTCGGCCAGTCGGTCGACGGCGAGGAAGCCCGCGTTGTGCCGGGTCAGCCGGAACCACGGGCCGGGGTTGCCCAGCCCGGCGATCAGCCAGGGCGCGTCAGGGGTCATGCGGGGTTCTCCAGGGGGCGGGACGCCAGGGGTCGAGACGTCAGGGGTCGGGACGGCGGACGGCCGGGGCGCGGTGCGGGCGGTACGGGACCGCCGCCGCGCCCCGGCCGTCCGGGGGGAGCAGCAGGTTCCCCGGCCGTCCGGGGAACAGCAGTTGTCAGGACGCGGGTACGCCGGGGGCGGCGCCGCGCTCCTTGAGCATGTCGGTCATCAGCTCCATCTCGGAGGTCTGGGCGACCACCATCGACTGGGCGAGACGCTTCTCGACGTCGTTCTTCGCCAGGTCCACATAGCCCTGGGCCATCTCGACGCCGCCCTTGTGGTGCTCGATCATCAGCTGCAGGTAGTACACCTCGGCGTCCCGCCCGCTGAGTGAACGCAGCTTCGCCATCTGGGCGTTGGTGGCCATGCCGGGCATCAGCGAACCGTCGTGGGCGGCGTAGTCGTGGTCCATCTTCATCCACGCCATCGGCTTGGCGGTCGAGTGCTGCGACAGCCCCCACTGGTCGAGCCAGCCCGTCATCATCCCGCGCTGGTTGGCCTGGGTGTTGATGATGTCGAAGGCCAGGGTGCGGGTCGGCTCGTCGCCGGTGCGGTCCCGGACGATGAACGACAGGTCCACCGCCTGCTGGTGGTGGGTCGCCATGTCGCGGGCGAACCCGGCCTCGGGCGAGTCGTCCGCCGGGACGGCCACCGAGGCCGTGCCGGAGGCCGACGTCCCGCTCGCCACCAGGGCCGGCACCCCGAGGGCCAGCGCCACCGCGGCGGCCAGCGCGGCCGGCCACCACAGCCGCCGACGGCCGGGACGGGCCGCGGGCTCCCCGGTCGCGTCCGCTTCCGGCGCGTCCGGTTCCGGAACGTCCGCCGCCGAGGCCTCCTCGGGGCGGGTCGCGTCGGCGGTCACATCTGCCCCATGGTGCAGGAGGCGCCCGGCTCCTGGGTCTGCTTGCCCTGGACGTACTTGGTGAAGAACTGGTTCACCCGCGGGTCGCTGGCGCTGTCCACGACCAGCTGGGTGCTCCAGGCGTTCAGGGTGATGGTGCCCTGCTCGTCCGGGTAGGGGCTCATCAGCGAGTACGGGGTGTTCTTGACCTTGTCGGAGAGGGTCTTGATGTCCTCCGGGGTGGCCTTGCCGTTGTACGTCACCCAGACCGCGCCGTGCTCCAGCGAGTGGACGGCGCGCTCGTTCTCGACCGGCTGGTCGTAGACGTGGCCCATGCAGTCCAGCCAGACCGCGTTGTGGTCGCCGCCGACCGGCGGGGTCATCGGGTAGTTGACCTTGTCCTTGACGTGGTTGCGGCTCAGGTCGCCGAAGGTCTTCACGCCCGGGATGTCCGCGTTGGCGGCGGCCTCCCTGTCCTTCTTCTTCTGGTTCTGGTCCATGACGATCCAGGTGCCGGTGGCGATCGCGCCGATCACCAGCACACCGGCCGCGACCGAGGCAATGACCTTGTTACGGCGGTCGCGGCGCTGCTCGGCGGCGCGCAGCTCGGCGATGCGCGTACGGCGGTCGGCGACGTTCTTGCCGCCGGGCTTGCTGGACTGCTTCGAGGCGGAACCCATGATGGTTGTCCTTGTCCCCGCCGCGCACGGCTGGTGGCGACGGCGGTCGGCTGTGGTGGAGTGGGGCGGACCCGCCGGCGGGCAGCGTCGGCGGTGGGTTCCGCTCAGGACCGGTGGACCTGGAGTTCGTGCAGATCGGGCGCCGGGTGCGGGCCGTCCAGCAGTCCCGCGGGCACCACGCGGGGCAGCGCCTCGGGCGTCGGCGCGGTGAGCGGTGAGACGGCGGGCTGCGGTTGCGGCGGCGGGTTCGGCAGTTGCGCGTCCTGCGGGCAGAACGGGTGGCTGGAGCAGCCGTTGTCGTGCGGCGGCTGGCCGTCGGCGGTGCACAGGATCCAGTGGTCCTGCTCCACGGCGAGCCGCTGGTGGCGCTGGGACGCCCTGGCGGCGTGGCCGGCGTGGGGCGTGGCCGTGGTGGCCTCGGCGGCGCTGACCACCGACACGGCGCTGACCGGGGCCGGCGCCGGATGGACGGGAGCGTCCAACGCGCTCGACTGGCCCGCGCAGGGCAACGCCGTCAGCAGGGCGACCAGCAGCAGGACCAACAGCGCACCCGCCGGGCGGCCCGCCGGTGCGGCCCTCCCCGGTCGGGGCGAGCTGGGGGCCGACGCGGTCATGCGCACATTTAATCAGCCGAACGGGTGAAGCGATGCCCCTCCGCGGCCCCCATTTTCGGCGGCCCATGCCCCGCAATGTCCAGGAAACGCCCTGCTCGGGGCACATCCGGCAAGCACGGACGGAACGGAAGCGGACGGCGTGCTGACGGCTCCGCGACCGCCCGGCCACCGCCGCGCCGCCGCCCCGTCGCCACCCGGCCGCGCCTCGGCGAACCGGCTGGTGAGCGCGGTGGCCGGGATGATCCGGTCGGTGACCGGTTGTCGCCGAAACCCGGACAGCGTCGTTGCACTCGGAGACAATGACGCCAGTCCGGCCCCGCCGGGGGCGGCGCGACCACGGACCGACCAGGAGCCGCCAGATGAGCAAGCAGGGTGCACCCGCACAGCCGCCCCGGCCGGGCGACGGCTGGTGGGACACGGTCTACGACGGCCCGGCGGGCACCCTCCCCGACACCCCGCACGCCGACCCTGGCGACGGCACCGTGGACGACTGGTTCGACACGGCGGTCGGGCTGATCGGGCAGCAGCGCACGGCGGAGCCGGAGCCGGAGCGGGAGCCGGTACCGGTACGGGAAGCCGTGCCGGAGGCCGTCGCGGAGCCCGCGCCCGCGTCGGAGCCCGAGCCTGCGGTGGCGCGGGACAGCATCGACGACTGGTTCGACACCGCGATCGGCGTGATCGGGGGGACCGGGGGGACCGGGGGAACCGACGGGCTGGGGCGCCAGCGCACCTCGACCGAGACCCACCAGTTTCCCGCCCCGTCCTTCGCCTCCGACGCGCCCCGGGCGGAGCGCGCGCCCGAGGCTGAGGCCGTGCCTGCGTCCGAGGCCGCGCCCGTGCCAGCGGCCGATGCCGACCAGGCCGAGCCCGAACCGCTGGCCGAGCCCGAACCCGAGGAGCCGCCCACCCCGGTCTCCCTGGAGAAGGCCGCCCCGGCCCCCGCCGCCGAGCCGAAGCCCGAGCCCGCTCCCGGAGCCCCGGCCGCCGAGGAACCCGCCCCCGAGCCGGAGCCCGTTCGCGAACCGGAGCCCGAGCCCGCCCCCACCCCCGAACCCCCGGCCGCCACCAAGCCCCCGGCCGCCACCAAGCCCCCCACCCCCGAACCCGAGCCCGACCACGCCCCCCAGCCCGACCCCGAACCCGCACCCGCCGTCCCCGACCCCCGCCTGGCCATTCGCACCCAGCGTGCCGAAACCGACCCCGCCGTCCCGCACGTCGGCGAGCGCCCCCCGACCTACGGGCCCGAGCCCACCGTCGTACCGGAGGCGGACCCCGGCTCGCTCGGCGCGGTCGTCCCGGACACCGCGCTGGACGGCGCCCAGTACGGGAACACCGTGCTGCGCGCCGTCTCCGTCCGGGGCGATTCGGCCCGCTACCGGGGCGAGCCGCGCCGCGACAGCCTGCTGGTGGCCAGGTTCGGCGACGGCCCCGACGGGCTGCTGCTCGCCGTCCTCGCGGGCTTCGACCGTATGGGCGGCGCCGAGGAGGGGGCGCTCACCGCGGGGGCCGTCGCCGCCGCCACCGGCGAGGCCTGTCGTCAGCTCGCGGCCGCGATCGGGCGCAGCCGGGCGGGCCTGGCCGCCGATCTGCGCGACGGCGCCCGGGACCGGCTGCGTTACGGCCTGCAGCGCCTGGCCACCAGCGCCGCCGCCCCGCTGCGCGCGCTGGCGCCCCGGGCCGAGGGGGACGACGCGCCGTCCCCGGCCTCGCTGCACTGCCTGATGCTGTCGCTGGACCCGGCGGCGGGCTACCGCGCGGCCTTCGGCGTCGGCCCGGGCGGGCTGTACCTGTTGCGCTCGGGCCACTGGATCGACGCCTACGCGGCCCGGCTGCTCCACCACCCGGACGGTCAGCCGCCGGTGCCGGACGCCCCGGTGCCGGATCCGCGCCCGTTCCGCTTCCGGCTGGTTCCGGCCACCCCCGGCGACGTCCTGCTGCTCTGCACCCAGGGCCTGGCCGCCCCGATCGCGGACGAGCCCGCCGTGGCCCACTTCCTGTCCGCCCACTGGGCGCACCCCCACCCGCCGGGCACGGTCGACTTCCTGCGCCAGGTCCAGGTCCGCGCCAAGGGCTACGCCGACGACCGTACGGCGGCCGCGGTCTGGACCGAGTGAGCCGGTGCCTGTGCGCCAGAAGTCGGCCGGTCCGACTTCTCGTGCGGGTGGGCCGCAGTCGGTGCCTCAGGCCCGCAGCAGGATGGTCGCGACCGCGGTGGCCTGGTCGAGGGCGGCGGGCCGGTCGGCGTCGGGCAGGCCGATGGCGATGGGGACGGCGAGGCCGTCGAGCAGGGAGCGCAGTTGGAGGGCGCGCTCGGCCGCGGGGCCGGGGGTGAAGTGGCCGGCGGCGGTGCCCTCCTCGATGAGGGCGACCAGGTCGGCCTGCCAGGGGGATTCGATCTCCTGCTGGCCCTGGCGAATCTCGGCGCTGGCGGGGGAACGGCCCCACACCTCGACCCAGAGGATCCAGCGCGGATCGCCGGGCCCCTCGGGCAGGTAGAGGCGCAGGTAGGCGTCGAGGCGCTGCCAGGGGTCGAGGGCGTGGTCGGCGAGGGCCTCGCGGCGGCGGGCGCCGAGCTGGTCCTCGCTCCAGCGGAGGGTCTCCAGCAGCAGCTGGTCCTTGCTGCCGAAGTAGTAGAGCAGGTGTCCGGCGCTCATCTGGAGCTGCTTGCCGAGCCCGGCCATGGTGAGCTTGGCGAGCCCGTGTTCGGCGATCGCGGCCCGGGCGGTGGCGAAGACCTCCTCGCGGGGGCGCGCCGACCGGCGCGGGCGGGCGTCCGCCATGTGCAGTGCTCTCCCTCGGTGGTGCGGAGCTCAGAAGGCTACCCGGGCGGGAGCGCGCGGCTCCCGCCCGGGGCGGACGTCAGAGCGCCTTCGGCTGCTGCTGGGTGATGCAGTGGATGCCGCCGCCGTTGGCGAAGATCTCCCGGGCGTCGACGAGTTCGACGGTGCGGCCCGGGTAGGCCTTGGCGAGGATGTCGGCGGCCTCCTGGTCGCGCGGGTCGGCGAAGGCGCACAGCACGACGGCGCCGTTGGCCACGTAGTGGTTGATGTAGGAGTAGTCGACCGGCTCGCCGTCCTCGTCCAACAGGACGGTGGGGGCGGGAAGTTCGATGACCTCCAGCGGGCGGCCCTGGGCGTCCGTGGCGGCGCGCAGGACGGCGACCAGCTCCTGGCAGACCTCGTGGTCCGGGTGGGACGGGTCGGGCTGGACGTGGGCGACCACGACGCCGGGGCGCACGAAGGAGGCGACGATGTCGATGTGGCCGCGGGTGCCGAACTCGTCGTAGTCGCGGGTGAGTCCGCGGGGCAGCCAGATCGCCTTGGTGGTGCCGAGGAAGGCGTGCAGCTCGGCCTCGACCTCCTCCTTGGTCCAGTCGGCGTTGCGGCCCTCGCCGAGCTGGACGGTCTCGGTGACCAGCACCGTGCCCTCGCCGTCGACGTGGATGCCGCCGCCCTCGTTGATCAGCCGGGAGGCGAAGCGCTGGACGCCGGTCAGCTCGCCGATGTGCTCGGCGATGTGCTGGTCCTTGTCCCAGCGGGCCCAGGACTGCGCGCCCCAGCCGTTGAAGATCCAGTCGGCGGCGGCGACCGAGCCCTTGCCGTCGATCAGGAAGGACGGGCCGATGTCGCGCATCCAGGCGTCGTTGAGCGGGCGCTCGACGATCTCGACCTGCTCGGAGACGTACCGGCGGGCGTCTGCCGTCTCACCGGTGTTGACGATCAGCGTCACCGGCTCGTAGCGGACGATGGTGTCGGCGACGGCGGCCCAGGCCTCGCGGGCCGCGTGCAACTGCTCGGGGCCGTCGAAGGTGGGGTTGGTGGTCGGGAAGGCCATCCAGGTGCGGTCGTGGGGGTGCCACTCGGCGGGCATCCGGAAGCCGAGGGAGGCGGGCGTGGGGGTGGTCATCATCGGGTCCTTGAGGGGGAGGATCAGAGGAAGTAGAGGCGGCTGAGGGAGACGCTGTCGGCGGGCTCGGAGCGCAGCGGCGAGCCGTCCAGTGAAACCAGTCCGGTCTCGGTGACCTCGACCTGGCCGAGGCGGGCGTTGCGCACCATGTCGCGCGGCCCGATGCCGCGGGTGCCCCGCACGCCGACGCGCCGGCGGCGGGTGGGCAGCCCGTCGGCGGGGCGGTCGAGGTAGGCGCCGTCGGCGGCGGCCTGGGCGACGAAGGCCACCGAGATGTCGGCGGCGGTGGCGCCGTGGGCGCCGAACTGCGGCCCCAGGACGAGCGGTTCGCAGCGGTCGGTGGAGGCGTTGGGGTCGCCGACCACACCGTACGCGGGGAACCCGGACTTGAGGACGAGCTGCGGCTTGGCACCGAAGTGGTCCGGGCGCCAGAGCACGATGTCGGCGAGCTTGCCGACCTCGATCGAGCCGACCTCGTGGCTCAGGCCGTGCGCGATGGCCGGGTTGATGGTCAGCTTGGCGATGTAGCGCAGCACGCGCTCGTTGTCGTCGCCGCTGTCGGTGGTGCCGTACGAGCCGGTGCCGTCCAGCGGGCCGAGTTCGGCCTTCATCTTGCCGGCCATGGCGAAGGTGCGGCGCACCGTCTCGCCGGCCCGGCCCATGCCCTGGGCGTCGGAGGAGGTGATGCCGATGACCCCGAGGTCGTGCAGCACGTCCTCGGCGCCCATGGTGCCGGCCCGGATGCGGTCGCGGGCCATCGCGGCGTCGCCGGGCAGGTCGACCTTGAGGTCGTGCGCGGAGACGATCATGCCGAAGTGCTCGCCCAGCGCGTCCCGGCCGAAGGGCAGGGTGGGGTTGGTGGAGGAGCCGATGACGTTCGGCACGCCCGCCATCTTCAGCACGTTGGGGACGTGACCGCCGCCGCAGCCCTCGATGTGGAAGGCGTGGATGGTCCGGCCCTCCAGCACCCTCAAGGTGTCCTCCACCGACAGGCACTCGTTCAACCCGTCGGTGTGCAGGGCGACCTGGACGTCGTACTCCTCGGCGACCCGCAGCGCGGTGTCCAGGGCGCGGGTGTGGGCGCCCATGTCCTCGTGCACCTTGAAGCCGGAGGCGCCGCCCTCGGCCAGCGCCTCGATCAGCGGGGCCTCGTCGGAGGACGAACCGCGGCCCAGGAAGCCGATGTTGACGGGCCAGGCGTCGAAGGCGTTGAACGCGTGACGCAGCGCCCAGGGCGAGTTGACGCCCACGCCCCAGACCGGGCCGAACTCCTGGCCGATGATCGTGGTGACGCCGGAGGCGAGCGAGGCCTCCATGATCCGCGGCGAGAGCAGGTGGACGTGGGTGTCGATGGCGCCGGCGGTGGCGATCATGCCCTCGCCGGAGACGATCGTGGTGCCGGTGCCGACGACCACGTCCACGCCGTCGAGGGTGTCCGGGTTGCCGGCCCGGCCGATCGAGGCGATCCGGCCGCCGATCAGACCGATGGACGTCTTGCGGATGCCCTGGACCGCGTCGATCACCAGCACGTTGCTGATCACGACGTCGCAGGTGTCGCGGACGGCGGCGGGCTTGAGGTGCAGGCCGTCGCGGGCGGTCTTGCCGAAGCCGGCCAGGAACTCGTCGCCGGGCGCCTGGGAGTCGGACTCGACCCGGACGATCAGGCCGCTGTCGCCGAGCCGGATCCGGTCCCCGGCGCGCGGGCCGTGGACGGAGATGTAGTCGTGGGGGCTGATAGCCGTCATGAGGGCACCTCCGCGTCGTCGAAGCTGGTCAGGTAGCCGGTCGCGCGGGCCTTCGCGAGGGCGCTCTCCTTCGCGCCGGGCGCGTCCAGGGGCCCGTCCACGAGCCCCGCGAAGCCGATCGCGACCCGCTCGCCGCCGATCGGCACCAGGCCGACCTCGACGGTGGCGCCCGGGTCGAAGCGCACCGAGGAGCCGGCCGGAACGGCCAGGTGGGTGCCGTAGGCGGCGGCGCGGTCGAAGGCCAGGCGCGGGTTGGCCTCGAAGAAGTGGAAGTGCGAGGTGACCGAGATCGGCACCCCGGCGGTGTTGTGGACGGGGATCAGCAGCGTCTCCTCGACCGGGTCGTAGCCGGCGCCGTCGCCGATCAGCGCGCCGCCGGGGGCCTCGTCGCCGAGTGAGCCGGCGCCCTTGAAGGGGTCGTTGACGACGGCGAGGCGGGTGCCGTCCTCGAACACGGCCTCGACCTGGACGACGGTGACCACGTCCGGCACGCCGGGCAGCACGTCATCGGCGGTCAGGACGGAGCGGCCGGCCTCGATGGCCTCGGCCAGGCGGAGGCCGTCGCGGGCGGCCTCGCAGACGGTGTCCGCGATCAGGGCGGTCGCCTCGGGGATGTTGAGGCGTACGCCCCGGGCGCGGCGGGCGCGGGCCAGCTCGGCTGCTGTGAAGATCAGCAGCCGGTCCCGCTCGGTGGGGGTCAGTCGCACGGTTCCTCGCTCGCTCGTCGCCGGGAGGGGGCCGGCTCGGGGCCGGGGGGCTTATGGGGTGATGTTCGGACCATCGTTAGAACGTCGTTCAAACATCTCGGGGCCATTGAACCCGGACCGGGCCGCCCTGTCCAGCGTTCCCGTTCCGACCGGGTCCGGCCTGTCGGGCGGGCGGCGGGGGTGAGGGCGGGGTGTCCGGCGGCGGCGAGGCCGGGTTGTGCGGGACCGGCCGTGCGACGGTGAGGGGCCTGGCGCGCGGCGGTGGCGGTGGCGGGGGCGCGGGTCCGGGCGCGCGGTCCGGGCGCGCGGTCCGTACGGGCGCCGGGTGTGCGCGGGATCGGGTGGGGGCGGCCTCGAAAACTGCCTCTGCGCTTCGCAAACCTGTCCGGCGCGGGCAGTTGGATCACGTGAACCTCCCCGTGCCCCTTTCACCCCACGTGATCGGACGCACACTGTTGCAAACGCCGTCAACTGGGCATGAGGATGGGTGGTCAGAACGAGGGGGCCACCCGGCCGGCGGGGGATCCGGAGGCGGGGGCCCGGATTTGAGGGCGGGGGCATGTGTTGATGGACGGTCAGTCGCGATTCCCGCGGCAGCGGACGGGTTCGGGCGACGCCTACCGGGCCGGGCAGGCCCAGGGCCCGGCCGCCGGCACCGGGACGACCGTGTCGGGCGCGTCCGCGCCCGGCTGTGCGTTGCACCACCGGCTGCACCTGACGCTCGACCCGGCCGACCTGGTCGCGGTCGGCGCGGTCCGGCACCGGCTGCGCACGGCGCTGAGCCGCTGGGGGGTGCCGGAGCTGTCCGACACCGCCGAGCTGCTCTCCTCCGAGCTGGTCACCAACGCGCTGCTGCACACCGGCAAGGGCGCGGTCTTCGACGCGGTGCTCGGTTCGGACAGCCGGCTGCGGGTCGAGGTGCAGGACGGTGCGAGCCGGCTGCCCGGACGCCGCCGCGATCCGGACGCCGAGTACGCGACCTCGGGGCGCGGCCTGCTGCTGGTGGAGGCGCTCGCGGACTCCTGGGGGGTGCAGCTGAGGGGCGACGGCAAGGTCACCTGGTTCGAGCTCGCGATGCCCTGAGTCCCGCCGTGGGTCCCGTTCCGTACCGACCGCCGGCCGATCGTCGGACCGCTCGTCGGACCGCTCACTGCGCCACCACTCGTACCCGCCGTCCACACGATTGTTCGTCATCGATTGATCCGTTCCCGAAGCAAGCCCTGAACGGAAGGCGGAACGCAAGATTTCCGGCCCGTTGCCATTGCCGCTCGGCCGAACATTGGCCAGGATGGTGGGAATGTGTGTCCACGTGCGGGAAAGCAGCGGGGAGACCGAACCTCGACTGACCACCGTCCGTCGGCACCGTCCGATCCAGCACGACCCATCACATCGCCACGCGGCCCGTCCGGACGGTCGGCGCGGTCCGCCACGGCAGCGGCAGGAGCAGCATGCCCACTGAGCCCGAGTCGCCGGGGCCGGCGCTTCCTCCCGGCGCGTCCGCCGTGGAGCCGCTGCCAGCCGCCCGCCCGCCCGCGCAGGCCTCCCGCCGGAACCCGCTGCGCACGCCCTCCGGACGGCTGGCCCCCGTACTGTCCGGCGGACTGCCGCCCGCCACGGCCGACTCCATGCCGGACTGGCTGGAGCCCGCGATGGCCGCCAACGGCATCGGCTCCTTCGACTGGGACATCCGCCGCGACATCCTGGAGGGCGACCAGCGCGCCTGCGCGATCATCGGCCTGGACGACGTCGAGCGCGGCCGCTTCGACCGCACCGCCGCCTCCTTCCTGTCCCTGCTGCACCCCGAGGACGCGCCCGTGGTGCGCCGCCGGGTCGAGCGCGCCGTGACCGAACTGGGCCAGTGCGGCGCCTACTACCGCACCGTCGGGCCGAACGGCAGCATGCGCGCGGTGCGCTTCCGCGGCCGGGTGCTCGCGGACGCCTTCGGCCGCGCCTCCCGGATGGTCGGCTTCGTCTGGGACGCCACCGTCGAACTGCACAAGCGCGACCGCGCCGACCGGCTCGCCCTGCTGCGCGAGGAGCGCTCCCGCTTCATCAAGGAGGCCGCCCGTGCCCTGTCCGAGGCCGTCACCGTCCGGGACGTGGCCCGGGTCTTCACCGAGCTGCCGCTGCCCGGACTGCCGCCGGACGGCCTGGTGCTCGCCTCCTTCGAGGCCGGCCGGGCGCAGATCCTCGGCGCCTCCGGCTACCGCTCCGAGGCGCTCGCGGTCTGGGACCGCGCCGTGCTGCCGCCCGGCCACCCGGCCGCCGAGGCGCTGAAGCACCGCGCCCCGGTCTTCGTCTCCAACCGCGAGGAGTTCCGCGAGCGCCACGCCGACGTCTGGGAGCAGATCAGCCGCACCGGCCGCGGCTCCTGGGCCTACCTGCCGCTGGTGGCCAGCGGCCGGGCGATCGGCGTCTGCGTGGTCAGCTTCGACGACGAGCGCGAACTGGACGCCGACGAGCGGACCCTGCTGACCACCCTGGGCGGGTTGGTCGCCCAGTCGCTGGCCCGGGCCCGGCTGCACGACGCCGAGCACGAACTGGCGGCGAGCCTGCAGCGGGTGATGCTGCCGCGCACCGTCCCCTCCATCCCCGGCGTGACCACCGCCGTGCGCTACCTCGCGGCCGGCTCCGGCCTGCAGATCGGCGGCGACTGGTACGACGTGGTGCCGCTGCCCGGCGGGCACGTCGGCCTGGTGATCGGCGACGTCCAGGGTCACGACGTGCACGCCGCGGGCATCATGGGCCAGCTGCGGATCGCGCTGCGCGCCTACGCCGCCGAGGGCCACCCGCCCGCCGCGGTGATGGCCCGCGCCTCCCGCTTCCTCGCCGACCTGGACACCGACCACTTCGCGACCTGCACCTACGCCGAGGTCAACGTGGACTACGGCGTGGTCTACGCGGTGCGGGCCGGCCACCTCGACCCGGTGGTGCGCCGCGCGGACGGCACCGCCGCCGCCGTGCCGGTGGCCGGCGGGCTGCCGCTGGGCATCGACCCGGACCAGGAGTACCGGGTCACCCGGTTCAGCCTGGACCCGGGCGAGACCGTGCTGCTGTGCACCGACGGCCTGGTCGAGGCGCGCGGCATGGACCTGGACGAGGGCATCGGCCGGCTCACCCGCGCGCTCGCCCGTCCGCTGTCGGCCCCCGAGGAGTCGGTCCGCGACCCGCTGGAGGACCTGGCCGACCGGATCGCCTCCCAGGCCGCCGACTCCAGCGAGCGCGAGGACGACATAGCCCTGCTGCTCCTGCGCTGGGACGGCCCGGCGGGCGGGCTCACCACCCAGCAGCTGCGCCGCCGGATCGGCCAGGCCGACCTGGCGCGGATCGCCGAGGTCCGCGCCGAACTGCGCGACGCGCTGCGCCGCTGGGGCGTCGCCGAGTTCATCGACACCGCCGAGCTGCTCTCCTCCGAGCTGGTCACCAACGCCATCCGGCACACCGACCGTGACGCCATGTTCACCGCCCGGCTCTACCGCGAGTCGGCCTCGGACGGCGGCCGGGCCCGGCTGCGGGTCGAGGTGGAGGACGAGTCCGACCTGTGGCCCACCCGCCGCACGCCGGGGGAGCAGGCCTCCTCCGGGCGCGGCCTGATGCTGGTCGAGGCGCTGGCGGACGCCTGGGGCGTGGAGCCGCGCGGCTCCGGCAAGCGGATGTGGTTCGAACTCAGCGGGGCGAGCGCGGCGTAGATCCCGCCGGGTCGTCGTGGCCGTCGCCGTCCGGAGCCGTCCGGTCGCGCCGCGGTGGCAATCGTCCATGCGTCAGCGCAACGGGTGCGCGCGGCGGTCGCGTCTGCGAACCTGAAGGCAGGTCACGCGTCGCGGCGCGTCCCGGCAGCCGACGAGGGCGAGTGGCCAGGGCCCGCCGACGTGAGGCGGGCAGCCATGACCACCGTCGTACCCGAGGATCACGCCATGGTGTCGATCTTCCATCACCGCAGGGACGACCGAGCCGCCGAGTCCCCCACCCTGCCGCTGCCGCCCCCGCACCAGGAGTCGGCCGCGCCCCGCTACGCCACCGACGGCGCCGCCCGCCTCCCGCTGATCTACGTCCGCGGCTTCGCCGGCGGTACCAGCGGCGTCGACAAGCAGGTGGACGACCCCTTCTACGGATTCAACACCGGCTCGACCCACATCCGGGTCGGCGGCGACGGCGACCCCCAGTACTACCAGTTCGAGGGCCCGTTGCTCCGGCTCTTCGCCGACGACGGCTACCACCCGCTGACGGCCGGTGACCCGAGGGCCTACCTGCAGTCCTGCGAGGCCGGGTCGGTGGACCCGGCGACCGTCTGGATCCACCGCTTCTACGACTCCTCCGCCGACACCTTCGGCAAGCGGGCCGCCGACTTCGACATCGAGGCGGCGGCCCGCGACCTGTACGGACTCGTCCAGCTGGTCCGGGAGAAGACCGGCTCGGACAAGGTCGACCTGATCGCCCACTCGATGGGCGGCCTGATCTGCCGCAGCATGCTCCAGAAGTGGTCCCACGACAGCCTCGGGGACTTCCAGCCGACCGTCCCCGGCAAGGACCTGGTCGACAAGTTGTTCACCTACGGCACCCCGCACGGCGGGATCGGCTTCGCCGTCGGCGGCGGCCTGCTCGACGAGTTCATCGAGGACCTCGGCCCGGTCGGGTCCGACGTCTTCTCGCCGGAGATGATGTACGGCTACCTGGTGCCGGGGGTCGAGTACGGCACCGAGGCCCCGGACGGCTGGCGGGCCGAGCGGATCCCGCCCGAGGACTTCGACACCGACCGGGTCTTCTGCGTGATCGGCACCGACGCCGGCGACTACGGCCTGGCCCAGAAGGTGGTCGGCCCGCAGAGCGACGGCCTGGTGGCGATCGGCAACGCCTGCGTCGACGGTGCGCACCGCGCCTACGTCCACCGTTCGCACTCGGGCCGTTACGGCCTGGTCAACTCCGAGGAGGGGTACCAGAACCTGCGCCGCTTCCTGTTCGGCCGCAAGCGGGTGGCGGTCGCCCTCGCGGGCCTGGAGCCCGGCCCGCCCGCGACCGACGGCCGCCGGTCGTTCCGGCAGGGCGAGCTGCAGCTGTCGATCCGCGGACTGCCCGTGGTGACGGACCAGCAGTTGGCGGCGCACTACTGCCCGGTCGCGCTGGAGCCCGGCCCCGACGGCGACTCCGTCCCGCTCACCACCGTCTTCCTGCTCGATCCGCTGACCATGCCCGCCGACGGCACCGACGAGCCGGTCTCGCTCCCGTCTCGTTACGCGCTGCACCTGCGGGTCTCCCGGCTGGCCGAGGAGCACGGGGTGCTGTTCTGGCGCGACCACCTCGCCCAGACGGCGGACTGGGACGACGTCCTGATCGTCGACGTGGGGCACGAGAGCGACGACCCCAAGGGCGAGTTGCGGATCTGGGCGGCCTGGAACTCCGAGCTGCCCGGCGCGATCGCCGACCGGGACCCGGTCGGTGCCGGCCCGCTCGACCACGACCAGGACGCGATCGCCGTCCCCCTGCCGCCGAGCGCGGGCCGACTCCTCGGTGCCGGCGCGGCGGTCGTCCTCACGCCCGGCGTCTGGCACTGACCCCGGTGGAGGTGCTCAGCCGAACCGCCGTCAGCCGAGTCACCGTCAGCCGAACTGCTGCTCCAAGTCCTTGAGCTTGCGCTCCAGCGAGTCCAGCCGGGGCAGGGTGACGGTGTCCTCGTCCGTGGTGAGGTCGATGGTGCGCCGCTCCGGACGGGCCGGCAGGCCCGGCTGGACGACGGTGCCCTCGGCCGCGCCGACCTCACGCGGCCCGTCCTCGCGGGGCCCGGCGGCACCGGCCTCCGGCCGCTCCGCCCCGGGCCCGCCGGCTATGGCGGGCTCCGATCCGGACTCCAACTGCCGTGCGGCGCCGCCGCGTCCGCGCCAGTGGCCGCCGCTGCGGTTCATCGCCCGGATCTCGGCCCGCTCGCGGCGGCCCGCCAGCTTGCGGCGTTCCTTGTCCAGGGCGCGTTCCCGCTTGTCCTCGCGGACCTCGTCCACCGCCTCGTCCAGGCTGCGCACACCCTCCAGCAGCATCAGCGACCAGGCCGCGTAGGTCTCGCGCGGGGCGCGCAGCCAGCGGACGATGCGGATCTGCGGTAGCGGGCGGGGCACCAGGCCCTGTTCGCGCAGCGCGGCCCGGCGGGTCTGCTTGAGCGCCCGGTCGAACAGGACCGCCGCGGACAGCGACATGCCGGAGAAGAACTGCGGGGCGCCGGCGTGGCCGAAGCCGCGGGGGGCGTGCACCCAGTTGAACCAGGCCGAGGCGCCGGCGAACAGCCAGACCAGCAGCCGGGAGCCGAGTGCGGCGTCGCCGTGGCTGGCCTCGCGCACGGCCAGCACCGAGCAGAACATCGCGGCGCCGTCGAGCCCGAACGGGACGAGGTACTCCCAGCCGCCGGAGAGGCCGAGGTTCTGCACGCCGAAGCCGACCAGGCCGTGGAAGGACAGCGCGGCGGCGACGCCGGCGCAGCAGAACAGCAGCGTGTACGAGGCCGCGCCGTACAGGGATTCCTTGTGGCGGCGCCGTTCCTCGGAACGCTCCCAGGAATCCGCGCCGGCGGCGGGCGCGGATCCCCGGCTCCGGGCCAGGGCCACCAGGAGTGCGCTGACCAATAGCCCAGCAACCCCGGTGACGGCCCAGCCGAGCGGTATGTCGGACAATTTCATCGCCGGGACCAGCCTCGCTTTCCTGCGTCGCGTTCCTGCGTCGTGATGGCGGGGACCATCATGGCGGATGCTCGGCGGGGGAACGGCTGATTCGCCGTCAATGCGCTGAGGAGAGGGATTTCTGATCCGGCGGAAATCGCATTGTCGTATCAGTGTGATGCGAATTGTTCCCGAAATGACAGGCTTTTCGGATTCGGAATCGGACGGATTTCCGTCAACCCGGCATGACGGGCGGCGGCGCGGCTCGGCGCCGCCGGATCCGGGGGCAGCCGCCGCACATGTCCTCGGGCTCCACGGTGTACACGAGGCAGCAGCTGGCCCGGGCTCGGTCGGTGTCCGAAGCACCGGCCGCGCCCTCCGCCGGACCACCGGAAGCACCGGAGCGGCCGGGCGCCGGGTCCGCGAAACCGGCGCCCGGGGTGAAGGGGGCCGGGGCGGGAGCGGGGCACCGGCCCGCGCCGGGCGCGCACGCGGCGGGCTCCCCGGGGGCCAGGAGCGCGGTCAGCTCGGCGCGCGCCCGCTCCTGCTCGCCGAGCAGCCCGCCCGCGTACCCGAGCCCCTCCACCACCGCGTCGGTGGCCATCGCCCACAGCACCCGGGGCCCGCGCCGCACCTCCGGCCCGAAGGCGGCCAGCACCGGCCTGAGGAACTCGCCCAGCGCGCCGCGCAGTTCGGCGGCCAGCGCGGACTCGTCCGGTGCCGTACGGGCCTGCGGCGCGCCGGCCGCCGGGTCGTTCGGCAGACAGGCGAAGGACTCCGGGCGGACCGTCAGCTCGACGGAGCCCGGGCCCCGGCGCACCGAGACGTCCGCCGGGCCGAGCAGCGGCACGCGTCGCTCCAGGAACCACGGCACGGTGAACAGCAGCGAGACCGGCCAGACGAAGCGGTGCAGTCCGAAGCCGGCCGCCACGTCCGGGCGCAGCGGCCGCCGGTAGCGAGCGAGGCCCTGCCGGGCGTCGTGGGCGACCAGCTCGCGCACCGCCCCGGGGTCCGCGGCCAGGTCGGCGACGGTCAGCCAGCCGTCGCCGCGCCGGGGCGGGGCGCAGCGCACGCTCACGACCGGGGTGAGTACGGTCAGTCGGTGGTACGACGGCGCGCAGGGGGCGGGGGAGTCCGGCGCGGGGTCGTGGACGTGCGCCTCGGTGGTGCGGGGGGCGCGCGGCGCGGGGCCGGGCCGGGTGCTGCTCGCGGTCATGGGCGGGCCCCATCGGGTCGACCGGGGCCGCCGGCGGACCGCCCGGCGGTGCCCGGTCGTCACGGCGCCGGGCCCGGCCGGACCGGGGCACGGCGGTGCCCGGGGAACGGCAAGGCGACCTGTCCGGGGCACTGCTCACCCCGGACAGGTTAGGCTCACCTTAGCTGATTGTTCCCCGGGTCTCACGGGCGATGCGTCCGTCCGGGGGGAGGCCCCGGCGCACGGGCGGAGGTCGGGGGCGTGGCGGACAGCTGCCGTGCGAGCCAGACCGGCACCCCGCCCAGGGCGTGCACCAGCCGGGCGGCCTCGGCGCGCAGCCGCGCGGCCTCGGCGGGCTCGGACACCTCGGCGAGCGCCGCGAGCGCCGGAGCGACCCCCACGGTGAAGCCGAGTTGCTCGCGCAGCCGCAGCGAGGCGTCGAACCCCTCCCGGGCGTTGCCGCGCTCCCCGCGCGAGAGCGCCAGTGCGGCCAGGTGCCGCCAGGTGTAGGAGCGCAGCAGTTCGTCGCCGCGCTCGCCCGCGCCCTCGTGCGCCCGGCGGTAGGCGATCCAGGCGGCGCTGCGGTCGCCCAGCAGGTTCTCGGCGACCAGTCCGCGCCGGAAGTCCAGTAGCGGTCGGCCCGGTGCGTCCGGCGGCAGCAGGGCCGAGGTGCGGCCGAGTGCGGCCTGCGCCTCGTCGAGCCGGTCGCGCGGTCCGAGCACGCTCGCCAGGTACGCCAGGAAGCCGCGGGCGCAGGCGGCGGCCGCGCGTTGCTCGGCGCCCTCCGTCAGGGCCTCGGCCAGTCGTAGGGCCTGTTCCGCCTGGGGCCAGTGCGCGGCGGTGAACAGGCACTGCTCGATGAGGAGTTCGGCCCGTGCGAGGGCGGCCGTGGGGTCGTGTTCGGCGGCCGGGCGCAGCAGTTCGGCGGCTTCCTGCCAGCACCCCCGGGAGCGCAGCCGCCACACGGTGTCGCCCGGTTCCTCCGCCGCCGCCCGCCCCCGCCCGTGCGGATCGCCCGGGCCCCATCCGTGCTCCGACAACGCCACCTCCTTGTGTGCGCCATCCGGCATGGGCGCGGACCTGCCCTGAGGCCCGGCCGCCACGGTCCGTTCGCATGGTGACGGCAGGGCGAAAGGCCCACGCTGTGGCGGCAATTCAACACGGGGGTGAGCTTGTGCACCAGATCACGAGCGCAGGTTGTTGCTTTCGGCGGGGAAATGATCTAGTGGGGTGCGGGGTCGGTCGGTGCTCGGTCGGCGGGTGGTCGGTGCTCGGCCGGTGGGTGGCCGGCGGGCGGTCAGGAGGTCCAGCCGGTCTCCATCAGGGCCTCGGCGGCGCCGTTGGCGGGTTGCGGAACGCCGGCCAGGTCCAGGCTGAACAGGGCGACCAGCAGCTGTTCGCCGCGCACGGTGGCCTGGTGCGAGTAGCCGGCCAGGGTGAACATGGCGGCGGCCATCTCCTCGGCGTGCAGGGTCTGCAGCCACAGGCACTCGACCGACTTCACGTCGGCCGGCTCGGTCCAGGTGTCCACCTGGGCGACCATCCGGCTGCCCAGCAGGGTGACCCCGTCGCGCTCCTGGGCCTCGGTCAGCTCCAGGTCGTCGAAGCCCAGCCACTCCAGGTAGCGGGCGGCGGTGAACACCGCGTCCTGCGAGGTGCGCACCGGATGCGGGCGGAACGGCGTGCGGTGGCGGAACGGGCGCGAGCGCCCGGCGGAGCCGCCGGGCGGTGCGGGCACCGGGGCGCTCATCGGGTGGGCCGGGTACGGGCGGGAGGCCTGCGGGCCGGGGGTGGCGAGCGGCCCGGCCGTCCCGCTGCCCAGCCGGGTGGCGCGGTCCACCGGAAGCCGGACGGTGGCGCCGCAGTTGCAGGTGAACTCGGGCTGCGGCCACTGGTCGGAGCGGCCGCAGTGCGGGCAGCGCATGCTCAGCCAGGAGTCCTCCCAGGAGCGGAACCGCACCTGCACCGGCACCCCGCCGCGCAGTAGCGGCACCTTCAGCGAGGCGCCGCACGGACACGGCAGCGACGGCGGCTCGTACAGGTGCTCGCGGCGGCAGGCGGGGCAGCGGATCGCCCGGGCGCCACCGCCTGTCCCCGGCCCTGGCCGCGCGGGGTCGTGTCCGGTGAAGTCGTCGGGCAGTCCGGCCATCGCGGGGCTCCGTCCGTCGGTGTCGGGTGGGTGGGACGGCTCCCATGCTCCCCGAAACGCCCGGTTCTGGGCGCGGAATGGGGCAATCCTCAGGGACGGATCAGGGAACGGTGCCCGGCGAGGGCGATGCCGACACCCTTCGCAGGGAGGATGCGCGGTCGGCGCACGGAGGATGCTCAGCGCGCGGACCAGCGTTCCAGGTCGGCGGGGGTGTCCAGGTCGTCCGGGACGGCCACGTCCGCGCACTCGACCAGGGCGAGCTCCCCGGCGTGGGCCCCCAACAGGGCGCGGGCCCCGGCGTCGCCGGAGGCGCCCGCGGCGGCCTCGGCGAAGTGCCGGGCGCCGATCAGCACCGGGTGCCCGCGACGCCCTTCGTAGGCCGCCGCGGCCAGTTCGGCGCCCGCCCGGTGCGCGGCCAGCAGCCGGGCCACCGCGGCCGGGGTGACGCCCGGGGTGTCCACCAGCATCACCAGCACCGCCGGGGCCCCGGGCGGCAGGGCGGCCAGCCCGGCCCGCAGCGAGGAGCCCATGCCCTGCGCCCAGTCCGGGTTGGCCACCAGCCGGCAGCCCGGCAGGTGCGCGGTGGCCCGTACCCGCTCGGCGTCCGCGCCGAGCACCACCGTCACGTCCGGGCAGCCGCCGGCCCGTACGGTGGCAACCGCGTGCTCCACCAGCGGCCGGCCCGCGTACCGGATCAGCGCCTTGGGCCGCCTGCCGAGCCGGCGACCGCCCCCGGCGGCGAGGACGAGGGCCGGGACGCCGGCTGCTGTGTTCTGCATGGGCCCAGCCTGCCCGGTGGGGGCGAGGTCGCGCAGCACCCCGTGGTTGTACGAATCCACAAGGCGAAGGCGCAGGTCGGCGGTGGTCCCCGGCGGTTCGGCCGCTGGCCCCGCGGGCCGCCCGCCCTCTGTACTGGGTCGATGAACACCGCACCGCACACCGAGCCGCGGCGCCCGCTGGTGGACCGCTTCGGCCGGGTCCACACCGACCTGCGGGTCTCGCTGACCGACCGCTGCAACCTGCGCTGCACGTACTGCATGCCGGCGGAGGGGCTGGACTGGCTCGCCCGGGACTCGGTGCTGGGGGACGACGAGGTGGTGCGGCTGGTGCGGATCGCCGTGGAGCGGCTGGGGGTGCGCTCGGTCCGGCTGACCGGCGGGGAGCCGCTGCTGCGTCGGGGGGTGGTGGGGCTGGTCGGTCGGCTGGCGGCCCTGGGAGTGGAGCTGTCGCTGACGACCAACGGGATCGGCCTGGCCCGGACGGCCGCCCAGCTGCGGGAGGCGGGGCTGCGGCGAGTGAACGTCAGCCTGGACACGCTGCGGCCCGAACGCTTCGCGGCGGTCACCCGACGGGACCGGATCGACGACGTGTTCGCGGGGCTGGCCGCCGCGAAGGCCGCCGGGCTGGACCCGGTGAAGATCAACGCCGTGCCGGTGCGCGGGGTGAACGAGGACGAGATCGTCCCGCTGGTCGAGTTCGCCGTCGGGCACGGCTACCGGATGCGCTTCATCGAGTCCATGCCGCTGGACGCCCAAGGCGCTTGGGAGCGCGACGCGATGGTGACGGCGGACGAGATCCTGGCCCGGCTCGGCGAGCGCTTCGACCTGGTGCCCGTCGGGCGGCACGGCAACGCCCCGGCGGAGGAGTGGCGGATCGCCGGGACGCAGGCGGTGGTCGGGGTGATCGCCTCCGTCACCCGCCCGTTCTGCGGCGGCTGCGACCGGGTCCGGCTGACCGCCGACGGGCAGCTGCGCAACTGCCTGTTCGCCACCGAGGAGTCCGACCTGCGGGCCCTGCTGCGCGACGGGGCGGACGACGACCGCATCGAGGCGGCCTGGCGGACCTCCATCGCCGGCAAGGGCCCCGGACACGCCGTCAACAGCGCCGGGTTCGTCCGGCCGGAGCGCCCGATGTCCGCCATCGGCGGCTGACCGCCGACGGCGCGCGAGCTTCGACGGTGCGCGAGCTCCGACGGTGCGCGGGCTTCGAAGGTGCGCGGGCTTCGACGGATTCCCCCCACGGGCGATCCCCCGGCCGGGCGTGCGACGGGTGCGATGTGCCCCGGGAGGGGGACGGGTGGTATTCGTGGGCGGTGGCCCCGATGACCCCCCGCCTCCCACGGCGCGCCCTGCCCGCGCTCGCCGCCCTCCTGCTCGCCCTGCCGGCCGGCTGCACAAGCCCGGGCGGTCGGCAGGCGACGGCCGCCCCGACGAGCCGCCCGCCGCTCGCCGAGCGGGTCGCCGCCGACACCTCCCCGGCCCTGAAGGGGTTCTACGACCAGCGGATCGACTGGACACCCTGCCCCGACCAGGGCGACGGCGACCAGGACGAGCCCGTCGTGCAGTGCGCCACCCTCAAGGTCCCGCTGGACTACGCCGACCCCGGCGGCCGCACCATCGAGGTCCCCCTCGCCAAGGTGCCCGCCGCCGACCCCGGTGAGCGGATCGGCTCCCTCCTGCTCAACCCCGGCGGGCCCGGAAACTCCGGCGTCAACACGGCCCGCTGGGGCTGGAAGGGCTTCGGCCCGCTGCACGACCACTACGACCTGGTCGGCTTCGACCCGCGCGGCGCCGGCGGCACCATCCCCGTGCACTGCCTGGATGACCGCACCCGTGAGGAGTGGATCGGCACCGACGACCCGTCCTACGACCACGGCCGGATCCTCGCCGACGCCTGCCAGGCCCGGCACGCCGATCTGCTCCCGTACGTCGGCACCCGCGACAGCGCCCGTGACATGGACGTGCTGCGCGGCGCCCTCGGCGAGCGCAGGCTCGACTTCCTCGGCCTCTCCTACGGCACCTACCTCGGCGCCCTCTACGCCGAGGAGTTCCCCGACCGCACCGGTCGGCTCGTCCTGGACGGCGCCGTCGAGCGCAGCACCGACCTGATCCACCTGAACGGCGAACAGGCCGTCGCCACGGAGGCCGAGTTCCGCGCCTTCGCCGCCGGCTGCGCCACCGGCGCCGACCCCTGCCCGCTCGGCAGCGACCCGGCCACCGCCCCGAACCGGCTCGCGGACTTCCTCGACGGCCTCAAGGCCCACCCGCTGCGCGGCTCCGACGGCCGTACCGTCACGGCCGCGCTCGGCTGGGCCGGCGTGCTCGACGTGCTGGGCGACGGCAGCCGCTCCTGGCAGCGGCTGCGCGGCGCCCTCGAACCGGCCGTCGCCCACGGCGACGCCGAGGAGCTACTCAAGCTCGCCGACGGCGCCAACGGCCGCATGGAGGACGGGCGTTACCAGACCGCGGCGGACGCCTTCGCGGCCATCCACTGCGCGGACGCCCCGATGGCGCCCACCGGGCGGGACCTGGACGCGGCCCTGGCCGACCTCACCGCCAAGGCCCCGCTGACCACCCGGCACGCCCCCGAGGCCACCCTGTTCCTCCCGGACTGCCGCCCCTGGCCGTACCGTTCGCCCGAGCAGCCGCACACCGTGACCGCGCCCGGCAGTGCCCCGATCCTGGTGATCGGCTCCACCGGCGACCCGGTCACCCCCTACCCGTGGGCGCAGCGGATGGCGGCCGGGCTGCCGAACGCCGTGCTGCTCACCCGGGACGGGGACGGGCACACCGCGTACGACAAGAGCGGGTGCGTGCGCGAGGCCGTCACCGCGTTCCTGGTGGACGGCCGGATGCCGGCGGCCGGGACGCGCTGCCCGTCCGACTGACGACTCGGCCGCGCGGACTCCGGCCGCACAGACGAGGAGGGGGCGTACCGCGCGAACGCGGTGCGCCCCCTCCGGGCGAGTCCGGGATCAGGACTTCGGGGCCGTCAGGTCGTAGAAGGTGGCGCCGCCGACCGTCTTGGCGGTGAAGTGGCTGGTCACCCAGGCCTCGATCTGGGCGGACTCGGTCTGCTGCCCGTTCTCGTCGCCCTGGCCGCCTTCGCCGCCCGCGCCGCCGAAGCCGCGGTGCGAGCCGCCGCCGATGAACCAGTGCACCTTGCCCTCCTGGACGTACTTCTGGAAGCCGGCCAGGCTGAGCGAGGGGTCCGTCCCGTTGAAGCCGCCGAGCGCCATCACCGGCTTGCCGGTGGCGAGTTGGTAGCTGGCGGCGTTCTGCGAACCGCTGGTGGCGGCCGCCCAGGTGTAGTGGTCGGCGTCCTGCGAGACCAGGGCCGCGGCTTCGTCGCTGACCTTGGTGCCGCCGAGCAGACCGCCCATGCCGCCGGCGAAGCCGCCGGGGCCGCCCATGCCCTCGGGGTCCTGGGCGCCGGGGAAGCCGGAGGCGCCGCCGCGCTCGTGGCGGCCGCCGGTGCCGCCGGAGCCGGTGCCCGAGCCGGTGCCGTTGCCGCCGTGGCCGCCCGGGAAACCGGGGAAGCCGCCGGCGCCGCCGGGGAAGCCGTTCTGGCCGTGCGAGCCCTGGCCGCCGGCGCCGCCGGGGAAGCCCTGGCCGCCGAAGCCCTGGCCGCCCTGCCCGAAGCCCTGGCCGCCCTGGCCCCCCTGGCCGAACGTCCGGCCGCCCGGGAAGCCCTTGCCGCCCTTGCGACCGAAGGAGCCCGGCCCGGAGGCGCCCTTCACCGAGGGCCCGGCGGTGATGATCGAGCCGTTGTGCGCGGTGTCCACGGTGTCCACCGCGTACGCCGCCGGACCGCCGAGCGCCGCCGCGAGACCCAGCAGGCCCGCCACCGAGGCGATCCGCGCGCCCGTCCGTCCGGAGGCCCGCCCGGCGAACTGCCCGGCCACCAGCGCGGCGGCCGCGGCCAGCCCGCCGGCCAGCACCGCCCAGCGCAGCCAGGGCAGGAAGTCGGAGCTGCGCCCGAGCAGGACGAAGGCCCACACCGCCGTCACCGCGAGCACGCCCGCCAGCAGCAGCGCGTACGGCAGCCGGTGCCGCGCCCGCCACAGCCCGTCCACGCCCATGCCGACCAGCGCCGCGACCGCCGGGGCGAGCGCCACCGTGTAGTACTGGTGGAAGATCCCGGACATGAAGCTGAAGATCAGCGCGGTGGAGATCAGCCAGCCGCCCCAGACCAGGAAGGCCGCGCGGGCGGTGTCGGGCCGGGCGTAGCGGCGGGTCGCCCAGAGGCCGACCACCAGCAGGATCAGCGCGGCCGGCATCAACCAGGCGATCTGCCCGCCGATGTCGCTGCCGAACAGCCGGGTGATGCCGGTCTGGCCCCAGCCGCGGTTGTGCGTCGCGCCGGCCGGCAGGTTTCCGGTGAGGGGGCGTCCGCCGCCGCCCACG
This sequence comes from Kitasatospora sp. NPDC023118, assembly GCF_055560875.1. Taxonomy (NCBI): domain Bacteria; kingdom Bacillati; phylum Actinomycetota; class Actinomycetes; order Kitasatosporales; family Streptomycetaceae; genus Kitasatospora; species Kitasatospora sp. NPDC023118. The sequence goes on from NZ_JBVHHW010000001.1 coordinate 368,703, forward strand.
CTGCCGCGCTCGTTGCCGTCGACCCGGCCCAGGCCGTTGTAGCCGAAGGTGAGCGACAGGAAGCTGTTGTCCTGCGAGCCGCCGACGTACGGGCGGGCCGAGGCGGGCAGCAGCTCGACGATCGCGACCCACCAGCCGCCGGAGACGACGACGGCCGCGCCCGCGAGCAGGGTCTGCCGCACCCGCCGCCAGAGGCCGGTGGGCGCCACGACCAGGTAGATCACCGCGAAGGCGGGCAGGATCAGGAAGGCCGCCAGCGTCTTGGTGAGGAAGGCGAGCCCGAACATCGCCCCGGTGAACAGCAGCCACCGGGTGCTCGCCGTCTCGATCGCCCGCACCAGCCCGTACGCGGACAGGGTGAGCAGCAGCACCAGCAGCGCGTCCGGGTTGTTGAAGCGGAACATCAGCGCCGCCACCGGGGTCAGCGCCAGCGCGGCGCCGGCCAGCAGGCCGCCGAGCGGGGAGAAGCGGCGGCGCACCGTCGCGTACAGCACGCCGACGGTGGCGGCGCCCATCAGCGCCTGCGGGGCGAGCAGCGACCACGAGGAGAAGCCGAAGATCCGGGCGGACAGCGCCATCGGCCACAGCGACGCCGGGGGCTTGTCGACGGTGATGAAGTTGGCGGCGTCGGAGGAGCCGAAGAAGAAGGCCTTCCAGCTCTGGCTGCCGGCCTGGACGGCGGCCGAGTAGAAGGCGTTGGCCCACCCGGAGGCGCTCAGACCCCACAGGTAGAGGACGGCGGTCGCGGCCAGCAGCGCCAGCAGGGCCGGGCGCACCCAGCGCGGGTCGTCCGCGCGGCCGCGCCAGGCGCGAGCCGGGAGGGTGCGCAGCCGCCCGGACCAGGAGGCGACGCCCTTGGGGCCGGCGGGCGGCAGGGGCTGCTCGGGGAAGAGCGGTGCCGGGTCTGACCGGACGGCGCCCGGCTGCGGCACCTCCGGCGGCGGGTAGTTCGCGGCCTCGGGCCACGGGTCGCCGGCCGGAGGGGAGTAGCTGCTCGTGGTCATGCGCCATACCGTGCGTGGCGCGGCTGAGAGAACTGTGAGACGAGGCTGTGAGACGCGTGTGATCTGCCCCGTTTCCACCCGGAAGGGGCCGGGTCTCAGACGGGCTTTACCTGGAGGGGCGTGGCTTCAGGCGGCCTTCACCGGGTCGTCACGCGGCGGGCGGCATGGTGATGTGCCTGCCCAGCCACTCCAGGGCCGGGGGGATCTCCCGGGTCCAGGTGTGGAAGTTGTGGCCGGCGGTGTCCAGGGTGATGGTCGACATCTTGGTCGGGGCCTTGAAGGCGCCGACCATGGCCTGGGTCTCCTCGTGGTTGTTCTCGTCGTTGGCGGTGGTCAGCAGCAGCGAGACGGGGGCGGGCGGCTGGTTCTTCAGCCGCCACAGCAGGTCGTTCTCCTGCTTCAGCTTGTCGCTGCCGCCGAACAGGTCGCCGGTGGTCGGGTCGTGCGCCGCGCTGTAGTAGCCGGAGAGCGCGACCGCGGCCGGGTAGGAGTCGGGCTTGCGCAGCGCGAACTTGAGCGCGCAGTAGCCGCCGGTGGAGTTGCCGATCACGGCCCGGTTGGCCGGGTCGGTGCCGATCCGGTAGGTGGTGGCGAGGGCCTTGGGCAGGTCGGTGGTGAAGAAGGTCTCCACCTGGGGGCCGTTCGGCACGTCGACGCACTCGGTGTCCCGGTCGCCGACCAGGGTCGGGCGGGTCATCACCAGGATGGTGGGCGGCAGCTTCTTCTGCTCGATCGCGTCGAGGGTGGAGGCCGGGTACTGCATCAGCGATATCAGCTTCTCCGCGGTGCCCGGGTAGCCGGTGAGCACCAGGGCCATCGGGAAGCGCTGCTTGGCGTAGTTCGGCTGGAAGTACTGCGGCGGCAGGTAGACGTACGCCTCGGTGGTCAGGCCGCTGCCGGCTCCTTTGACGGCGACCTTCTGGATCAGCCCGGAGCGATCGGGCTCCGAGCCCTGCGCCGAGTAGAAGCTCTGCTGACCGGTGACGGCCACGCCGGAGGCGTTCGGCGTGTGGTCGACCACGGTGCCGAGCTTGCCGCTGGTGCCGAGCAGGTCGGTCCAGGAGCTGTAGAAGCCGAAGTAGCTGTTGGCGATCAGGCCCATCGCGGCCAGCACCGTCACCTGGGTGGCCAGGAACGCGCCGATCCGGCCCAGCCAGGCCTTCCAGCCCTTGCCGCCGAACCGCGGCCAGAGCCACATGGTGGCGGCGAAGACGACGATCGCGATGACCGAGGTGATGATCTGGAGGGGGAGGCCGGTGAGACTAAGCACGAGCCCGATCGTAGTTGACCCCGATGGGCGGGCCGGGGCGGCCCCTTCGGGTGATCGTCGGAAGCCGGTTGACCGGGGTGGTTCGTGCTCGGCGCGATGTCGCCCGCATGGGCGGCGCTCACCAAGCTGACGGCGGGCGGCTACCGGACCGCCTTTACCGTTCCGCAGCTTCCCAAGCCGCAGACGCAGCCGCGGACCCTGGCGAACGGCACGTCGGTGGCCTCGGTGTACGTGGCCAAGGGGCAGCAGACCACCATCGAGGGGGTCGCCCTCCTTGCGGAGGACGGCAACGCCAACCCCGACATCGAGTGGGTGGACGAGAACTCCGCTGCGCAGCCGTAGCGTTCACCAGGTCGGTCCGTAACGGGCATACCGGGACGGGTTGTTGCCATTCGGTGGCACAGCCCGCCTCGGACAGTGGCGAGTTGTGCAAGAACGGTTGACCCATTGAAGTGGCCATGGCACTTTCGTGCGGCGCGGGCCTCGGCGACCAGCCGGGCACCCCGCGATCCCCCACAAGGAGAGCCATGTTCAAGAGACTTGTCGCGGTGGCCGGCACGAGTGCCGTCGTCGCGAGCGGGCTGGCCTTAGCCGCCGCCCCCGCGCACGCCCTCCAGGCGGCCGACCTGACGTCGACCATCGCCCTGGACGACTGCTCGGCCTCGCTGGTCCGCTTCCCCGCCTCGGTGGACGGCGACCGGGCGATGATGCTCACCAACGGGCACTGCCTGCCCACCATGCCCGCGGCCGGCGTGGTCATCCAGAACCAGAGCGCCGGCCGCAGCGGCACCCTGCTGGACGGCGCGGGCAACAGCCTGGGCACCGTCCAGGCCGACCAGGTGATCTACGCGACGATGACCGGTACCGACGTCGCGCTCTACCGCCTCACCGACACCTACGGGTCGATCCGCTCCAAGTACGGCGCCACCGCGCTGACCGTCAACGACGCGCACCCGACCGACGGCGCCGCGATGTACATCCCGTCCTCGTACTGGAAGCAGGTCTGGAACTGCTCCGTCAACGGGTTCGTGCCGACCCTGCGTGAGGACCAGTGGACCTGGCACGACTCGCTGCGCTACAGCTCCGGCTGCAACACCACGCACGGCACCTCCGGCTCGCCGATCATCGACTCCGCGAGCGGGCGGATCGTCGGCATCAACAACACCGGCAACGACGACGGCGCCATGTGCACCCTGAACAACCCCTGCGAGGTCGCCGCCGACGGCACCACCACGGCCACCAAGGGCCAGAGCTACGGCGAGGAGACCTACTGGTTCACCACCTGCCTGAACTCCAGCCGCGCCGTCGACCTCACCGTGCCCGGCTGCCTGCTCACCAAGCCGGGCGGCAGCGGTAGCGCCGTCTCGGTCGGCAGCCCCGGTGACCAGTCCACCGCGGTCGGCGGAGCGGTGAGCCTGCAGATCAACGCCTCCGGCGGCACCGCTCCGCTCTCGTACAGCGCGCGCGGCCTGCCCGCCGGGCTGTCGATCAACTCCGCCACCGGCCTGATCTCCGGCACCGTCTCCACCGCCGGCTCCTCCACCGTCACCGTCACGGTCACCGACGCGGCCGGCAAGACCGGGACCACCAGCTTCACCTGGGCGGTCACCGGTGGTGGCGGCGGTACCTGCACCCCGGCGCAGCTGCTGGGCAACCCGGGCTTCGAGACGGGCACGGCGGCGCCGTGGACGGCGAGCTCGGGCGTGGTCGACAACAGCTCCTCGCAGGCGGCGCACGGCGGTTCGTGGAAGGCGTGGCTGAACGGCTACGGCAGCACCCACACCGACACGGTGTCCCAGACGGTGACGATCCCGGCGGGCTGCAAGGCGACGCTGAGCTTCTGGCTGCACATCGACACCGCCGAGTCGGGCTCGACCGCGTACGACAAGCTGACCGTGTCGGTGAACGGCACCACGCTGAAGACCTACTCCAACGTGGACGCCGCGGCCGGCTACCAGCAGCGCACCTTCGACCTCGCCGCCTACGCGGGTCAGAGCGTCACCCTGAAGTTCACCGGCACCGAGGACTCCTCGCTGCAGACGAGCTTCGTGATCGACGACACCTCCGTCCAGACCAGCTGACCCCACGCTGACGTGAAGGGCCCGGCGGCTCCGGCCGCCGGGCCCTGTCGATTGCTCATGTTTCGCTCAACTTCCCTACACCGCAAGGGTCGATGGTTAGGCTGCCGACTGGGGTTCGGAACGCGGAGTACCTCGTCTTGAGCGTCGACGTGCGGTTGGTGGACGAGTTGACCATGGAGGTCCTCTACGACGCGGGCTCGAAGGTATCCAAGAGCCCGCTCGACTTCGGTGCGGACGTGCAAGGGTGGGTTGAGCCAGACGAGGTGAGCCTAGGGCTCCGGTGTGACAACCCGGAGAGCACGCGCATAGGCAGGCCGTACGTGCGAGTCGCGGTTGGCACGCACTTCAGCTGTCCGATGCCGGATAGAAGCCACCGGGCGATCCTCGACATCCTGCTGAAGGCCGCCAGGCCGTCGTGGCGGACTTCCCGTGCTCGAACCCGGTGCGGTTGCCGGACAGCGTCCCCGCGTCGGCGACGAACTTCCCGCCGCCAGGCCCCTGACCGGATCGCGCTCCCCTATGCTCATCGGATGATCGACCCGATAGAGCTGGTGATATTCGACTGCGACGGCGTCCTGGTGGACAGCGAGGTGATCGCCGTCCGCGTCCTGGTACGGCTGGGGGAGGAGTTCGGCTGGCCGCTGACCGAGGCCGAGGTGGTCGAGCGGTTCGTCGGGCGTTCGGAGGCGGCGAACCACGCGATGGTCGCCGAGCGGCTCGGGGAGGAGACCGCGACGCTGTTCGACAAGCGGTTCCGCGAGCTGCACGCCGAGGCCGTGGACGCCGGGCTGACGCCGGTGGACGGCCTGCCGGAGGCGCTGGACGCGATCACGCTGCCCACCTGCGTCGCCTCCAGCGGCACCCACGAGAAGATGCGCCACACCCTGGGCCGGACCGGCCTGTACGAGCGTTTCGCCGGGCGGATCTTCAGCGCCACCGAGGTCGGGCGCGGCAAGCCCGCGCCCGACCTCTTCCTGCACGCCGCCCGGAGCATGGGCGCCGACCCGGCCGCCTGCGTGGTGGTCGAGGACAGCGGGCCCGGCGTGGCGGCCGCCCGCGCCGCCGGGATGCGCGCGCTCGGCTACGCGGGCGGCGTCACGGCGGCGGAGCGGCTGGCCGGGCCGGGCACCGTCGTCTTCGAGGACATGCGCGAGCTGCCCGGGCTCATTGCTGCCTACCAGGGGTAGTTGCCGCCCTCAGGGTGGAAGAACCGGCCGGTCGGCCCGGTCAGGGCCTCGCCGAGCTGCCGGGCGATCCGGCGGCCGCCCTCCTCGACGCCGGACGGGCCGGAATGGTGGTTGAGGTCGGTCGCGCAGTGGCCCGGCTCCAGCGCGCTGACCTTGATGCCGTCGGCGCGCAGGGTACGGGCGTAGACCAGGGTGACGGCATTGAGCGCAGCCTTGGAGGAGTTGTAACCGAGCAGCGCCGCGTACTCCCCGGCCGGGGTGTCGGGGTCGGCGAGTACGGAGGAACTGCCGAGGCCGCTGGAGACGTTGCCGATCAGCGCGGCCGGGGACTTGCGCAGCAGCGGCAGCATGGCGTTGATGACGGCGACGACGCCGAACACGTTGGTCTCGTAGGTCTCGCGCAGGGCTTCGGCGGGCAGGTCCTCCGGGGTGGTGCCGAGGTCCCGGGTGATGCCCGCGTTGTTGACCAGGGTGTCCAGCCGGCCGTACTCGGCGGCGATCAGTTCGGCCGCGGCGGCGATGGTGGCCGGGTCGGTCACGTCCAGGCGGACGAAGCGGGCGTCCAGGCCCTGCGCGGTCAGCCCGGCGGCGGCCGCGGCGCCGCGCTCGGGGTCGCGGGCGCCGATCAGCACGGTGTGCCCGGCGCGGGCGAGTTCCCCGGCGGTGGCGAGGCCGATGCCCTTGTTGGCGCCGGTGATCAGGACGATGCGGTTGGTTGTCATGCCTCGACGTTCGCCCAGTGGCGCCGGGCTCGGGAGAGCACTGTCGAGGGTGGTATCGGCGGTCCCATGGTCGCCGCGCGGCGGCCGGGCCAGACTTGACGGCGTGGAACACGTGGACCGGGCGGAGCTGGCCGCCTTCCTGCGGCGCTGGCGCGCCCGCATCCAGCCCGCCGACGTCGGCCTGCCCTCCGGTGGGCGACGCCGCACCCCGGGCCTGCGCCGCCAGGAGGTCGCGCAGCTCGCGGGCATGTCGGTGGAGTACTACATCCGGCTCGAACAGGGCCGGGGGCCGCGCCCGTCCCGGCAGATGATCGGGGCGATCAGCCGAGCCCTGCGGCTGTCCGAGGACGAGACCGCCTACCTGCACCACCTGGTCGGCGAACCGCCGCTGCCCCCGTCCGTGCTGCCCCGGGACGTCCGGCCGGGCATCCTGCACCTGCTCGACCGGCTGGACGACACCCCGGCCATGGTCTGCAGCGCCGCCCGCGACATCCTCGCCTGGAACGCCATGGCGGCCGCGCTGCTCGGTGACTTCTCCGCCCTGCCGCCCGCGGAGCGCAACTTCGTCTGCCGCTTCTTCACCGACCCGGCCGCCCGCGCCCTCTACGAGCCCTGCGACCAGGACACGTTCGCCCGCCGCGCGGTCGCCGACCTGCGCTCCGCCGCCGCCCGCTACCCCGCCGACAGCGGGGTGCGCCGCCTGGTCGAGCGGCTGCACGCGGGCAGCGCCGAGTTCCGCGAACTGTGGGCCCGGCAGGACGTGGAGGTGCGCCGCTCCACCCGCAAGCGCATCCTCCACCCGGTGGTCGGCCCGCTCGACCTCGACTGCGAGGCGTTGCACGACCCGCACCGCGACCAGTGGACGATCTTCTACACCGCCGCGCCCGGCACGCCCTCGCACTCGGCGCTGCGGCTGCTCAAGGTGGTGGGCAGCCAGGACCTCGCGGTCAGGGGGTGATCCGGTCGGGGAGCGATCCGGTCAGAGCGAGTGGGCCGGTCCGGGAGCGAGTGGGCGTAGGGTGGCGACGGCGATGTCGAGGAAGTCCCGTACGGGGCCCGGGCCGTCGCCGTCCTCCGGGACCGCCAGGCAGGTCGCGACCGGCGGGAAGTCGGTGACGGGAAGGTAGACGAGGTCGGGGCGGGAGTAGGAGCCCGCGACGCTCAGCGGGACGAGTGCGATGCCCTGGCCGGAGGCGATGAGTTCGAACTTCTCGTCCAGTGTGTAGGTCCGCCGCGCCCGGGCGTCGAGGACCGGCTCACCGTCGAGCTCGGCCGAGGTGAGGCTGCTCCGTCCGGCCAGCGGATGCGCCACGGGCAGTCGGCGGGGGTGAGGAGGCGTTCCTCGGGGCCGAGGTTCCTGTAGTCGTTCGGGTCGAGGTCCGGGTGGCCGTCGATCGGGGCGTCCTCGGCGACGTTGAGCAGGTCGCCGCCGGGCGTGCGGTGGTCGAGGCGGAAGTCGGTGCGCTATTGGGAGTTGCTGCCCCAGCCCTGGGAGAGGTCGCGGGTGGGGCGGTGGGCGCGGGGGTGGGTCCAGTAGATCGGCCAGCGGTCGGCCACCCCGCGTTCCGCGTGCGCGGCGCCGGCCCGGACCCGTACTCCGGCGCGGCTGAACAGCCTGTTCGTCGCCGACGGCCTCCTCGAACTGGACGTGGAGGGCGAGGAGTTGACGGTCAGCCCCGGCGAGCTGTGTCAGGTGCCGGCAGGTGCGCGGCACGCGGTGCGGGCGGGCAGCCGGGGGACCTTGTTGATCGTCGAGGTGCCGGACTAGAAGCAACGCCGTGTAGACAGAGCCTTGGGCGGCAGCGGCAGCGGCAGCGGCAGCAGCTGACGGCCGGCCTGGCCGGCCAGGCCGACCACCACGTGCGACTTCGTGTCGCACCCCACAGCCCACGTCCAGTGCCGCCCGACACCTGGGCGGCACCGCCCGCAGAATGCCCGGGTGTCGGGCCACATTGGTGTTCCAGTACGGGGCTTCGTCGTGCATGACCCCCACGGTAGGGGCCTGTGCCCCGTCAGGCCCGGGTGAGGTGGCGGGCGAAGAAGCGGACGGCGCTGTCGGCCTCGAAGCGGGGCAGCTCCTTGTGCGCGCCCGAGTTCACGTGCAGGGACTTCTCCTTCGAGGCGAAGGCGTCGAAGAGTGCGAGACCGTCCTCGCGCGAGATGTGCTCGTCGTCCCACTGCATGTCGTACTCGATCGGGATGGTGATCTGCTTCGCCTTCTCGGCCAGGACGTGGGGCCAGTGCTGGCCGAAGACCGCCGCCGTGATCCTGGGTTCGGCCGCCACGAACGGCATGCCGATCGCGGTGCCCATGTTGATGCCCCAGTAGCCGACAGGTCCGTCGGCGCCGATCTCCGGGAGTTCCTGGAGGGCGTCCAGGGTCGCGCGGTACTCGGGAACGGCGAGCTCCGCCAGGTGGGCGTTGTAGCGGACGACGATCGGGCCTTCCGGCTCGCCGGCCGCCCTCGCCCGGAACAGCTCGGCGATTTCCGCCTCGTCGTGCGCCGTGCGCGGGCGGTCGCCGTGGCCGGGCGCGTCGATGACGGCGGCGTGGAAGCCGCAGTGGGTCACCAGGAGGCGGGCGCGGCCGGACATCGCCGGGTGCTTCTTGTGGTTGCCGCCGCCGTGGCCCATCAGGACCAGGGGTGCGCGGTCGGCGCCGGAAGCGGGCGACCAGAGGACTCCGGGGACGCCGCCCACGGTGAAGTCGCGCTCGCGGACGCCGTTCGACGACGAGTCAGAGTTGAAGCGAAGAGAGTACATAGCGTGTTGCCTTTCGGGAATACCCAGAATTGTTCAGGGGCTCCCGGCGACAGCTACGTCTATCGCCCGACCGTGAGGGGGAGGGGGAGCACCCACATCGATACAGCGTTCACGGGGTCTCACCTCCTCGGGCGGTGTCGCGGTCGGAAAGATCTTGCCGACCGCATGCCCTGCGGCGCAAGTGCTCTTTTCCTCACTGATCGTCAAGGGCGGCAGTCACGGCGGCCTCCGCATGCAGACGGGCCGTGGGGAACAGCGGGACCGGGCTGTCCTCCGGCCGGACCAGCAGCTCGATCTCGGTGCAGCCGAGGACGATCCCCTCCGCGCCCGCCGCGACCAGCTCGCCGATCACCCGCCGATAGGCCGCCCGGGACTCCTCCCGGGCCATCCCGACGCACAGCTCCTCGTAGATGATCCGGTGCACCAGGGCGCGCGAATCCGCCTCCGGCACAAGGACGTTCAAACCGGAAGCGGCCAACCTCCCCCGGTAGAAGTCCTGTTCCATCGTGAACGCCGTCCCCAGCAGCCCCACCCGTCGAAGGCCCGCCGCCCGGACGGCCTGCGCCGTGGCGTCGGCCAGGTGCAGCAGTGGTACGGAGACCGCCGCCGCGACCTGGTCGGCGACCTTGTGCATGGTGTTGGTGCAGATCAGCAGCAGGTCCGCGCCCGCCGCCTCCAGCGAGCGCGCCGCGTCCGCGAGGATCGAGCCGGCCTCCTCCCACCGGCCCGCCACCTGCAACTGCTCGATTTCGGCGAAGTCGACCGAGTGGAGCACGAGTCGGGCCGAGTGCAGCCCACCCAGCCGCTCGCGGGTGAGTTCGTTCAGCAGGCGGTAGTACTCGGCGGTGGATTCCCAGCTCATGCCGCCGATCAGGCCGAGGGTCTTCATGAGGCCAGTTATAAGCGAGATCTGGCTGGTAGAGCAAGTATATAAGAATGCCTTTGGGGAAGGGTTACCGCGGCACCCGGTGCTGCCACTCCCGGGTGAACACCACCGACCCCGCCTCCAGCGCCCGCAGCTGCACCACGCTGAGGAAGTGCCCGGCGTCGCAGCGCAGTTGGGTGCGGGTCTGGACGGTGACGTCCCAGCCGATGTCCGGCCGTTCCAGCCGCACCGTGTGGTCCGTACGGGCCTGGGCGCTGAGCGGGGCGCCGGTGAGCACGCGGTACGCGGTGACGGTGTGCTCGTCGCGGACCAGCCCGTCGGGGTGGGTGCGGGTGCCGTCGGTGGCGGGGGAGAACTCGATGCGCCACTCGTGGCGGCCGAGGTCGTGGACGGTGACGTGCTCGGGCCGGGCGGTGAGCGGCTCGGTGAGGTGGATGTCCAGCGGGTCGGGCAGCGAGGGCGACCCCGCGAAGGTGACGGGCGCGGCGCCGGCGTCCGCCGCGAGGTGGCGCACGGGCAGGCTGAGGGTGGAGCGGGACGGGTCGAGGGCGTACCCGGTGTCGTCGGCGGACGGCCACACCCACGGCCAGTAGACGGAGGAGAGTGCGAGCCGCAGCCGGTGCCCGGCCGCAACGGTGGCCGCGCAGGCGGCGAGCTCGACCTCGGCGTCCGGCCCGGTGGCGGTCAGCACGCCCCGGGTGAGCAGCTGCGAGGTGCCGTCCGGGCCGACCGTGCAGAGGCGGGCCACGACCTGAACGGACCCGCCGTCCTCGCGCAGCCGAAGCCGCAGCCGTGCCGTCGGGGCGCCGAGCAGCTCGATCGGCTCGGGCAGCGGCTGGGAGTCGAAGCAGACCGAGCGGCCGTCCTCCTCGCGCTGGTCCGGTGGCTGGTCGGCGGGGCGGCCGTGCGGGACGTAGGCGCCGGCGTCGAGGCCGGTGTGCTGCGGGGAGCGGACGTGGACGAAGCGGTCGTCGGAGGCGGTGCCGGCGGTGCGCAGCTGGCCGTCCAGGTCGTAGTGGATCTCCCGGACGTCGGGGGAGGGCCAGCTGTCCTCGCCGGTCCAGCGGGTGCTGATCCAGCTGCGCAGGGCCGGTTCCTTGAGGGCGCCGGTGTCGACGCCGCGCAGCCAGTGGTCCCACCAGCGCAGGGTCTCGGGCAGGGCGGCTTCGGGCAGGCCGTGCGGCCAGGGGCCGAGCAGGGCGTGCGCGGTGGGGGACTCGGCCAGCAGGCGCAGCACGAAGGAGCAGGACGGGTCGCCCCAGCCGGCGACCGCGAACACCGGGACGGAGACCGGCACGGTGGTGTCCCCGGCGGCGAGCCAGGCGTCGACCGGGGGTTCCAGCGACTCCAGCCGGGCCAGCCAGCCGGACCGCCAGGCGTCGCCGGTGTGCCGGGGGTCCGGCGGGAGGGCGGCGTCGGCGACCAGGGCGGTGAGCCGGGTGTGCAGGTCGGCGGCGAGGACGGCGCCGCCGAGCCGGTGGCCGCCCTCGGGGCAGCCGGCGACCACCGCGCCGACGGTGTCGGGGGTGCGGGCGGCGAGCCGCAGCGCTGTGGTGGCGGCGGCGCCGACGCCGAGCAGGCCGAGCCGGCCGTTGCACCAGGGGCGGCGGGCGAGCCAGTCGACGACGGCGGCGCCGTCGGTGAGTTCCTGCTCGCCGTCGGGTGCGGCGGGCAGGCCGCCGGAGTTGCCGTGGCCCCGGGTGTCGACCCGGACGGTGGCGTAGCCGTGGCCGGCGTACCAGGGGTGGCGGCGGGCGTCCTCGGCGGCGGTGCGGTCGGAGAGGCGGTCGGCCGAGTACTCCAGCAGGGCCGGGACGGGCTCGTCGCTGACCGGGCGCCACAGCCGGGCCGCCAGCCGGGTGCCGTCGGGCAGCGGGATGCGGACGTCCTCGCGGGTGGTGTGGAAGGGGTACGACGGCATGGCCGCTCCCATCGGGTACCGGGCCGGTGAGCGCCGAGCGGCCCGCGGCGCGTACGGGGTCGCGCCGCGGGCTGTCGGCATTCCGACCCTAGGGGAGGAAGCGGTGGATTTCCTGACGAGATGGGGCGAAGTGGCTAAGGCCCGAGACCGACCTGTAATTGCGCATAACTTGCAACTACTCGTCCGACGGGGGAAAGATGGCCCAGCTCAGCCCGGACCACCCGAAAGGACCACAGGATGTCCACCGCCGCCGCAGGTGCCCCCACCGTCAGATGGCGCGACCGGCTCACCCGTGAGGAGTGGATGCGCCTGGCCGGGATGGGCGGCTTCATCCTGGCGCTGCACGTGGTCGGCTGGTTCACCCTGCTGGCGATGGTCGCGCCGGAGCACTACGACGTCGGCGGCCAGGTCTTCGGCGCGGGCATGGGCCTGACCGCCTACACCCTCGGCATGCGGCACGCCTTCGACGCGGACCACATCGCGGCGATCGACAACACCACCCGCAAGCTGATGGGGCAGGGCAAGCGGCCGCTGTCGGTCGGCTTCTGGTTCTCGCTGGGGCACTCCTCGATCGTCTTCGGCCTCTGCGCGCTGCTCGCCTTCGGCATCCGCTCGCTCGCCGACCAGGTGGAGGCGGACGACTCGACCCTGCACCGGATGACCGGTCTGATCGGCACCGCCGTCTCCGGCTCCTTCCTGCTGCTGCTCGGCCTGATCAACCTCGGTGCGTTCAACGGCATCCTCAAGGTGTTCCGCCGGATGCGCGAGGGCGAGTACGACGAGGCCGAGCTGGAGCGCCAGTTGGAGCGGCGCGGGCTGATGAACCGGATCCTCGGCAAGGTCACCCGGGCGGTCACCAAGCCCTGGCACATGTACCCGGTGGGCCTGCTGTTCGGCCTGGGTTTCGACACCGCCACCGAGGTGTCGCTGCTGGTGCTGGCGGGCGGCGCGGCGGCGTTCTCGCTGCCCTGGTACGCCCTGCTGACCCTGCCGATCCTGTTCGCGGCCGGGATGAGCCTGCTGGACACCATCGACGGCTCGTTCATGAACTTCGCCTACGAGTGGGCGTTCTCCAAGCCGGTCCGCAAGATCTACTACAACCTGACCGTCACCGGCCTGTCGGTGCTGGTCGCGCTGGTCATCGGCCTGATCGAACTGATCGGCCTGATCGGCGAGAAGCTGGACGTCACCAGCGGCCCGATCGCCTGGATCGGCGCGCTGGACCTCAACTTCGTCGGCTACGCGATCGTCGGCCTGTTCGTGCTGACCTGGATCGGCGCGATCGCGTTCTGGAAGTTCGGCAAGGTCGAGGAGAAGTGGTCGGCGGGGCTGGCCGCGGCCGAGTCGGAGTGACCGGCGGTAGAGCGCCCTCCACGAAGCCGAGGGGCCGGTGACCGGGGTCCGGTCACCGGCCCCTCGGGGCCTTTCAGGGTCTTTCAGGGCCTTTCGGGGCGTTCGGGACGGACCGCTACCGCAGGGCGGCGAGCACCGCGTCCGCCATCACCTTCTCGCCGGTCGCGTTCGGGTGGAACGGCACGGCGGGCGAGCCGGGCAGCGCGCCCTCGATCCAGCGGTCGTCCGAGCAGACGTCGTGCCCGATGGTCGGCGTCGCGGTGTCCACGTACGTCGCGCCGCCCGCCGCCGCCGTGGACTTGAGGGCGGTGTTCAGCTTGTTGAGCACGCCGTACATGTACTCGACGTCGCCCGGCGTCACCGGCTGGCGCAGGACGCACTTCGAGCCGTCGGCGGGCAGCACGGACGGGTAACCGACCAGCAGCACCTTGGCCTTGGGGGCCTTGGCGTGGATCTGCTGCAGGGTGGTGGCGACCTGCGGGGCGATCGTGGTGGTGATCCGCTCGGCCAGGTCGTCGTTGCCGTACTGCCAGGACCAGGTGTTCCAGTCCCAGTAGCCGTGGTGGTAGACGTCCTTGCAGGGCGTGCCGAGCGGGTTGACGACCGCGCCGGCGATGCAGGTGGCGACCAGTTCGCCGAGACCGAGGTCGCTGGAGGCGAGGTCGTTGCCGCCGATGCCGAGGGTGACCAGGTCGGTGTCGCCGGTCACCGAGTCCAGCTGCGGGTCGTTGACCCGGATGAAGGCGTCGTACTGCGGCTGCGTCATCGCCTTGACCTTGGCGGCCGCGCAGGTGACGTCGGTGTACGCGCCGGCCTTGAGCGCGGCGGCGACCAGGTGGCCGTAGTTGTGGTCGGAGCGCAGGCACAGTCCGGCCGACTGGGCGGGCACCCCGGCGCCGGCGGCGTAGGAGTCGCCGAGGGCCACGTAGTGCTTCGGCGCCGCGGTGGCGGCCTGGGCGGTGGTGGAGGTGAGCGCGAGGGCGGCGCCGAGGGCGACCGCGGCGAGCGCGGTGGAATTGCGGAGTCGCCGGGAATTCCGGGCAGGGCGGAGCACGGTTCCTCCTGGGGGAGAGAAACGACGGGTGGGGGTCGTGCCGAGCCGGGCCACAGCTACTCGCAGGTAAGTTACTGCCAGGTTTCGCGCACGTCCATCGTTCCGGCGGAAATTCCGAAATCCCGTCAGATGGCACTGGGTGACATTTCGAATTCCGCTCCACCGTGTATCGCCGCTATTTCCGAAACGCGGTGGAGCGGAATTCGCGTCATGTCACGTCAGCGCTCGTCGACCGGTTGACCGGGCGTCACCCCAGGCCGCACTATCGGGCGCACACCGACAGCCGCGACGGAGGACTGCGCAATGGCCCTGGACGCCGACGTCATCGTCATCGGAGCGGGACTCGCCGGCCTCGCCGCCACCGCCGAACTCGCCGACGCCGGACGGAAGGTGATCCTGCTCGACCAGGAACCCGCCGCCTCGCTCGGCGGCCAGGCGCACTGGTCCTTCGGCGGCCTCTTCCTGGTCGACTCGCCCGAGCAGCGCCGGATGCGCATCCGCGACTCGCACGCGCTCGCCCGTCAGGACTGGCTCGCCACGGCCGGCTTCGACCGGCCCGAGGACGCCTGGCCGCGCCGCTGGGCCGAGGCCTACGTCGACTTCGCGGCCGGCGAGAAGCGCTCCTGGCTGCACGGCATGGGCGTGCGGTTCTTCCCGGTGGTCGGCTGGGCCGAACGCGGCGGCTTCCTCGCCGACGGGCCCGGCAACTCGGTGCCGCGCTTCCACATCACCTGGGGCACCGGGCCCGGGCTGCTCGCCCCCTTCGTCCGGCGGGTCCGCTCCGCCGCCGCCCGCGGGCTGGTCGACCTGCGCTTCCGGCACCGGGTCACCGGGCTGACCGCCACCGCGGGCACCACCGACACCGTCACCGGCGAGGTGCTGGTCCCCAGCCCGGCGGGCCGCGGCGAGGCCAGCTCGCGCGAGGTCGCCGGGAGCTTCGAACTGCGTGCCCAGGCCGTGATCGTCACCTCCGGCGGCATCGGCGGCAACCACGACCTGGTCCGCAAGGCCTGGCCCGCCCGGCTCGGCACCCCGCCCGCCAAGCTGCTCTCCGGGGTGCCCGCGCACGTCGACGGCCTGATGCTGGAGATCACCGGGCGGGCGGGCGGCAACCTGATCAACGGTGACCGGATGTGGCACTACACCGAGGGCATCGAGAACTGGGACCCGATCTGGGCCCGGCACGGCATCCGCATCCTGCCCGGCCCCTCCTCGCTCTGGCTGGACGCCCGCGGCCGGCGACTGCCCGTCCCGCTCTTCCCCGGCTTCGACACCCTCGGCACACTCGAACACATCATGGCGAGCGGCCACGAGCACACCTGGTTCGTGCTCAACCAGCGCATCATCGAGAAGGAGTTCACCCTCTCCGGCTCCGAACAGAACCCCGACCTCACCGGCAGATCCGTGCGCGGGGTGCTCGGACGGGCGCTGCCCGGCGCCCCCGGCCCGGTCCAGGGGCACCTGCGGCACGGGCCCGACTTCGTGGTCGCCGGCAACCTCGCCGACCTCGCCCGGGGCATGAACGCCAAGACCCGCGAACCGCTGATCGACCCGGACGAGCTGCGCCGCACCGTCGAGGACCGCGACCGGCAGGTGGCCAACCCCTTCGCCAAGGACCTCCAGATCACCGCCATCCACGGCGCCCGCCGCTACCTCGGCGACAAGCTCGTGCGCACCGTCGCCCCGCACCGCATCCTCGATCCGGCCGCCGCCCCGCTGATCGCCGTCCGGCTCAACATCCTGACCCGCAAGTCGCTCGGCGGACTGGAGACCGACCTGTCCTCGCGGGTGCTGCGCCCGGACGGCGAGGCGCTGCCCGGCGTCTACGCGGCGGGCGAGGCGGCCGGCTTCGGCGGCGGGGGCGTGCACGGCTACCGCTCCCTGGAGGGGACCTTCCTCGGCGGCTGCCTGTTCTCCGGGCGCACGGCGGGCCGGGCGGCGGCGGAGGCGGTGGCGTAGCGGCCCGCGGCAGTAAGGGCGTTGACGGTACGGGCCGCGACGTCACGGGCGCCGGCTCCCCGGGTGTCGGCTCCCCGTACGCCGTCGCCGTCGCGGTGCGCCCCTCCCCCGAGCGGGGCGCACCGCCACTGCTCGCGACCAATCCTGCCCGAGCGGCGCCCCCGCGCCTATCCGCATCCGGCCGGTGCGCAAGCGGCTTTCCGGATAGCCCGGCGGCCGGTCGGGCCCGGCGGAGGGTCCCCGGGCGCCCGGTACAGTTCCGGTGCAGAGCGTGCCGCCGACCGGGGCTCGCCGACCCGAGGGGGAGCAGAGCCGATGAACCGCCGAGAGCGCGACCGTGACCGGAAGCAGGGTGCCGGGTCCCCGGTGACCGTGACCGTCTGCCGAGGCTGCTGCTGCGGCACCGAGGCGAAGCACCCGGGGGTGGACCACGCGGGGCAGTACGAGCGGCTGCGGACGGCGGTCGGCTCGGCGGGCCGGGTCCGCGCGGTGACGTGCCTGGACGTCTGCACCCAGTCCAACGTGGTGGTGGTCGGCCCCTCCAGCGAGGGCCGGGCGGCGGGCGGCCGTCCGGTCTGGCTCGGCTTCGTGCTGATGGACGAGATGATCGACGACATAGCCGCCTGGGTGCACGCGGGCGGTCCTGGCCTGGCCGACCCGCCCGGTCTGCTCGACCTCCAGCTGATCTCGGTCTCCCGCCGGGTGCGCGAGGCCCTGCCCGACTGACCCCCTGACCGGCCGGATCAGTACGGACGGATTGTCAGATCGGAGTCCCGGGGCGGCCGTGGGACCGGACCACTACCATGACCGGTGCATCGAGTGGTTCCGCGCCGAGGGAGGAAGACGATGACGACGGTCTGCCGCATCTGCGCGGGCACCGGCCGGACCGCCGGCCTCAACTGCCGCACCTGCCAGGGCACCGGCACCACAGAGGTGGGCGGCGGGGGCGGCAACTGCTTCCTCTGCAACGGTACCGGGGTGTACGTGCGCTACCGGGTGGACGCGACCGGCGCCAAGCAGGCCTACCGGGACGAGATCTGCCGCACCTGCGACGGCACCGGCGACCGGGCCGCCACGCACTGGGACGAACCGTCCGCCTGATCTGCACTCGTCAGTGTTGTCATGGCCGGGCCCGGCTGTGGCGCCGAGTCAGGCCATGCTGCCGAAGGCTCCCATGATCCGACGTCGATTCGGTATGGACATGTTCTTTGCCCAACCATGGTCGAACGTTGGTGTTCGAGTGGGGGACGCGCTGACGATCGTTCACCGGAAGTCCGCGTGCGGTCAACGCGCCGCTGACAGAGTCCCGCGCATGGATATCCCCAACATGGGCGTGCCGGCCAAGCTTGCCGACCGCATGAGCATGGCCGAGCAGCACGAGTACCTGCGGGCCCGCTTCTCCCGCCGCCGGATGCTGCGCGCCGGCGCCGTGACGGTGGGCGCCATCGCCGTCGGTGGTGCGCTGGGCGGCGGCACCGCGGTCGCGGCCCCGGCCGGCCCGCAGCTGCTGACGGGCGGCACGACGGACGGCATCGACGGCTCGCTGGTCGCGCCGATCGGGCGCCACCTCCAGTTCGGCCCCGAGCCGGACACCCAGTTCCGTATCTCCTGGCAGGTCCCGGCGCCGGTCAAGAAGCCGTTCCTGCGCTTCGGCAAGCACCCGTGGGACCTCAGCCACAAGGTCCAGGCCGAGGTCCGCGCCCTGCACACCCCGGCGCTGACCCCGAACAGCCAGCCGGTGGACCAGTACTACCTGCACGTGGCACTGGAGGACCTGCACCCCGACACCACCTACTACTACGGTGTCGGCCACGAGGGCTTCGACCCGGCCTCGCAGCAGCGGATCTCCACCCTGCACACCTTCCGCACCGCGCCCGCCCGCGACCACCGCTGGGGCAAGGTGTACGAGCCGTTCACCTTCACCGCCTTCGGCGATCAGGGCGTCAGCTCGCACGCGGCCGGCAACGACCACGTGATCCTGGCCCAGAACCCGGCCTTCCACCTGCACGCCGGCGACATCTGCTACGCCGACCCGGCCGGCTCCGGCACCGACCCGGACAAGTCCGTCTACAACGCCCGGACCTGGGACGACTTCCTGGTCCAGACCGAGACGGTCGCCGCCACCGTGCCGTGGATGGTCGCGTACGGCAACCACGACATCGAGGCCTGGTACTCGCCCAACGGCTACGGCGGCGAGAACACCCGCTTCTACCTGCCGGACAACGGCCCGGACCCGCGCAAGGTCCCCGGCGTCTACAGCTTCCGCTACAGGAACGTCGGCGTCATCTCCCTCGACGCCAACGACGTGTCCTACGAGATCCCGGCCAATCTGGGCCTCTCGGCGGGCAAGCAGACCGCGTGGCTGGAGCGCACCCTCAAGGACCTGCGCGGCGACGAGACCGTCGACTTCATCGTGGTCTTCTTCCACCACTGCGCCTTCTCCACCACCGTCGCGCACGCCTCCGAGGGCGGTGTCCGCGAGGCCTGGGTGCCGTTGTTCGAGAAGTACCGGGTGGACCTGGTCATCAACGGCCACAACCACATCTACGAGCGCACCGACGCCATCCTCGGCAACAAGGTCTCGAAGCAGGTGCCGAGCGGCGCCACGATCGAGCCTTCGATCGACGGTGTGGTCTACGTGACCGCGGGTGCGGCCGGTCGCAGCCTGTACAAGTTCGACGTGCCGGACACCTACGAGGGGCACGAGAACCACCAGGACGAGGTCAAGACCTACTACTGGAGCAAGGGCCGGGTGAAGACCCCCGAGACCATCCAGTGGTCGCGGGTGCGCTACACCGGCTACTCCTTCATCAAGGTCGACGTCACCCCGGCGCACCTGGGCCAGAAGTCGGTCATGAAGGTCACCGCGCTGACCGAGGACGGCCAGCAGATCGACAACTACAGCATCCTGCGCAAGGTCGGCGAGGGCTGGGACTCCGGCCGCGACGACGACGGCGAGGGCGGCGGCTGGGGCTGGTAGGCCCTGACCGACGTGACGGGCCCCGGTGTCGAGGAACTCCTCGACGCCGGGGCCCGGCCATGCTCAGCGCCGGGGCCCGTACATGATCACGGCGACCCCGGCCAGACAGATCAGCGCGCCCAGCACGTCGTAGCGGGTCGGCCGGAAGCCGTCCACGGCCATGCCCCAGAGCAGTGAGCCGGCCACGAACACCCCGCCGTACGCGGCCAGCACCCGGCCGAAGTGGCTGTCCGGCTGCAGCGCCGCGACGAAGCCGTACGCGCCGAGCGCCACCACCCCCAACCCGGCCAGCCACCACGGCCGTTGCTCCCGCACGCTCTGCCAGACCAGCCAGCAGCCGCCGATCTCGGCGACGGCGGCGAGCACGAACAGGGCGACGGAACGCAGGACGGTCATGGCCGCCCAGGGTACGTGGTGTCAGCTCTGGCGGTACGTCGCCAGGAAGCGCCCGATCCGGTTGATCGCCGTCTCCAGGTCGTCGGCGCGCGGCAGGGTGACGAAGCGGAAGTGGTCCGGGCGGGGCCAGTTGAAGCCGGTGCCCTGGACGACGTGGATCTTCTCCCGCAGCAGCAGGTCCAGCACGAACCGCTCGTCGTCGACGATCCGGTGCACCGCCGGGTCGAGCTTGGCGAAGGCGTACAGGGCGCCCTTGGGCTTGACGCAGCTGACGCCGGGGATCTCGTTGAGCGCCTTGACCGCGATGTCGCGCTGCTCGGTGAGCCGGCCGCCGGGCAGCACCAGGTCGTTGATGGACTGGTGACCGCCGAGCGCGGCCTGGACGGCGTACTGGGCGGGCACGTTGGGGCACAGCCGCATGCCGGACAGCATGGTCAGGCCCTCCAGGTAGTCGGTCGCGTGCTGCTTGGGGCCGGAGACGACCAGCCAGCCGCTGCGGAAGCCGGCCACCCGGTAGGCCTTGGAGAGGCCGTTGAACGTGAGGGTGAGCACGTCGTCGGCGAGGGCCGCCAGGCAGTGGTGCTCGGTGCCGTCGTAGAGGATCTTGTCGTAGATCTCGTCGGCCAGCACCATCAGCTGGTGGCGGCGGGCCAGGTCGAGGATCCCCTCCAGCAGCTCCTTCGGATAGACCGCGCCGGTGGGGTTGTTGGGGTTGATGACCACGATCGCCTTGGTGCGGGCGGTGATCTTGGCGGCGATGTCGTCCAGGTCCGGGTACCACTCGGCCTCTTCGTCGCACAGGTAGTGCACGGCCTTGCCGCCGGCCAGCCGGACCGACGCGGTCCACAGCGGGTAGTCGGGCATCGGGACGAGCACCTCGTCGCCGTCGTCCACCAGCGCGGTGACGGCCATCTGGATCAGCTCGGAGACGCCGTTGCCGAGGTAGACGTCGTTGACGTCGACGCCCTGGACCCCGCGCTGCTGGTAGTACTGCACCACCGCGCGACGGGCCGGCAGGATGCCGCGCGAGTCACTGTAGCCGTGCGCCCCGGGCAGGTTGCGGATGATGTCCTGGATGATCTCCTCGGGCGCCTCGAAGCCGAACGGGGCCGGGTTGCCGGTGTTCAGCCGCAGCACGCTGTGCCCGGCCTCCTCCAGGGCGTTGGCCTGGTCGACCACCGGGCCCCGGATCTCGTAGCACACGTCGTTCAGCTTGCTCGACTGCCGAAACTCCATCTGCGGCCTCCCGACCGTCACCACCGCTCCGTTGCTTCTGCTTTGTTCTACCAAGCTGGCACTTGGAAAGTCCAACCTCTTGGCTATGCTGATCCACATGTCACGCCGAAGCTACGACCAGTACTGCGCCGTCGCCCGCGCCCTGGACGCGGTGGGGGAGCGCTGGAGCCTCCTGATCGTCCGTGAACTCCTCGGCGGCCCGCGCCGCTACACCGACCTGCACGCCGACCTGCCCGGCGTCTCCACCGACATCCTCGCGGCCAGGCTCAAGCAGTTGGAGGGCGAGGGGCTCGCCGTCCGGCGCAAGCTGGAACGGCCGGCCAGCGCGACGGTCTACGAGCTGACCGGGCGTGGACGCGAACTGCGTCCGGTGATCGAGGCCTTGGGGGAGTGGGGGCTGGGCGCCCTGGGCGAGCAGCGGCCCACCGACGCGGTGCGCGAGCACTGGTTCACGGCTGGGCGCGCCACGGGCGAGGCGGTCGTCGCGCCGGGGTGACCGCCGGGTGCGGGGGCGGCCGCCGCGTGAAGGGGCGGCGGCAAGGCCCCCGTCGCCGGCCGCCGCCCCGTGTGCTCAGGATGGCGCGGACCGATAAACGGGCAATGGACGCGCAATGAGTGCCGGGCCCCGGCGCCGCGGCCCGCGGGCGCACACGTACGATCGTCGGACCGCGGAGCCATCTCAGGAGAGCGGAGGCAGTCCGTGCCCACCACCTACCGCAGCTACGTCGCCGTCGGGGACTCCTTCACCGAGGGCATGTGCGACGACCTGCTGCCCGACGGCCACTACCGCGGCTGGGCCGACCGGGTCGCCTCGGCGCTCGCCGCCGAGCACGCTCCCGCCGCCGGGCACGCTCCCGCCGCCGAGCACGCGGATCGGGCGGGGCAGGCGGATGGGGACTTCCGGTACGCCAACCTCGCCGTCCGCGGCAAGCTCATCGGCCAGATCCACGACGAGCAGCTCGCCACCGCCGCCGCCATGGGCGCCGAACTCGTCACCCTGGCCGGCGGCCTCAACGACGTGCTGCGCCCCGGCTGCGACATCGACCGGGTCGAGCGGCTGCTCGGCCGCTGCGCCGCCGACCTGCGCGCCGCCGGCGCCACCGTCGTCCTGTTCACCAGCACCGACCCCACCCGCCGCCTGGCCGGCAGCGCCCGGCTGCTGCCCGCCATCCTGCGGATGAAGGCCTTCGTGCAGGAGCTCGGACAGCAGGACGGCTTCGCCGTGGTCGACCTCTTCTCCGCGCCCTGCTTCGACGACCGCCGGCTCTGGGCCGAGGACCGCCTGCACCTGTCGCCCGAGGGCCACCGCCGGGTCGCCGAGGGCGTGTTGGAGGCGCTCGGCCGCCCCGCCGCCTTCGACTGGCGCGCCCCGCTGCCGCCCGCCGCCCCGACCGGCCGCGCCGAGCAGCTGCGCTCGGACGCCCGCTGGCTGGGCACCCACCTCGGCCCGTGGATCGGGCGCCGCCTCACCGGCCGCTCCTCCGGCGACGGCCGCCCGCCGAAGCGGCCCGAGCTGCTGCCGTACCGCTAGTCCTCCCGCTTTTCCAGGACCAGGCTCGCCATCGGGGCGCGGGTGGTCCAGCCCAGCGAGGTGTAGAGGGCCTGCCCCGCCGCGGTGCCGACCAGCACGCCGGTGCGGGCGCCGGTCCCGTACGCGGCGGACTGCAGGGTCCGCATCACCACCGAGCCCAGGCCCCGGCGGCGCTGCTCGGGGGCCGTCACGATCTGGTCCGGTACGGCCACCGGGCCGGCCAGGCCCGCCTGGCCCCGGGCGGCCAGGTGCCCGTCCTCGGTGCGCACCAGCACCCGCAGGATCCCGCCCCTGGTCCAGGTGGTCACGGTGTAGCCGGCCGGGAGCTCGGGCCGCTCGGGGCTGAGCGGGGCGGTCATCAGGAAGCCCGGCGGGTCCAGCCGCCAGTGCGGGCCGAGCCAGGGACGCACCGTGTCGTCCTCGGCGAACAGCTTCAGCCAGGTGTTCGGCGCGGTGATCGTCTCGGCGAGCTTGCGGACCTCGCCCTCGGTCGGCTCGGGCAGCACGTGCCGGCCCACCTCCCCAACCGGCGCGCCGACGTCGATGCTCCAGCCCCAGGGCTGCTCCACCGGATCGGCGGAGCCCCGGGAGACCGTCCAACCGCTGATCCACATCCGGACCAGCTCGGTGATGCTCGGCTGCGGCATGCTGCCCGTTCCCCCTATGTAATAGTCTCTTTGCTGCTGCGCATGTTACCGGAGTGAGGGTGGCCGTGCCCAGTAGGATTCCAGGGTTCACGGGGCCGGACCGGCGCCCCGCTGCTGGAAGGACCCCGGAACGTGCGCGAGACCGAGTCGCCGCAGGACCAGACGGCGGCCGCGCCGACCCCGCTCCAGTCCGACTGCGGCAGCTGCTTCGGGCTCTGCTGCGTCGCCCTGCCCTTTGCGGCCACCGCCGACTTCGCCGTCAACAAGGCCGCCGGCACCCCCTGCCGCAACCTGCGGACCGACTTCGGCTGCGGCATCCACGCGCGACTGCGGGACAGTGGCTTCCAGGGCTGCACCGTCTACGACTGCTTCGGCGCCGGACAGCGGGTCTCCCAGGTCACCTTCGGCGGGGTCAGCTGGCGCGAGGAGCCGGCCGGCGCCCAGTCGATGTTCGACGTGTTCCCGATCGTGCGGCAGCTCCACGAACTCCTCTGGTACCTCACCGAGGCACTCACCTTCGAGGCGGCCCGGCCCGTCCACGCCGAACTGCGCCAGGCCCTGGAGGAGACCGACCGGCTGGCCGGCGGCACCCCCGAGGAGATCCTCGCCGTCGACGTCCCCGCCCACCGCCAGCGGGTCAGCGACCTGCTGCTGCGCGCCGGCGAACTCGTCCGCGCCGCAGTCCCCCGCCGCCGCGAGCACCGCGGCGCCGACCTCTTCGGCGCCCGCCTGCGTGGCGCGGACCTGCGCGGCGCCAACCTCCGCGGCGCCCTCCTCGTCGCCGCCGACCTCGCCGGCGCCGACCTGCGCCTCGCCGACCTGATCGGCGCCGACCTGCGCGACGCCAACCTCGCGGGCGCCGACCTCAGCTCGGCCCTCTTCCTCACCCAGGCCCAACTCAACGCCGCCCGCGGCGACGCCACCACCCGCCTCCCCGCCACCCTCACCCGCCCCACCCACTGGCCGGAGACGGCTGCGGCGACTGCCGCCCCGCGCAAGCCGCGTGGCGGGGCCGGGCCACAGGGCGGCGGCCGCTCGGGCAGGCCGCGTCGGCGGTAGCCCCACCTCGCCGCTGTTCACGTCCCTCCGAGTCCGCCGGCCAGGGGCCCCAGCCGGTGCTCGGGTTCTGACGCTCAGGCCTCGGCGTAGCCGTCGGTGAGGAGGTCGAAGGCACGGGTGGCGTCGGCGACGGCTTCGGGGTGGAGGTCGTCGGCGGTGCGGCCGTCGTGGTGGATGCGGTGCCAGTTGTGCAGGGCGAGGACGCGTTGGGTGGCGGTGACCTGGGCGGCGAGCAGGGGCGCGGTGAGCTCGTGGGGACGGGCCAGGTCGGGGGCCTCGCGCAGGGCCTCGGCGAGGGACTGTTCGGCGCGGGCGACGTAGGCGCCGACCCGGGCGGCCAGGCTCGGGGTGCC
Source organism: Kitasatospora sp. NPDC023118 (assembly GCF_055560875.1). Taxonomy (NCBI): domain Bacteria; kingdom Bacillati; phylum Actinomycetota; class Actinomycetes; order Kitasatosporales; family Streptomycetaceae; genus Kitasatospora; species Kitasatospora sp. NPDC023118. The sequence goes on from NZ_JBVHHW010000001.1 coordinate 393,104, forward strand.
GTGGACCAGGGCGGTGAAGGCCAGCACCTGGGGGTGGTCGTTGAGACCGGTGACGGGGTCGCGCCGGGCGAGGCCGTCGAGGAAGTCCCGGCGCAGCGCGTCGAGCACCGACTCGCCGTCGGCCCGGCCCCGGACCACCTCGGCGGCCTGTTCCTGGTGGTCGGCGAAGCGGTGGACGACCAGGTCCTCCTTGCTGGGGAAGTAGCTGAACAGGGTCGGCTTGGAGACCTCGGCGGCGGCCGCGACGTCCGCCACCGACACCTGGTCGAAGCCGTGTTCCAGGAAGAGCGCGATGGCCGCCTCGGAGATGGCCTGTCGCGTCCGCTCCTTCTTGCGCTCCCGCAGTCCACTCATGGGGGTCAGGCTAACAGCAGATGTTGACCAGGGCAGATTCCTTACCTGGTATGACTGTCGGAAAAGCCTGACGGTGCCTACACGCTGCGGTCGGCGAGGACCTCGCGTACGACGTGCCGGGCGTTCGCGGTCAGGGCCGGGTCGGTGTGGCGGTAGTAGGGGATCGTCACCAGGGCGATGGAGAAGGCCCAGGCGCGGCCGCGGGCCCACATCGCGTCGTCGGCGCGCACGGCGGCCCGGAAGGCGGGGCGGGCGGCGGCGGGGAGGGTGTTCCAGGCGGCGATCAGGTCGGCGGTGGGGTCGCCGACGCCCATCAGGGCGAAGTCGATGACGGCGGCGAGCCGGCCGGTTCTGGAGACCAGCAGGTTGCCCGGGGTGAGGTCGCCGTGCATCCAGGTCGGCGGGCCGTCGTACTCGGGCAGGCGAAGTGCCTTGTCCCACAGGGCGGTTGCGGCCGCCGTGTCGATCACGCCGGTCAGCTGGGTGATCGCCGCACGGGTGGCGCCGTCCCGGGAGGCGAGCGGGACGCTGCGGTGCCCGGCGGGGCCGCCCGCGGGATCGGCGGTGCGCAGGGCGTTGACGAAGCCGGCCAGGTCGCGGGCCAGGGCGTCCGGGGCGGCGAGGGCGCCGACCGCAGGGTTGACGCCGTCGAGCCAGCGCAGCACCGACCACTCCCACGGGTAGCCCGCGGCGGGGCGGCCGACGGCGACCGGTGCGGGGACGGGCAGCGGCAGTCGCGGTGCCAGTCGGGGCAGCCACTGGTGCTCCCGGCGGACGTCCCCGGCCGCCCACTCCACCCGGGGCAGTCGGACGGCGAGTTCGGGCCCGAGCCGGAACATCGCGTTGTCCGTCCCGACGGACCCGACGGGCGTGACCGGAAGGCCCACCCACTCGGGGAACTGGGCGGAGATCAACCGCCGTACCAGGGCCGCGTCGACGACCGGTTCATCGGGGTGCATCCGGGCGGCAGCGCACATGCCCGGCAGCGTACAGCGCGGATCGCCGGGCTTCAGCCGGATTCCCGAACTACCGGGCCCGATAAGGTGAGGAGATGGTGATCGGTCAGCGGACGGACGGGGAGCGCCGGGCACTGCGCGCGGCGCCGGGTGCGCTGTCGCTCCCACGCGGCCGCGGTATCCAGGGTGTCCATGCCCGCCAGCCCAGCAAGCCGCAACTGGGCCCCGCTCAAGCCTGATTGGGACCGCCGCGGGACCGCGCCACGCCCGCCGCCCCGGGTGCGGCCGGGAGCCGTCACCGGTACCTGCCAGAATGCAGGGCGTACGGCGAAAGCACTGAAGGAGAAGGTGACCGGCTTCGTGACCACGCCAGTCGAACAGGGGGCCCGGCAGGCCCAGCAGGTGATCGAGCGGAAGATCGCCGAGGAACTGGGCGTCCGCGAGGGGCAGGTGAAGGCTGCGGTCGACCTGCTCGACGGCGGCGCGACCGTCCCCTTCGTGGCCCGCTACCGCAAGGAGGTCACCGGCTCGCTGGACGACGCCCAGCTGCGCACCCTGGAGGAGCGGCTGCGCTACCTGCGCGAGCTGGAGGAGCGCCGGGCGGCCGTCCTGGAGTCGATCGAGGCCCAGGGCAAGCTGGACGACGCGCTGCGCGCCCAGGTGCTCGCCGCGGACTCCAAGGCCCGGCTGGAGGACATCTACCTGCCCTTCAAGCCCAAGCGGCGCACCAAGGCGCAGATCGCCCGCGAGGCGGGCCTGGAGCCGCTGGCCGACACCCTGCTCGCCGACCCGACGCAGGACCCGGCCACGCTCGCCGCCCGGTACCTGAACGAGTCGGTGGCGGACGGCCCCGCCGCCCTGGAGGGCGCCCGGGCGATCCTGGTCGAGCGCTTCGGCGAGGACGCCGACCTGGTCGGCTCGCTGCGCGAGCGGATGTGGACCAGGGGCCGCCTGGTCGCGAAGGTCCGGGACGGCAAGGAGGGCGACGGCGCCAAGTTCGCCGACTACTTCGACTTCGCCGAGCCCTACACCAAGCTCCCCTCGCACCGCATCCTGGCGATGCTGCGCGGCGAGAAGGAGGAGGTGCTCGACCTCGAATTCTCCCCCTACGACGGCGAGTCCGCGGGCGACCTGCCCGGCGAGAACGACTACGAGCAGCGCATCGCCGGCCGCTTCGGCATCGCCGACCACGGCCGCCCGGCCGACAAGTGGCTGGGCGACACCGTCCGTTGGGCCTGGCGCACCCGCATCCTGGTCAGGCTCGGCATCGACCTGCGCGGTCGGCTGCGCGCCGAGGCCGAGGACGAGGCGGTGCGCGTCTTCGCCGCCAACCTGCGCGACCTGCTGCTCGCCGCCCCGGCCGGCACCCGCGCCACCATGGGCCTGGACCCGGGATTCCGCACCGGGGTGAAGGTCGCCGTGGTGGACGCCACCGGCAAGGTCGTCGCGTACGAGACGATCTACCCGCACCAGCCCGCCAACAAGTGGGACGCGGCCCTGGGCACCCTGGCCGCGCTGGCGAGGAAGCACGACGTCGACCTGGTCGCGATCGGCAACGGCACCGCCTCCAGGGAGACCGACAAGCTCGCCGAGGACCTGATCAAGCGCCACCCCGAGCTGAACCTCACCAAGGCGATGGTCAGCGAGGCCGGCGCCTCGGTCTACTCGGCCTCGGCGTTCGCCTCGCAGGAACTGCCGGACCTGGACGTGTCGATCCGCGGCGCGGTCTCCATCGCCCGCCGCCTTCAGGACCCGCTGGCCGAACTGGTCAAGATCGACCCCAAGTCGATCGGCGTCGGCCAGTACCAGCACGACCTGAGCGAGGTGAAGCTCTCCCGCTCGCTGGACGCCGTGGTCGAGGACTGCGTCAACGCCGTCGGCGTCGACGTCAACACCGCCTCGGCGCCGCTGCTCACCCGGGTCTCCGGCGTCACCGCCACGCTGGCCGACAACATCGTGGCCCACCGCGACGCCAACGGCCCGTTCCGCACCCGCAAGCAGCTCAAGGACGTCGCCCGGCTCGGCCCCAAGGCCTTCGAGCAGTGCGCCGGCTTCCTGCGCATCCCTGGCGGCGAGGACCCGCTGGACGCCTCCAGCGTGCACCCCGAGGCCTACCCGGTGGTGCGCCGCATCCTCGCCTCGACCGGCGGGGAACTGCGCGAGCTGATCGGCAACAGCGAGCGGCTGCGCGCGCTGCGCCCGGCCGACTTCGCCGACGACACCTTCGGCGTCCCGACCGTCACCGACATCCTCGGCGAGCTGGACAAGCCGGGCCGCGACCCGCGCCCGGCCTTCCGCACCGCCGTCTTCAAGGAGGGCGTCGACAAGATCGGCGACCTGGAGGTCGGCATGGTGCTGGAGGGCGTGGTCACCAATGTCGCCGCCTTCGGCGCCTTCGTCGACGTGGGCGTCCACCAGGACGGGCTGGTGCACGTCTCGGCGCTGTCGAGGAACTTCGTCAAGGACCCGCGCGAGGTGGTCAAGCCCGGCGACATCGTCAAGGTCCGGGTGCTCTCGGTGGACGTGCCGCGCAAGCGGATCGGGCTCACCCTGCGGCTGGACGACGAGGTCGGCCGCGAGCGCGGGGACCGGGGCGACCGCGGCGGCGACCGGGGCGACCGGCAGGCCCGCCCGCCGCGCCAGGAGCGGCGCGGTGGCGGCCAGGGCGGTCAGGGCGGCCTCGGCGGGCAGGACCGGCGCGACCGGGGTGACCGTGGCGGCTTCGGCGGCGGCGCGCCGGCTAACAGCGCCATGGCGGACGCGCTGCGTCGCGCGGGCCTGGCCGGCGACGGCGGCTCGGGCGACCGGCGCTCCGGGCGGCGCTGAGGCTGGCGGCAGCGGAAACGGCCGGGGCCGGTGGGTGCGGGAAGCGCCCACCGGCCCCGGCCGTCCGGTCCGGTCACACCAGGAGTCTGTCCTTGGCCTTCTGGTACTCCTCGTCGGAGATGGCGCCCTTGTCCTTCAGGTCCGCCAGCCTCGCCAGGTCATCGACATGGCTGCGGCCGCCCTCCGGTGGTGTCCCGGCCGCCGCGTCCCGGACGTAGGCCTTGAACGCGGCCTCGGCCTGCTCGGCCTGGGCGACATCCCGCTTCCCCATGCCCTCGCCGCGCGCGATGAGGTAGGCCAGGACGCCGATCAACGGCAGGATGATCACCACGACCAGCCAGCCCGCCTTGCCCCAGCCGCTCAGGTCGTGGCTGCGGAAGACGTCGGTGATGATCTTGAACAGCAGGAAGAACCAGAGCACCCAGAGGAAAAGCTCCAGCATCGTCCAGAAGATGTTGAGCACCGGGTAGTCCAGGGCCAGCAGCTTGGTGTCCATAATCACGTGTTACCACCGCGAAACGGACAGTGCTCTCTGATGTTGGGCCGTTCCGGTGGTCTTCGGGTCCGGCGGGAATACCTCAGCCCCGCCCGGCCCGCTCGCGCAGCTCCACCGCGAGCCCGATCAGCTCGCCCCACCACGCGTCGTGCCCGGTGAGCAGCAGCTGCTGCGCCTCGGCGGGCGGGAGGGCCCGGACCTCGACCACCTGTTCGCCGTCCGCCGGATTGGTCGGCGCGGAGTCCAGCGCGACCTCGGCCCAGCCCCACAGCCAGGCCTTCTCCGGGTGCGGCTGCCACGGCCGGTACGGCACCGGGTCGTCGGTGCGGCAGCGGTGCGCGCCCAGCCAGGCCGGCTCGCCGAGCAGCCGGGCGCCGGCCTCCTCGCGCAGCTCGCGCTCCAGGCAGGCGTCGACGGACTCGTCCTGCTCCCGGGTGCCGCCGGGCAGGAACCAGTGGTCCCGGTCGTCCCGGCACAGCACCACGCCGCCGTCCGCGAAGCCGACCAGGTGGATGTTGGTGACCAGATCGTCCGGCGGCAGCACGGTGGAGAACTGCGCGTCGTAGCGGCCCCAGGCCCAGTACTGCGGCGCGTGCAGCGCGGGGAACAGGGCGGCGAGTTCGGCGGCTCTGGCGGCGGTGTCGGTGCGGTCCGTGGTGTCGGTCATTTGGTGATCGTAGTGCCGGTCGGGAAACGGTGGGGGTCGCTCTGGTGGACGAGGGTGATGTCGGAGGTGGAGATGGCGCGCGGCCGGCGGCGCTCCGGCTCGGCCGGGGCGCCGACCCAACTGCCCAGTGAGATCTCGGCGGTGATGCCAGGTCCGAAGCCGGCGATCAGCCCCCGGGTGCCCTCGGGCACGCCGCCGTCGGCGAAGAGCCGGGCGAGGGCGTCGAAGACGACGGCGCTGGCGATGTTGCCGCGCTCGGTGAGCGTGGCCCGGCTGTAACGGAAGGTCGCGGGCTCCAGGTTGAGGAAGTGGCAGAGGTCGTCCAGGATGCGCGGGCCGCCCGCGTGCACGATGTAGAAGCCCAGCCCGGAGACGTCCCAGCCGTGCTGTCCGGCCAGGCCGCGCAGCGCGGGGGCGAGCATCTCCATGGTGCCGGGCACCCGCCGGTCCAGCTGGAAGTGGAAGCCGGTGTCCTTGACCCCGTACGAGATCCAGTTCTCGGTGTCCGGGACGAGGTGCGAGCCGTTGCGCTCGACGTGCACCCCGCTGCCGCCCTGCCCGCGCATCACCACGGCGGCGATCGCGTCGCCGAACAGGCCGTTGGAGAGCAGCGAACCGACGCCGAGGTCGGTCGGCTGGTAGCAGAGCGAGCAGAACTCGCAGGCGACGATCAGCACGTTGGCGCCCGGGTAGGCGCGGCAGAAGTCGTCCGCCCGGTTGACGGCGGCGCCGCCGGCCGCGCAGCCGAGCTGGGCGATCGGCACCTGGCGGGTGTCGGAGCGGAACCCCATGGTGTTGATCAGCCAGGCGGTCATCGACGGCATCATGAAGCCGGTGCAGGACACGTAGATGATCAGGTCGATGTCCCGGGCGCCCAACTCGGCGTGGCGCATGGCGCGTTCGACCACCTCGGGGACGCGGGCCTTGGCCTCCCGCTCGTACACCCGGTTGCGGAGGGTGAAGCCCGGGTGGGTGAGGGTCTGCTCGATCGGCTGGACCAGGTGCCGGGTGCGTACCCCGGTGTTCTCGATCAGCCGGAGGGCCAGGCCGAGTTGGGGGTGGTCGGCGTGCAGGGTGCGGGCCAGGTCGAGGGTCTCGTCGAGGGTGATGACGTGTTCGGGTACGGCGATGGCGGGGCGGCAGAGTGTTGCCATGGTGTGGGTCTCCCCAGTCAGGAACGGTGTGGTGGGGGAGGTGCTACCAGGCGACGGGCAGTGTCCGCGGGAAGCGCCAGATCGAGCCGGAGTTCCAGTCGAGTTCGGACGGGTCGACGGCCAGGCGCAGCCCGGGGAAGCGCCGCAACAGGGTGCCGATGGCGACCTGCAGCTCCATCAGGGCCAGGTGCGAGCCGAGGCAGCGGTGCTGGCCGTGGCCGAAGGCCATGTTGACGGGCCCGGCGTCGCGGTCGAAGTCCAGCTCGTCGGGGCGCGCGTACACCGAAGGGTCCCGGTTGGCGGTGAGGTAGGAGACGTGCACGGCGTCGCCGGCCCGGATCAGCACCCCGCCCAGCTCGACGTCCTCGGTGGCGACCCGGGCGATGCCGGGGCCCTGGCGGAACGGGATGAAGCGCAGCAGCTCCTCCAGGGCGCGCGGCAGCATGTCCGGCTGGGCGCGCAGCTTGGCGAGCTGCTCGGGGTGGGTGAGCAGGGTGTAGGTGATGTTGCCGAGCTGGTAGGTGCTGGTGTCGTGGCCGGTGACCAGCAGGACCATCGCCATGACGGCCAGCTCGTCCGCGTCCAGCAGGTCCTCGCCGTCGCGGGCGGTGGCGAGCGCGCTGATCAGGTCCTCGCCGGGGTTCGCGCGGCGGGTGGCGGTGAGCCCGGTGAAGTAGGCGCGCAGGCCGGCCTTGGCCTCCTCCTGGCCCTCCCGGCTGCCCGGGCCCATCCGCATCATCGCGACGGCCCAGGCCCGCAGTCGGTCGCGGTCCCGCTCCGGGATCTCCAGCACCTCGCAGATGGTGGTGAGCGGGAGCCGGCTGGAGAGGAAGTGCATCAGGTCGGCCGGGGCGCCGTGCTCCTCCATCTCGTCGAAGTAGCCGTCGACGATCCGCTGGGTGGCCGGGCGCATCCGCTCGACCTGGCGGTTGGTGAAGCCCTGGGCGACCAGGCGGCGCAGCCGGTTGTGCTCGGGCGGGTCCATCAGGTTGATCGACTCGGCCTGGGCGATCGTGGCGGGCGTCATCCGCGGCAGGTCGCGGCCGATCCCGGCGGCGCGGCTGAACCGGCGGTCGGTGGTGACCACCTTGACGTCCTCGTAGCGGGTGGCCAGCCAGGCCTCGCCCTCGCCGTGCGGCAGTCGAATCCTCGCGATCGGGGCCTCGGTGAGCAGCCGCTTGAGGAGGGGGTCGAACTCCAGACCGTCGGTGTGGTGGAAGGGGCAGTCCCACACGGGGGCGGTGGTGGTCACGGGCCTGTCCAATTGTCTTCGTCATGCCGGGGTGATGCCGCGGCCCGGACGGTTCTTCACGGTTCGGGCCTGGACATGCAGATGTTCCCCCATGGACTGGCAAAAATGTGAATCCGCCGAACTGTTCCCCCTATCGAGTGAGATGGATGATGGTCATGCGAATTGTCTTGGCTGATACGAAAGTTGACGGTCAGCTTGCGTCGCCGGGTGAGACGAGTCCGGTCTCGTAGGCGAGCACGACCGCCTGGGCCCGGTCGCGCAGGGTCAACTTGGCGAAGATCCGGGCGACATGCGTCTTCACGGTCGACTCGCTCAGGGTCAGTTCGGTCGCCAACTCGGTGTTGGACAGGCCGCGTCCGAGCAGGCCGAGCACCTCCACCTCGCGCGGGGTGAGCGGCGCGAGGTCGCGGTGCAGCCGGGGCGAGTCCGCGCCGCGGGCGGCGGGGTGCGGGGCGCCGGCCGCGAAGCGCTCCACCAGGCGGCGGGTGATCGAGGGGGCGAGCAGGGCGTCACCGGTGTCCACCAGCCGTACGGCGGCGGCGAGATGGGCCGAGGTGACGTCCTTGAGCAGGAAGCCGCTGGCCCCGGCGGACAGCGCGGCGTAGACGTAGTGGTCGAGGTCGAAGGTGGTCAGCATGATCACCCGGCAGCCGGGGGCCTGGGCCAGGATGCGGCGGGCGGCCTCCAGGCCGTCCATGACGGGCATCCGGATGTCCAGCAGGGCCACGTCGGGCCGGTGCAGCACGGCGGCGGCCACCGCCTCGGCGCCGTCGGAGGCCTCGGCGACCACGTCGATGCCGCGCGCGGTGAGGATCATCCGGAAGCCGGTGCGGACCAGCTCCTGGTCGTCGGCGATCACCACCCGGGGGCGGCGCTGCTCGGTCTCTTCCACGGTCCCCTCCGTCAAGGCCGGTCCAGCGGGATGCGGGCGCGCACCCGGTAGCCGCCGCCGAGCCGGCGCCGGGCGTCCAGGTCCCCGCCGTACACCGCGACCCGCTCGCGCAGGCCGATCAGCCCACGCCCGGCGCCGTCCGCCTGCTTCGGCGCGGGGGCGGGCCCACCAGGTTCGCCGGAGAGCACGCTCGGCCCGCTGTTCAGCACCTCCACCCGCAGGTAGTGGTCCGCGTACCGCACCGTCACCTCCGCCGTCACCCCGTCCCCGTGCTTGAGCGCGTTGGTCAGCGCCTCCTGGATGATCCGGTACGCCGTCACGTCGATGCCGCCGGGCAGCGCCCTCGGCTCACCGGAGATCCGGACCTCTACCGGAAGCCCGGCGAAGGCGAACCGGTCGATCAGCGGGCTCAGCCTGGTCAGGCTCGGCTGCGGGGAGAAATCCTCCCGCTCCGGCTCCTCGGTGCCGTCCGCGGCCGGGGCGAGCAGGCCCAGCAGGTGCCGCAGCTCGGTCATGGTGTCCCGCCCGGCCGCCTCGACCGCGCCCATCGCGGCCGCCGCCTCCTCCGGCATGGTCGCCAGCACCTCGCGCGCGGCCCCGGCCTGCACCACCATCAGGCTCACGTTGTGGCTCACGATGTCGTGCAACTCGGCCGCGATCCGCGCCCGTTCGGCGTCCACGGCGGTCCGGGCCGCGCTCTCCCGCTCCCGCTCCAGCAGCCAGCCGCGCTCGCCGATCGCCTCCCGGTGCAGCCGCCGCGCCCGTACCAGCGCGACGCCCAGCCAGCCGGCGGCCGCGCAGGCCGCACCCGCCACCGCGACCGCCGCCCAGTCCAATCCCGTTCCCCACACAACGCCAGCTTCCCAGGTCAGCGCTTGATCGACATCATCCGGGGGTGCCGCTGCCGTACATCCCCGGTACTACGGCGACCTGCGGTTACACCCGGGGTGGGACGCCCGGCCCCGGCGGGCGCGCCTACCGTCGTCGACCATGAGCAACGACCACGACGGGACCACCAGGCCGGACGACGCGCAGTTCGTCGTCGAGCTGTCCGGGGTGCACAAGGAGTTCGGCGACGCCAGGGCGCTCGACGGCGTCGACCTGCGGATCCGGGCGGGCGAGGCGGTCGCCGTGATGGGCCCCTCGGGGTGCGGCAAGTCCACCCTGCTGAACATGGTGGCCGGGCTGGACCGGCCCAGCTCCGGCACCGTCCGGGTACAGGGGCAGGACCTCGGGCAGCTGAACGAGAACGGGCTGGCCCTGTTCCGCCGTCGCCACATCGGCATGATCTTCCAGTTCTTCAACCTGATCGACGACCTCCCGGCCCTCGACAACGTCGCGCTGGCCGCCCAGCTGACCGGCACCAGCGCCCGCCAGGCGCGCCGCCGCGCCCTGGAGCTACTGGACGAGCTGGGTGTGGCGCACCGCAAGGACGTCTACCCGGCCACCCTCAGCGGCGGCGAGCGCCAGCGGGTCGCGGTGGCCCGCGCCCTGATGAACCGCCCGGCGCTGCTGCTCGCCGACGAGCCGACCGGCGCGCTGGACAGCCGCTCGGGCGAACAGGTGATGGACCTCTTGATCGACCTCAACCAGATCGGGCAGACCCTCCTGATCGTCACCCACGACCCCAACCTGGCCACCCGCTGCGCCAGCCGGCTGGTCGAGGTGGCGGACGGCAAGGTGGCGCGCGAGCGGATGCTGGAGGCGTCGTCGTGACCGGAGCCGTGTGGCGCGCCTCGCGGGCGGCCGTGAAACGCCGTCGGGTGCAGACCATCGTGATCGGCCTGGTGGTCTTCTGCTCCACCGCGACCGTGCTGCTCGCCCTCGCGGTGATCAGCGCCGCCCGGGCCCCCTTCGACGCCGCCTTCGAGTCCGAGCGCGGCGCCCACGTCAGCGCCGTCTTCGACCCGGCCAAGGCCTCGGCGGAGCAACTGGCCGCCACCGCCCACCGACCGGGCGTCGAGGCGGCCGCGGGGCCCTTCGACGAGGCCGTGGTGACCATCCCCGAGGACTGGGTCGGCCACGCGCCGGGCCCGCTGACCCTGGTCGGCCGGGCCGACCCCGCGGCCGCGCCGGTGGACCGGGTGGAGGTGCTGGCGGGCCGCTGGGCCACCGCACCCGGCGAGGTGGTCATCGACACCCCGGGAGGCGGGTCGGCGAAGTACCTCGGCACGCCGATCACCACCAGCACCGGGCTGAAGCTCACCATCGTCGGCTTCGCGACCGACATGAGCCAGTCCGCCGGTGGCTGGGTCACCCCCGAGCAGGCGGCCGCCCTGCACCCCACCGGGCGGCAGATGCTCTACCGCTTCACCGACGCGGCCACCGAGCAGCAGCTCACCGCCTCGCTCGGCAACACCACCGAGGGCCTGCCCGGGGACGCCGTCGCCAGCGCCCAGTCCTACCTGGTGCTCAAACAGGCCTTCTCGGCGGGCGCCGACGCCTACCTGCCGCTGATGACGGTCTTCGGCGTGCTCGGCCTGATCGTCGCCGCGCTGATCGTCGGCAACGTGGTGAGTGGCGCGGTGGTCTCCGGCTACCGGCACATCGGCGTGCTGAAGTCGATCGGCTTCACCCCGCGCCAGGTGGTCACGGTCTACCTGACCATGGTCTCGGTGCCCGCGGTCGTCGGCACCGTCCTCGGGACGGCGGTCGGCTGGGTGGCGGCGACCCCGATCCTCCATACCGCCTTCTCCGGGATCTCGACCGGCACCGCCGTGATCGAGCCGGCCGGCTGGCTGCCCGCCGCCACCCTGGTCAGCGTCCCGCTGCTGGTCGCCCTCGCCGCGCTCGTCCCCGCCTCGCGGGCCCGTCGGCTCTCCGCCGCCCAGGCCATCTCGGCCGGCAGCGCGCCGCGCACCGGGCGCGGGCTGAAGGTCCAGCGCTGGCTGAGCGGCACCCGGCTGCCGCGCTCCGTCAGCCTCGGCCTCGGCCAGCCCTTCGCCCGCCCGGCCCGGACCGCGCTGACCATGGCGGCGATCGTGCTCGGCGTGGTCACCGTGACCGTGACCACCGGGGTGACCAGCACCCTGGCCAGGTCCATGACCGCGCCGGACAGCTACACCCACGTCGACGTGCTGACCAGCGCCTTCTCGGAGAACAAGATCGCGCCCCGGCTGACCCAGGAGCAGACCGAGGCGATGCTGCACGCCACCCCCGGCGCCGACCAGGTCTCCGTCCGCGGTTTGGTCCGGGTCGGCATCGCGGGCCAGCCCCAGCTGGTCTTCGCCGACTTCTACGGCGGCGACGCCATGGCCGACCACCGGCGGCTGAACGTGGTCGAGGGGCGACCGGCGACCGGAGTGGGCGAGGCCGAGGCCGGTCCGGGCTTCCTCGACCAGCACGGGCTCAAGCTCGGCGACCGGATCACCCTGCTCCTGGACGGCCGGCAGACCACTGTCACCCTGGTCGGCGAGGAGGTTCAGGGCAACCCCAACGCGATCACCTCCAACGACGCCACCCGGGCCCTGCTCACCCCCGACCGGCACGTGGTCGAGTACGACGTACGGCTCGCCGCCGGCACCGACGCCGAGGCCTACCGAAACGCGGTCTCGGCCGCCGACCCGAGCCTGTCGACATCCGTGGTCACGGCGGGCTCGGAAGGGTCGATCGTCGCGATCAAGACCTTCAACACGACCTTCAGCGTCCTGCTGTCGGTGGTCGCCGCGCTCGGCGTCTTCAACACCCTGCTGCTCACCATCCGCGAACGTCGCCGGGACCTCGGCATGCTGAAGGCGATCGGGATGACACCCCGGCAGGTCGTCGGGATGACGGTCACCTCGGTGGCCTGGCAGGGCGTGGTCAGCGGGATCATCGGCATCCCGGTCGGGATCCTGGTGCACCGGCTGATCGTCGAGAACGTCGCGATCATCGACTTCTCGGAGACGATGATCGACGTCTGGGGCGCCCCGCTGCTCGCCGCCCTCGCCCTCGCGGGCGTCGCGATCGCCGTCCTCGGCGCGCTCGTCCCGGCCCGCTCGGCGGCCAGGCTGCCGATCGCCGAGGTGCTGCACAACGAGTGAGCCCGCGTGGTGCGCGGACGGCCGGGCGGCCTCGCTGCCCGGCCGTCCGGCGCGTTGACCTGACGTCAGCTCAATCACCCGTGAGAGCCCCTATCATCACGCCATGGCCACCGCTGAGCTGATCCGCATCGTCTCCCGCTCCTCGCCCATGGCGCTCGCCCAGGTCGACCGGGTCCGTGCCGAACTCGCCGCCCTGCACCCGGGACTGCGCACCGAGGTGGTGCCGGTCACCACCTCCGGCGACCGCTGGACCGGGGACCTCGCCCGGCTGGGCGGCAAGGGCGCGTTCACCAAGGAGGTCGACGCCGCGCTGCTCGCCGGGGAGGCCGACGTCGCCGTGCACTGCCTCAAGGACGTGCCCGCCGACCGCCCGCTGCCCGCCGGCACCGTCTTCGCCGCCTACCTGCGCCGCGACGACATCCGCGACGCGCTCGTCCACCCCGGCGGCCTGACCCTGGCCGAACTCCCGCCCGGCACCCGGATCGGCACCTCCTCCGTCCGCCGCATCGCCCAACTCGCCGCCTCCCACCCGCACCTGGAGTGCGTCCCGATCCGCGGCAACGCCAACAGCCGGCTCGCCAAGCTGGCGGCGGGGGACGTGGACGCGCTGCTGCTCGCCGTCTCCGGCCTGGAGCGGATCGGCGAGCCGGAGCGGATCACGGAGGTCCTCGGTGTCGAGGAGATGTGCCCGCCGATCGGCGCCGGCATCCTCGTCCTGCAGTGCCGCGAGGACGACGCCGCGACCATCGAGGCCGTCACCGGCCTCGGCCACCACGACACCTGGCGCGAGGCCGCCGCCGAGCGGATGTTCCTGCACGTGCTGCAGGGCCACTGCAACAGCCCGATCTCCGGCTACGCCAAGGCCGAGGCGGACGGCCGGCTCTCGCTGCGCGGCCGGGTCTTCACCCCGGACGGCAAGCGGGTGCTGGACGCCCACGAGTGGGCCGGCGCGCTCAGCCCGGAGGACCTCGGCACCTCGGTCGCCCTGGCGCTCAAGCGGCAGGGGGCGCAGGAGCTGATCTCCTCGATCCCGCACTGAGGCCGGTGGCGCCCGGGTGTGATCTTTTTGCGTCCATCAGCTGTTCCGTCGCGCCTGCTGCTGACATGATTCGGATTGCGCGACAGCGCAACTGACGTTGAGTCAGGTTGGATCCTGAGAGTGCGGGGCGGGCTACGCCGGGGGGCGGACGTGGAGCCGTTGAGACCAACCGATCCGACGACCGTCGGCGGCCGCTACCGGCTGCTGGCCCGGCTCGGCAGCGGCGGGATGGGGATCGTGTACCTGGGGCGCTCGCCCGGCGGGCGCCTGGTCGCGGTCAAGTGCGTGCACTGGGACCTCGCCACCGACCCGCGCTTCCGGCTCCGGTTCACCCAGGAACTGGAAGCCGCCCGCCGGGTCGGCGGCTTCCACACCGCCCAGGTCGTCGACGCCGACCCGGACGGCGACCCGCCCTGGCTGGTCACCGCCTACATCCCCGGCCCGTCCCTGGAGACGGCCGTCGACACCCACGGCCCCCTGCCCGAACCGGTGTTACGGGTGCTCGGTGCCGGGCTGGCCGAGGCGCTGGAGGCGATCCACGCGGTCGGGCTGGTCCACCGCGACCTCAAGCCCTCCAATGTGCTGCTCAGCGACGACGGGCCCCGGGTCATCGACTTCGGCATCGCCCGCGCCCTCGACGGCGCCTCCATCACCCGCACCCAGACCGTCATCGGCACCCCCGGCTACATGGCCCCCGAACAGATCGCGGGCGAGCAGATCACCCCGGCCTGCGACGTGTTCAGCCTCGGCCGAGTGCTCTGCCACGCCTCCGGCGGCGACCCGTACGGAGGCGGCGGCAACCCGCAGATCCTGCTCTACCGGATCCTGCACACCGAGCCGGACCTCAGCAGCGTGCCCGAGGCGCTGCGCCCGATCGTCGCCTCGTGCCTGGCCCGCCGCCCGCAGGACCGGCCCACCCCCGGCCAACTGCTGGAGCGGCTCGGGCCGCCCGCGTACGACGGGCCGACCGGCTCCTGGCTGCCGGAGGGGCTGCGGGCGAAGCCGTCGGTGCCGGAGGCGCCGCTGCTGGACCCGACGGTGGCTCCCGTGACGGGTAGCTTCGGGCCGCCCGTGCCCGTACCGGCGGTGCCGCCCACCAGGGTGCCGACCATGCTGGCCGGGGACCAGGACGGGATCGCCGGCTGGGCGCCGACCGAGCCGACGGAGTCGGCCGAGGCGGCCCGGCGGCGCCGGGTGCGGCGGCTGTGGGTGCTGCTGCCGAGCCTGCTGGCGCTGGTCGCGGCGGCGGTGGCGGTGCCCCTGTACCTGACCCGTGACCGGGGCAACGCCGGGCTGCCCAACGGTGGCTTCGTGGTCGCCAAGGACGACGGCAGCCCGCCGGACTGCGTGACCGGCGGGACGACGTTCAGCGGCGTCGGCGGCACGCCCGGTGCCGTCATGCCCAGCCAGGCCGTGCCCGTGACCGTCCCCAGCGGCACCGCGCACCCTCCCGGCCTGGTCGCCCCCGGCGACAAGGACACCCTGACGCTCGGCCAATCGCTGGAGCTCAGCTGGGCCAAGACCGGCTCGGTCACCCGGGTCTTCACCAAGCTCGGCGACGCCGACTGGAAGGCCTCCGGCTGGCTCATCTCCGCCAACTGCACCTTCAAGCCCACCGAGGCCGGGGTCTACCAGTGGGCCGTGATCAGCTCCAATACGTCGACCGGCAGCATCGGCAGCGGCTGGAGCGCGACCCGCTACCTCAACGTGCGGGCACCCGAGAACCACTCCGTGAACCCGGTCAAGGACGCACCCTCCGCCCCGATCCCGGTGACCCCGGACGACCAGGCGGTGGTCAGAGCAGGCCAACCGGTCCTGCTCACCTGGGCGGCCTCCGGCACCACCTCGGCGGTGAGCGTCCTGCGCCCGGGCGCGGGGGACTGGGACCACCTGGCGTGGCAGAAGGAGCAGAGCGTGAGCTACACCCCCCAGACGCCCGGGACGTACATCTGGGTCGTCTACACCTCGGGCCCGGGGAGCTGCTTGGGCGGGCCGTACCGCGACGGCTCCTGCGTGAGCGGGGCGAGCGAGCAGCGGTACCTGGTCGTCCAGTGAGGCCCGACGGGCGACCGGTCAGAACCGAGAGGGTGTTCGCGGCGTCCGTTGAGGCGTGATCAGTGGGGTTCTCGGCGGGATGCCGATGTTCTGGCCCGGGCTGCTGCTCTCCCTCGTGCCGGCGGCGCTGCTGAACCGGCCGGTGGGGCGGCTGCTGCGGGCCCATTGGGTGGTGGGCTTCCTGCTGCTGCTCGGGCTGGGCGGGGTGGTGGTGGCGACCCTGCTGCCGGAGGCGTTCCGGCTGTCGGAGGAGGCGGTGCGGCACTGCACGGTGCGGGGCGGGCGGCCGCGCTCGCCGCACGAACTGCTGCACGTGCGGCACATCGAGCTCAAGCTGGCGACCTACGCCCCGGTGGGCTTCGCCGCCGCCCTGGCCGGGACCAGGCGGCGGGCGGCGGTGGCGCTGCTGGGCGCCGCGGTTCTGCCGTTCGGGGTGTCGGTCCTGCAGTACGCGGTGCCGGCGATCGGGCGGGCGTGCGATGTGCAGGATGTCTGGGACGGGGTGCAGGGCGTCGTGCTGGGGGCGGCGGTGGGCCTGGTGGCCGGGCCGGTGTTGCGGGCGGTGACCAGGGCTCGTTCCCGGGTGGCCTGATTACTGGTCGAGTAGCGGGAAGAGCCGGGCTACGGCGGCGACCGGACGGGCCCCGGCGGGCCGCGCGCCCGGGTCGGTGTCTCGGTCGCGGTAGCGAGCGAGCACCTGCCGGACGGCTTCGCCGACGGCGGTCAGTTCCTCGGGGGTCAGGTAGACGACGGCGCTGAAGGCCGCGTCCTGCCGCCAGTCGGCCGGGGCCTCGGCGCGCCGGGTCAGCCAGCGCTGGTAGCTCTCGTCCTCCAGGCCTCGGGCCAGTTCGCCGAACTCGGCGCCGTCGGGCGCCGGGTGGGCCTGCGGCAGCCGCCACGGCCGGGCCCGTCCGTCAACGGCCGGCGCCTCCTCGATCAGCCCGTACCGGGCCAGCTGCCGCAGGTGGAACGAGCACAGGCCCGAGCTGTACCCGAGCCGGTCGGCCGCCTCCGTGGAGGTGACGGTGCCGCGTTCGGCGAGCAGGTCCAGCAGGGCGGTGCGGACGGCGTGCTCGGGGAGCGAGCCGGTTCTGACGAGGTCTTCGGTCACTTTGCAAAGTCTGCTACTTTGCAAAGCCGACAGCAAATCCATGAGGGAGTGTCAGTGTCCGAGCTGCGCGAACGTCCGACCGTCCTGCGGATCACCGAGGTGGGGGAGGAGATCCTCCGCCGCACCTGCCGTACGGCGACCGAGGAGGACTTCGGCAGCGAGCGACTGGCCCGGCTCATCGACGACATGTTCGCCACCATGTACGTCGCCGACGGCTGCGGCCTCGCCGCCAACCAGGTGGACGTGGACCTGCGCCTGTTCGTCTACGACTGCACCGACGAGGAGGGCGTCCGGCACGTCGGCCATGTGCTCAACCCGGTGGTCGAGGAGCAGGAGTCAGGCCGCCGCCTGATCGAGGACGACGAGGGCTGCCTCTCCGTGCCCGGCGCCAACGCCCGGCTTGCTCGCCCGGACCACGCGGTGGTGCACGGCGTCGACCAGCACGGCGAGCCCGTGAGGATCGAGGGCACCGGCTACTTCGCCCGCTGCCTCCAGCACGAGACCGACCACCTGAACGGCGGGCTCTACATCGACCGGCTCTCCGCCCGCGACCGCAAGCGGATGATGAAGCAGACCGCCGACCGTCGGGAGAAGGTGTTCGCCGAGCGTGCCGCCAAGGCCGCGGAAGCCGGCGCGGTGATCGAGCCCGCCCACCTCGCCGCCGTCCGGGAGTCGTACGACACCGTCGCCGCCGACTACCTCCGCCTCGTCGTCCCGCCGGAGGGCATGGACCCGGTCTCCCGGGCGATGCTCGCCGCCTTCGCCGAGCTGGTACGGGAGTCGGGCGGCGGCGAGGTCGCGGATCTCGGGTGCGGCCCTGGGCGGGTGACGGCGTACCTGGACGGTCTGGGACTGTCGGCCTTCGGCGTCGACGTGTCGGGTGAGATGATCGCCCTCGCCCGCCGGGCCTACCCCCGACTGCGTTTCCTGCAAGGCTCGATGGCTGCCCTCGATCTTGCTTCCGCAAGCCTGGGCGGCATCCTCGCCTGGTACTCCATCCACCACACCCCACCCGGGCAACTCCCGCAGCTCTTCGCCGAGTTCGCCCGCGTCCTCGCCCCCGGCGGCCACCTGCTGCTGGGCGGCCACGCCGGCGACGCCCAGCTGCGCCCGGCGACAGGGTACGGCCGCCCGGTGTCGTACGTCTCGTACCTGGTCCCGGCCGACCGCCTGGTCGGCCTGCTGGAGCAGGCCGGTTTCACCGTCACGACCCGCTTGGAGCAGCCGAACCCGCGGAGCGCCGTCCGCTCGTATGTCTGCCTGCTGGCGCGGCTCGCCTAACCCCCGGCCCGGGCGCTGTACGAGCGGTTGGGCTACGTTGCCCATGGCCGCGAGCCCGACTCCCGGGACGAGGAAGGGCCCGACGGGGAGATCCGCCGTTACGAGACGATGGGCGTCCTCATGCGGCGGGAGCTTGAGGGCGCGTGAAGTCGATGACGGTACGCCAACGGCCCGCCGCCCGGACGGCGGTGGGCCGTTGAGAAGAGGCCGTTCAGACCTCGGCGGTCGCGGCGAGCTTCACGAACGCCTTCCACGCCTCCGGCGCGAACGCCAGCTGCGGTCCGCTCTTGTCCTTGGAGTCACGAACGTGGACCACGCCAGGGGTCTCGGCGACCTCGATGCAGGCTGTTCCCTCGTTACCGCTGTAGCTGCTTTTGAACCACGACAGCTCGGGCATGCTCACCGCTCTCCCAGGATCTTCTCGATCAAGGCCAGGGACTCCGCCAGGCTGAGCGCCTGCGCCCTGATGCTGCTGTACCGTGCGGCCATGATACGGACTTCCTCCGGGTCAGTGATCAGTCGATTGACGTGCTGGACTTCCACGAAGGCGATCTGCGACCTTCCCTTCGGCGTCAGGAGGATGAAAGAGCCGCCCATGCCCGCATGGTTCGTTCGCTCCAGTGGCATCACCTGGAGTTCGAGACCGCGCTTCTGCCCGACAACGAGCAGGTGGCGAAGCTGCTCCTCGTGGACGTCCCAGCCACCCATGGGTCGTCGGAGGGCGCTCTCGTCGATGACCCAGCTGATCACCGGCAAAGGTGAGCGCATCAGGATGTCCTGTCGTTTCAACCGCGCTGCCACCCATTTCTCAACCAACTCGTCTGGAAGCGTGGGCTTTCGCATCTCGTACAGCGCCCGGGCATGGGCTTCCGTTTGCAGCAGGCCTGGGATGTCGAGCGTGCTGTAGTCGTGGATCTCCACGGCCTGAGCCTCCTCGCTCGTGAACGCCTTGTTGAAAGCCGGGTGCCGCGCAGCCACCCGAATCTTGGCCTTCATGACGTCGTCCGCGACGACCCTTAGGAGGCCACCCGCGTTGAGGAGGTCGTCAACGACCGTCAGGAACTCGATTCTCGGCGTCCGCGTGCCGCGCTCCATCGCCCCAATCTGGTCCTCGCTGTAGCCGGTCCTCTTGGCCAGTTCCTTCTGCGTGAAGCCTGCCCGCTCGCGGAAGATCTTGATCATCTTCCCCACCGCGCTGTAGAACTCCGAGACCCCCTCGGCCCCCGCCGGCAGGTCGCCGTCCTCGAAGACCGTACCCTCAACACCCATCGCCGCCACCCCATCCTGACTTGCCGCGTTTTCGATCGGTAAATCTGCGGTCGGCCGACAGGTCAACCCTGCGCGTCCGTACACGTACTCTCCGTGCCTGCCGAATCCGTGGTCAGCGTACGTCCGCACCGCCACGCTTTTCTCCCATGACGACCGAAATCCCCCTCGACAGGCCCCGCAGCCACACCACCACTCTCACCGCCACGCCCAAGGGTGCCGCGATCTGCCGCCGCATCGCCAGGCGTCAACTCACCGCCTGGGGAATCAACTTCAGCCACACCGAGCCGTTCCACTCGGCGCTCCTCATCGTCGGCGAGCTCGCCGCGAACGCGATCACGCACGGACGCGTTCCGGGGCGCGGCTTCGAGCTGCACCTCGCGCTCGCCACCACCGTGCGCCGGGGCACCACCCTCCGCATCGAGATCAGCGACCCCAGGGGCGACAAGCTCCCCGCCCTCCCCACCGTCCACCTCCCCAACGCCCAGTCCGGCCGGGGCCTCACCCTCATCGACGCCCTCGCCGACCGCTGGGGCGCCATCCCGCGCCACCCCAACTCCAAGACCATCTGGGCCGAACTCGACCTCACCGCCCCCGATGCCACCTGAACCCCGCCATAGCGAAGCCCCGGGCGGCGCCACCCTCTGCACCCTCCTCCCCTTCGTACTCCTCCTCGCGCTGCTCGCCTGGGCCTACCCCCTCACCACCCGCCACCACCACAACCACCCCACCCCGCACCCCACTTCAAGCCCCACCGCAACCCCGTAAAACAAGAGGAGTGGGAAGTCGGCCACACCGACTTCCCACTCCTCGCATGATGATGTGGTCGTCCGTTTCCAAGCCCGAGTCCGAGGAGTCCACCGTGTCCCGAACGCATCAGGAGATCTTCGAGAGCTACGTCTACGCCGGTGCCATCACCCGGAACGCCGACGCCCTCGCCGAGCACTTCACGGCGGACGGCGTCTTTGAGGCGCCGCTCGTGCCAGCCGGCGCCGACTTCCCCCGGAGGCTGGTGGGGCGCGAGCAGATCCGCGACGCGATGGCGGTGTACTACGCGCAGCAGGTGTCGGACGGCCGAGCGCCGAACCTTGAGAAGTCCGGCTACGTGCTGCACAGCACAGCCGACCCCGACGTGTTCATCGCCGAGATCGACACGGTCTTCGACGGAGTCGGGGAGCGGGAAGGCGACGACGTGACCGTCTCGCTCGTACAGATCTTCCGCGTCCGCGACGGCAAGATCGCCCGACTGCGCGACTACTTCGCGCCCGAGCTGGTGAGCCGAACGCATCCGGAATGACGCGGGCTCGGGTGAGCCGCTGGAGTTTCCTGTTCGAGCCGGGCCGTCTGCTGTGAGATCGCCGAGGTGGTGAGGTGCAGGAGGCGTGTGCTGCGCCCACGACCGGCCCGGTCGTCGCCACCGCGTGCAGTATCCGCAGGTGATCGAGACCGCGGCCCGGCCGTAGCGGACCAGGACAAGGTGCCGGGCAACAGCCTGGCCACCCTGCCGGCCGACGAACGCACCACCGTGAACAACTGCCACAAGGACGCCGAGAAGCAACTCGGCGGCGGCGCGGAATTCGGCTCCTCCTCGATCGGCGAGCAGATCAACTCCCGCAGCTATGCCAAGGCCACCGCCGACGACCGGGTCAAGGCCGCCTTCACCGCCTGGTCCGGCTGCATGAAGACCGCCGCTACGACCTCACCGTCCCCGCCGACAACGCCGCCCACCTGGAGCTGCCCCTGGGCTGACCCTGCGTGCATCCGACCACCTCCCATGTGACGAGCGGCAGTTGGCTCTGGTGGGGGAGGAGGCGCGGCCGAGGAGCTGAGGTGGGACCGGGGCGGTGCCCGCGACGATGGACGCATGCTGAAGAACGTCCCGGTCGGTGACACCGAACGCCCCGTCCCCCGTTGGGCCCTGCGCCTTGCCAAGGCCCTCCCGTTCATCATCCTGCCGCACTGTCTGTGGCGGCTGCCGTTCGCGTTCGACTTCCAGATGGGCATGGTCGACCCGAACCGCCCGCCCTTCGTCTGGTGGGCGACCCCGTACGTGATCGGCCTGAGCGTGATCACCGAGACGATCGCGCTGCTCACCCTGGGGCTGGTCAGCGGCTGGGGCGAGGTGTTCCCGTCCTGGGTGCCGTTCCTGCGGGGGCGCCGGGTGCCGCCGCTCGCGGCGTTCCTTCCGGCGGTGCTGGGCGGCCTGATCCTGTTCGGACTGTTCGGCTTCCAGCCGCTCGCCTGGATCGGCGTGCTGGACGAGACCGGCTTCAGCAACGGGTGGTGGATGGCCCTGGCCCGGGTCTGCATCGGCCCCGCCATGCTCTGGGGGCCGATCACCATCGCGCTGGGCGTCTCGTACTACCGCCGCCGCACCCGCACCGCATGAGCCCCCTCCAGCGTGCGCGGGAAGTCGGCCCCGCCGACTTCCCGCACTTCCGTGGGTGTCAGGCTTCCGCCGGTGCCAGTATCAGTGCGTCCGGAAGTACTCGCCGACCGTCGTGAAGGCCTCCTCCGGGCCCCAGGGGGGTCGCGGACGCCGTCGGCGAAGCGGTCGGCGGTCTCGGCGGAGCGGTAGCGGTCGAGGGGGACGACGTCGAAGGGCGTCCAGTCGACACGCTCCAGCGGGACGGCGGCGTAGGCAACGAGTTCGTCGTGCGCGGTGTGCCGACCGCGCCCGACGACGTCCCGGTGGAGATCGTGGACGAGGTGTACCTGCCGCTGGTGCGGCGGCGGAGCGAGCTCGGCCAGACCTCGCTGTTCTCGGCTAGACCTCGGCGTTCCCGGCGGCGTTCCCGGTGGCGTTCCCGGCGACCAGGGAGTCGGCCAGCCGCTCGGCGACGGCGCCGTCCAACGGGCGGTGCCCGAGCAGGAAGCGGTACCAGAACACCCCGTAGACCTGGTCCACGATCAGGTCCAGGTCGGCGTCCCCGGCCAGTTCGCCGCGCTCGCGCCCCCGGGAGAGGAGCTCGCGCAGCTCGCTCCGGCGGGTGGCGGTGAAGCTCTGCATCAGCTCGGCCAGGTGCGGGTCGCGGGCGGCCTCGCGGGTGAGGGTGCGCAGCGCGGAGGCGGTGGTGCCGCGCTGGGCGGCGTCGAAGGTGCTGGCGATGAAGGCGCGCAGGTCGGTGCGCAGGGCGCCGGTGTCCGGGCCGGGGACGTCCTGGTCGGCGCGGTCGGTGAGGGCGTCGAGCAGGACGGCGCCCTTGGAGGGCCACCAGCGGTAGACGGTCTGCTTGCCGACGCCCGCCGTGCGGGCGATCGCGTCGACGGTGACGGGCGTGCCGTCGGACTCGGCGAGCAGGAGCAACGCGGCGTCCAGGATCGCGCGGTGGGCGGCCTCGTTGCGGCGGCGTCCGGTGTGCGGGCGCGTGGACGGGCGCGTGGACGGGCTCTGCTCGGCCTGGGGGTTGATCTCGCTCATCGTGGTGTCCCTTTCTTCCTGCCCGCTTGACAAGACTAGCAGTCTCGGCAAATATCATTACCGGAACCAGCGGTCTCGACAAGAACTCGACCAAGCCGGAAGGGCCCAGCACCATGAGCACTGCATCGAACCTCTTCGCCGGACAGCGCGTCGTCGTGATGGGCGGCAGCTCCGGCATCGGCGAGGCGGCCGCCACCGCCTTCGCGGCGGACGGCGCCGAGGTCGTGATCACCGGCCGCGACCGCGGGAAGCTGGACGCCGCCGTCACCCGGATCGGCGGCAAGACCACCGGTCAGCAGGTGGACGCGACCGACCCGGCCGCCATCGCGGCCTTCTTCGCCGAACTCGGCAGCGTCGACCACCTGGTGGTCGCGGTCAGCGGCGCGGCCGGCAGCGGCCCGTTCGCCCAGCTCGACCTGGCCGACCTCGCCGCCGGCTTCAACGCCAAGTTCTGGCCGCAGGTCCAGGTCCTGCAGTCGGCGCTGCCGCACCTGCGTGAGGACGGCTCGGTCACCCTGATCACCGCCGCCTCCGCCCGCGCCGCCATCCCCGGCACCGCCGGCCTGGCCGCTATCAACGGCGCCCTGGAGGCGATGGTCCCGCCGCTGGCCGTCGAACTCGCCCCGCTGCGGGTCAACGCCGTCTCGCCCGGCGTCGTCGACACCCCGTGGTGGGACCGCGTCCCCGCCGAGCAGCGCACCGCGCTCTTCGACGGCCTCGCCGCCACCACCCCGGTCGGCCGGGTCGGCCGCCCCGAGGACGTCGCCCGGGCGATCCACATGCTGGCGGCGAACACCTTCGTCACCGGCATCGTCCTCGACTGCACCGGCGGGGCCAACCTGCCCACCGGTCGCTGAGCACACCTGAGCACACCTGAACACACCGCACGGCCCGGCCCGGGAATCGCTCCCGGGCCGGGCCGTTGTCACAGGTCACCCGTACGGTTCGGCCATGGACGTTCCCGACCTGATCCCGATCCGGCACGAGCCCGGCTGCCGCACCGACACCATCGGGCGCTGCGACGGCGGCCAGGGCTCCCTGGGACGGCTGCTACGACACCTGAGCCGTCACCACTCCGCCACCCGGTAGTCCTTGAGGAACACCCCCGACACCGGGTGTCCCGCCTCGCCGCGCACGATCGGGTCGTACACCCGGGCCGCGCCGTCCACGATGTCCAGCGGAGTGCGGAATCCCTGGGCGGCGATCCGGGTCTTCTTCGGGGCCGGGTTCTCGTCGGTGATCCAGCCGGTGTCGACGGCGCACATGTGCACGCCCCGGGTGGCGAGCTCCGCCGCGCTGGTGCGGGTGAGCATGTTGAGCGCGGCCTTGGCCATGTTGGTGTGCGGGTGGCGCGCGGTCTTGTTGCGGACCGTGAACCGGCCCTCCACCGCCGTGACGTTGACGATGTAGCGGGCGGGGCGCGGGGAGGCGAGCAGCAGCGGCAGCAGCCGGTCGCAGAGCAGGGCCGGAGCCAGGGCGTTGACCAGCTGGGTCTCCAGTACCTCCGCCGGGTCGAGCGAACCGAGCGTGGCGGACCAGGAGTTGGCGGGGGCGAGATCGGGCAGCAGTCCGGCCTCGTCGGTGAAGTCCAGCAAGGACCCGGCGCCCGCCGGAAGTTGGGCGGCGGCGCCGGAGAGCGGCCGGAAGCCGGGGGCATGGGTGATCGCCCGGCGGTCGGCCGCGGGCAGCGCGGTGGACTCGCCCGCCGCCAGCAGGGCGTACGACTGCGGTGGGCGGCGCAGGGTCTGCGCGGCGTTGTTGACCAGGATGTCCAGCGGGCGGCCGTCCGCCCGCAACTCCTCGGCCAGCCCCAGGACCTGGCGCGGGTCGCGGAGGTCGATGCCGACCACGGTCAGCCGCTCCCACCACTGCTCGCTGTCCTCGGCGGCGCGGAAGCGGCGGACGGTGTCCTGTGGGAAACGGCTGGTGGTGATCAGCTCGGCGCCGTCCCGCAGCAGCATCAGCGCGAGCTGGAAGCCGATCTTCACCCGCCCGCCGGTGAGCAGCGCGCGGCGCCCGCGCAGGTCGGTGCTGAGGGCCCGGCGGGCGGTATTGTCGGCCGCGCAGTCCGGGCAGAGCATGTGGTAGAAGCCGTCGACCTGGCGGTAAGTCTGTTTGCAGACGTAGCAGCGGCGCGGGATCTGCAGTTCGCCGACCGGTCCTCCGGTGGTCGGCGCGAGCGGCGCGTCCTCTCGACGGTGCCGGCCGCCGGTGGCGGTGGTGGCGAGCAGCTCGGCGTCGGCCTGCCGGACGGCCTGCTTGGCCTCCTGGCGGCGGCGCTTGCGGCTCTCCATGACGAAGGAGCTGAGCTGGCGCTCGGCGTGCAGTCGGGTGCGGTCGTGGGAGGGGAGTGCGCGCAGCCGGCCGAGGGTGTGGCTGAACGCGGCGAGTTCCTCGGGGGTGAGGCCCGCCGCGCAGGCGGCGTCGCCGGTCGGAAAGTTCGTGTTGAGCTGGTCGTGGTCGTCCCGGACCGTCATGTCCGCCCCCTCGTGCCGTACAGGTTTGAGGGACTGTAATCGACGGTCCGGGAGGACGGGATGCCAATTTCCGCGGGCTTAGCCGCGGCGGGGTTCTCAGCCGCAGTCGGTGGTGACCGAGGCCACCCGGCTGCCGTTGAGTTCGTGGTTGCCGAACCCGGAGACCTCTTGCTCCTGCCCGGCGAAGTGCGGCTGGTCGTTCAGCCGGATGATGCAGCCGAAGTCGTCCGGGAGCGGGTTGTGGACGGAGAGCGGGCGGATCGGCGGCTCGATGTCGTCGAAGTCGCGCAGTTGGAAGCCGTCCTTCGTGACGTGCGCGTTCTCGGAGAGCAGCACGCGCCCGGTCTCGTGCGGTCCCTCGAAGAGGCAGAAGTACCCCCGGGGGCAGCGCACCGCCGCCGGATCGGCGTGGACGGCGGGCGCGGTGGCCGCGGCCAGGCCCAGGGCGGCGGAGCAGGCGAGGGCGGCGCGCAGGAGACGACGGCGCACGGGGACTCCCATCATTCGATACGGGGAACGACTACCGTCCGTGCGGACGGCATCACCGAATGCTAGATGGTTCCCGGGCGAACGGATGGTGTCACATGCGGTTTTCGGACACCTGACGGCTCCTCGCCGGAACGCGCCGAGGTGCCGGCGGCCCCCCGACCCACCGGCACCTCGGACACCGGGATCAGCCAGCGTACTGGCTGAAGATCTTCGCGAACTCGTACGGCTGCTGCGGGATGTTGGTGCACTTCGACAGCGAGCCGCCGGTGCAGGCGTTGGCGTCCCGGGTGGCGTCCCAGAAGGCCAGCAGGCCGAGGTGGTTCTGCTTGGCGAAGGTCACCAACTGCTGGGCGGCGGCCTGGTTGTAGATCTGGTGGTCGTCGTTCGAGCCGATCATCGGGGTGACCCCGACCATGGCCCACAGCTGGGCGTCGGTCTTCGCCGGATAGAGCGCCTTGAGCTGGCCGAAGAGCGACTGCGCGGCCTGGACGGCGGCGTTGCCGTAGTCGGTGCCGGAGCGGTAGTAGTCCATCGCCATGATGTTGACCAGGTCGAGGTCGACCCCGGCGTCGCGGGCGGACTTGACGATCGCGACGCCCTCGCTGGTCAGGCCCTCGGGCAGGACGGGCAGGGTGAGCGAGACCTTCAGGCCGGGGTGGGCCTGCTGGAGCTTGGCGAGCGCGGCGGAGCGGCGGTCGTTGGAGGTGGTGTCGGCGATCGCCGCGCCCTCGATGTCGTAGTCGACGTAGCGCAGGCCGTAGGCGTTGACGACCGCGTCGTACTCGGCGAACAGCGAGTCCACCGAGCCGCAGGCGGCGGCGAGTTCAGTGCCGCTGGCGCCGCCGAACGAGAGCTTGACGTCGCCGCCGGCCGCGCGCAGCGCGTCGACCTGCTCCTTGGCCCAGCCGGTGCGCGGGTCATAGGCGTTGAACCAGCTGGCCTTGCAGCCGACGCCGGTGACGAAGCCCATGGTGTAGCCCTTGACGCCGCCGGCCTTGGCCATGTCGGGCATGGCCGGGGTGGGCCAGGCGCCCATGTCGATGTACGGGGCGACCGGCAGCGGGACGCTCGGCGGCGGGGTGCCCGGGCCGCCGGTGGGTGTGCCCGTGGGGGTGCCGGTGGTCGGCGGGGTGCTGGGGCTGCCGCCGCCGGGGCCGGTGAGGGTGATGTCGTCGGCCAGGTAGGCGCCCTGCCCGTACCAGCCGTGCAGGTAGACGGTGACGCTGGTGGTGCTCGGGCCGGTGGTGAAACTGGTCGACAGCTGCCGCCAGTTGGGGCCGCCGACGGTCCAGGTGGCCGGGTCGGTGACGCCGCTGCCGGTCGCGCCGAGGTAGACGTACTGCCCCTGCACCCAGGCGCTGAGGTTGTACGTGGTGTTCGGTTGGACGCTCACGGCCTGGGAGCACTGCGCGGTGTCGCTCGCGCTCGCCGCCCCCTTGAGCGCGTAGTTCCCGCTGTGCACACCGGAGTTGATAACGCTGCCGGTTCCGTCGGAACAGCTCCACGGGTCGAGCGTGCCGCTCTCGAACCCGGCGTTGGCGAGCAGGTTGCCGTCGGCGGCGCCGGCGTTCCCGGCGAGGGCGGCCAGGCCGCCGGCCGCGAGCACGGTGGCGGCGGCGAGGCTCAGCAGTTTGGTCCGGCCGGCTGGCCGGCGGTGCGTGGGGGCGTGCTGGAGCGCGCTGGGCATGGGGGGTGCCTCTCGGGGACGGTGGGCCGCCCGCGCCGCGAAGGTGGGCAGACGCGGGGCGGGCGGCAGCGTGGGGGCTGGCGCGGTGCGGGGGAGGAGCGCGGTGCTGAGGATCAAACTGGACTAGACCAGCTGTGCACGTCAAGCACTTCCCGACTTCCGAAAGCCCACCGAGGGCAGGTTTTAGGGCGGGTTTAAGGACGTGTCCTGTCCGCGTGTGTCCCGTCCGGGTGAACCTGGCCTTGTCCGGCTCAAGTTGTCCAGATTCGCCGATCCGTCCGGCTCTAGATGACTGATTCCAATGGATAGCTGCGGAGACAGCACGAGGGTGTCCAGGCTCGGTTTGTGAGGACTGAGATGGACGCCCTTGCGACACCCAGCAGGTCGTCCGGGCCCTGGCCCGCGGTACCGCGCTGTGGAGCGATGACGTGTGAGTGGTCGACTCCACGCCCAACCCGATCGACCTGGCCGTGCCGGAGTTCCGCCGGCTGGCTGGGTCGCTGCCGATCTCACCGAGCACCCCTGTGAGCGGGCTTTCGCACTGATTCAACCTGGCGCCGGCTGTCGCCCGCTGAAAGGCCGGCCAGCGCCGACTCCGGGCCCCACCTGATCGCCGGTTCACGGGGATACCGCATTGGACCAGGTCGTGCTATTTTTGTGAGCAATCGTTCAACTACGGAGGTCGAGATGGGGCGCAGACAGCTCTGGGACCAGGACGAGGTGCTGGCCTCAGCCATGCGGCTCTTCCGCCACCGGGGCTACCTCGGCGCCTCACTGCGGGACATCGAAGAGGCCACCGGACTGCACCCGGGGAGCCTCTACCGGACCTTCCAGAGCAAGGACGGCCTGTTCCACGCCGCCCTGGACGCCTACAACGAGCGGGTGGTGCAGGGCCGGGTCCGGGTCCACCTGCTGGAGCCGGCGGACCCTCTGGCTGGCATCCGCTCGTTCTTCACCTCGGCGATCGAGACCGGCGCCGAGCCCGACCCGGGCTGCCTGCTCACCAACACCGCCGTCGAGTCCTTCACCCTCCCTGAGACCGCCGCCGGCGTGCACCACGGCCTGGCAGTGATCGAAGGCGGCTTCGCCGACGCGCTGACCCGC
Source organism: Kitasatospora sp. NPDC023118 (assembly GCF_055560875.1). Lineage (NCBI taxonomy): Bacteria > Bacillati > Actinomycetota > Actinomycetes > Kitasatosporales > Streptomycetaceae > Kitasatospora > Kitasatospora sp. NPDC023118. Next base: position 421,653 of record NZ_JBVHHW010000001.1, read on the forward strand.
GCCCGGCACCGCGGCGACACACCGCCGGACCTCGACGTCGCGACCACGGCAGCACACCTGCTCGCGCTCTACCAGGGCCTGCTGGTGCTCGTCCGGGCCAGCCTGCCCCGCACCACATTGCACAGCGTCACCGACGGCGCGATGGCGTCGATCGGCTCTCTGAGGACCGTACGAAAGCAGGACGACCATGAGTGACACCCAGCGGCTCTGGAACGACTACGCCGCCTGCTGGTCGGCCGACCCCGCCGACCGGATCGCCGCCCTCGGCGCGGTCGCGGTGGACGAGGTCGCCTACCGCGACCCCGGGACCGAGGCCACCGGCCTGACCGAACTCGCCGCCTATATGACCGGATTCGCCGCGGCCTTCCCCGGCCACCGGTTCCGCATCGACGAGGTGCTGGAGCACCACGACCGCTCCCTCGCCCGCTGGACCCAGCTCGGCGGGCAGGGCGAGACCGCGTCGACCGGCATCAGCACCGCCCGCCACCACGAGGACGGGCGCCTCGCCGACATCACCGGCTTCTTCCTCCCGGCCTAGCCGACCGCAGAAGCTGGACACCGGTGGCCGCCGGCTCGTGGTCGGACGCGCGGCCCTGGTGGTTCAGGTCGGTGAGCAGAGTCTGGCCGGGCCACTGTCGGGCAGTGTGCCGCCGCGAGGGTGTCCAGCTCATCTCCATCGAGTGCGACAGCGAGACAGCCTGATCTGCCCGTGGAACCCTGGCGACCTCAACTGTCCGAGTCAGCCCCTACGATCGCTCGGTGACGGACGACGAGATCATCGAAGCCTGCCGAAAGATCGCTCGGGAACGGCAGGCACCCCCGCCCGCCCCGCCAGAGGCCATCGCCGAAGCGGAACGCGTCATCGGGTTCGTCTTCCCCGCGCTTCTGCGACGCCTCTACACCGAGATTTCCAACGGCGGCTTCGGGCCCGTCGACGGGGTCCTATCGGTCGACGTGGGGCAGTGGCACGAACACATCGCAGAAGCCTATGAGCACGGGCCGGACCCCACTGGGGGAGTGCCCGCCGGAGTGGTGCCGCTCTACGACTGGGGCTGCACGATGTGGTCGATGATCGACTTCCGAGACCCGGACGGCGCGATGTGGTCCAACGCAGAGGGAGATTGTTGGCCGCAAGGCGTCACCCTTGCCCAGTGGGTGGTTGCCGCGATGAACGGCGAGTTGCGCTTCGCCTGGCCGGACGGCGTGCCGCCGGAGAGCGAATGGCACCGGCCGATCCCGCCGACTGACCACCAGGAGAGCTGACTGGTGCACGAACAGCCTGGCGAGACGGAGCGGATTCACCCCGGCACCCCCGAGCGGTTGACTGCCGGTGTGGTGGACTGGACACAGATGCACGACTGCTACGGGGATGTTGATCGCGTTCCCGAACTCCTGGAACGCGTCGAGCGCGAGGACGATGCCGAAGCGTGGAAGGAACTTGGATACCGGCTGTGCCTGGAGAGCGACCTTGTCTTCCCCGCCAGCTTCGCAGCCCTCTCTCGCCTGGTGCAGCTCGCGTCGAGCAACCTACGGGCACGTGCACTGGCCGGGACGATCGTGCAGTGCGCGGCAGGAGACCATGGCTGTGACCGTCAGTTCGCGGACTGCGCCGACACGATCGCTGAGTTCCGTGTGCTGTTGGACCTGTACCTGAAGTCGCGGCCGGGTGACTACCTCGCGGCGTTCCTCGATCTGCTGGCGGCCAAGGAGCAGTACCACTGGAGCGCTGGCTTGGGGGACTTCACCGACGACTTCTACCACCTGGCCTGCCCCCACTGCGATGCTGAGGTGACGATCGCCATCGGCAACTACGGGCGCTACTCGGCAATCCGGGACTGGAACCTCGGGGACGTCGACCGACGCGATCTGCGGCCGGCGTCCCCCGAGGGGCTTTCCGGGATTGGCCTATGGATGCACGAGACGGCCGTCCGGGACGGGCAAGAGGCACTCGCCAGCGGAATCACTTATCTCTTCGGCAACGGCGAATGCCCGCGCTGTGCCAGCGTGTTCAACATCGCGGACGAATATACGTTTGCCAACTGTCCCAGCTTGTAGCAACCGACGGCCCACACCTGGGGCCTTCACAGGCGCCATTGCGCGACAGGATCGCCGGCCCGGAGGCCAACTTCGGCCGGACGCTGAGCACCCTTCGACCGCTGATGACCAACTTCATCCGGACACCCACGCCTGACCGTCCGGATGAAGTTGTCCCGTAGCTGGTCAGCGCGTTGCTATCTGACAACCTCATCCGGACAGGACAGCGGGTTTAAGGACGGTGGGTCAGTTCCGCCAGCTCCTGTGCCGAGAGGGTGAGTTCCCCCGCCGCGGCCGAGTCGCGAACGGAGGCCGGGCGGCGTGCGCCCGGGATCGGGATGACGGCGGGGGACTGTGCCAGGTGCCAGGCGAGGCAGACCCGCTGCGGGCTGACGCCGTGGGTGCGGGCGAGGGTGTGGAAGGGCGTGTCCGAGGCCGGGGTGCCGGTGCCCGGGTCGTCGACGGCGCTGGGCGAGATCCCGCCGAGCGGGCTCCAGGGCAGGAAGGCCAGGCCGAGTTCGGTGCACAGGTCGAGGGTGTCGCGGGTGGCGGGGTGAGCGGGGGAGAAGCGGTTCTGTACCGAGACCAGGCGCGGGCCGAGGATCTCCCGGGCGGTGCGGATCTGCTCGCAGTCCACGTTGGAGAGGCCGACCATCCGGATGGTTCCGGCGTCCGCGAGGTCGCGCAGCGCGCCGACGGAGTCGGTGAAGGGGACGGCCGGGTCCGGCTTGTGGAGCTGGTAGAGGCCGATGGCCGCCACGCCGAGCCGCTGCGCCGAGGCCTCGGCGGCGCGGCGCAGGTGGCGGGGGTCGCCGTTGACGGTCCACGTGCCGTCGCCGGGGCGGCCCCGCCCGCCCTTGGTGGCGACCAGCACCTCGTCCGTGCCGCTGCCGTGGGCGGCGAGCGCGCGGGCGATGAGGCGTTCGTTGTGGCCGAGTTCACCGGCGTGCCAGTGGTAGCTGTCGGCGGTGTCGATCAGCGTCACGCCCGCTTCGAGGGCGGCGTGAATCGTGTGGACGGCCTGGTCCTGGTCGGGGCGGCCCTCGACGGACAGCGGCATCGCGCCGAGGCCGACGGCGCTCACCGCGATGCCGCCGATGGTGCGGGTGGCACGGGTGGCGACGGGCAGAGCGGGAGCGGGCGTCATCGGCGGGACTCCTTGACGGCCTGGGGCAGCCAGTCGGTGATCGGGGAGAAGCGGAAGCCGAGGCGGGCCGCCCGGCCGGTGTCCATCGCGTAGCAGCGGTCGAAGGAGAACGGTGAGAGCGGCTCACCGGTCCCTTCCGTCAGCACCGGCTCGGTGCCCAGCTCGCGGCCGATCGCCGCGCACAACTCGCGTACGTCCAGCGTTCCGTGGGAGGCCGCGTTGACGGCCCCGGTGAAGCCGGCCGTCGCGGCCCAGCCCAGGAACCGGGCGATCTCCGCCTCGTGGATGAAGGAGGCGCTCTGCGGCGCGGGGTGGACGGCCACCGGCAGGCCGCGCTCGATCCGCTCCACGTGGTGCGCCAGCCGTCCGGTGAAGTCGGCGCCGCCGAGGACGTGCGCGGTGCGCACGGTGGCGACGTCGAAGGGCGCCTGTCGGGTGAGCAGGGCCTCCGCCTGACGCTTGCCCTCGCCGTAGTGGGCCTCCTGGAACGCCGGCTCCGTCCAGGGGAGTCGCAGGTCCACCGGCTGGGCCGACAGGTCCACCGCTTCCTCCGCGAGGGGCGGCCCACCGGGGCGGCCGAGGTGGGCGTAGACCTCGACCGTGGAGGTCAGCAGGTAGCGCGGGGTGCGGCCGGCGAAGACCCGGGCGGCGACGGCCGCTTGGAGGGGCGTGTAGCAGACTTGGTCGACGACGGTGTCGAAGCGCCGGTCGGCGAGGGCCGCGTGCAGCGCGCTCTCGTCGTCGCGGTCGGCGCGCAGGTGGGTCACGCCCCGGGGTGCGGGGGTCGAGCCGCGGTTGACGACGGTCACCGTCGCGCCCGCGTCCCGCAGGTCCTCGATCAGCCGTCTCCCGAAGTAGCGGCTGCCTCCGATCACGCACACGTCCACTGCTCGCGATCCCTCCCTGGTCCGGCGCCGTCCGTTCTCGGTGATCAGCCTGCCGGGCCCGGCTCGATAGCGGTAGTGTCGATGTGGACGCCCCGTCATTAGGAGAACTGTTGATCGACGTTCAGCGGCTCGCGGTGCTGCGGGAGGTCGCCCGCTGCGGCAGCTTCAACCGGGCGGCCGTGGCGCTGCACTGCACACCCTCGGCGGTCTCGCAGCAGATCGCCGCACTGGAGCGCGGCCTCGGCGCGCCCGCGGTCGAGCGCTCCACGCGCGGTGTCACGCTCACCGACGCGGGGCGGCTGCTGGTGGAGGCGGCCGACGCGATCGCCGCCGAACTGGCCGACACCCAGCAGCGCATCGAGAAGCTGACCGCCGTGCGCACCGCCCTGACCGTCGCCGCCTTCGCCAGCGGCGGCCGACGGCTGCTGCCCTCCGCCCTGGCCGGATTCGTCGCCGACCACCCGGAGGTGGAGCTGACGATCCTGGAGGCGGAACCGGAGGAGAGCCTGCCCGCCGTCCGCGAGGGCCGGGCCGACCTCGCCCTCGCCTACCACCTCGACGGTCCGCCGCCCGCCCGGCCCGGCGACCGCTCCGGCCTGGACTGGACCGCGCTGGGCGAGGACCCGCTGCGGGTCGTCCTGCCGCGCCGCCACCCGGCCGCGGCCCGCTACCGGGCCCGGCCCGAGCCCCCGCACCTGGCCGAACTCGCCGACCAGCGCTGGATCCTGGGCTGCCGCAAGTCCGCCGGCCAGCTCGCCCGCCACGCCGCCCTGGCCGGCGTCGAGCTGCGGATCTCCTGCACCGCGACGGACTACGACTTCGCCCAGTCCCTCGTCCGGGCCGGCATCGGGATCGCCCTGATCCCCGAGATCGGCCTGACCCGGCACCCGGAGCTGGTCGCCCTCCCGCTCGCCGAGCCCGGTCCCCGCCGCCACCTGGGCCTGGCCCTGGCCCGCCGTCGGCGCGGCCACGCCGCACGGCTGGCTGAGGAGTTGGCGTCCCGACTCCTCAGCCAGGCGGCGGCACCGACGGGCGACGCCTCGTAGGCGCCTGTGTTCCGGGGGAGGCCAAGCGCTCGGGGTCAGCCGCAGCAGGGCTTGCACTCCTTCACCTGCACGTTGTCCAGCACCGGCCCGTACGCGCCGCCCACGGTGCTCTGGAAGGTCAGCGTGGTCGAGGAGTTCTGCGCGACGAAGCTGAACTGCCGCCCGACGTAACCCATGGCGGTCCTGGTCTTGCCGGTGATGTCGAAGGAGAAGTCCTGGAAGTCCTGCCCGTCGATGAGCGCTTTGCCGGTGCGCAGGGCGACTCCGCCGGCGGGGTTGCCGGCCAGGGCGTAGGTCACCGAGTAGGTGGTGCCGGGGACGGTGGTGAAGGTCTGGGCGATGGTGCCGGAGTCGGCGCCGTTGAGGTCGACGGACTGGTCGCCCTCGGCGGCCTGCCAGAAGCCGGCGCCGATCAGGTCGACACTACCGTTGGTGACCGTCCAGGGACCGATGTTCTGGCCGGCGACCAGCTCGGTGAAGCCGCCCGCCGGGGCCTTGGGCGACTCGAAGCTGCCGTCGTCGAAGTGGCTGAGCGCGCGGTGTCCGCCGGCGGCCTGGGCCGGGACGGCCAGCGCGGTGCTGGTGGCGACGAACAGGGCGAGGGCGGCGACGCGGGTGCGCGAGATCGACATTTCTTCCCCAACTTCCGTGGTGACGGGCCGAGGTGGTCGGCTGTGTACAGAGCGTCGACCGTCCCGGCGCGCCATGCCAAGATCGGACGGGCGGCGCCCGGTGGTGCGGGGCGTGTGGGAGCGGGCTCCGACGCGCCGGTTTGTCGGACGGTCGGCTGCCGTGGGCTCGGCGGACCGTCCGGGGGCGAAGGTTTTCCCGTTCGGGGGTGAGCCCCCTGGGCCGACCGCCCGGTCCCGGGGGCCGGTGGTGAAAGCGGAGGCGCGCGCCCCGCTCGCACCCCTACGGTGGCCTGATGACCATACGAACGCCAGGTGACCCCTTCGACGGCCCGCGGATCTGCTTCCTCGGCGACTCCTTCGTCCAGGGCCTCGGCGACCCGGAGTTCCGCGGCTGGGTCGGCCGGGTGCTCCAGGCCGCCGCGCCGCACGCCACCGCCTTCAACCTCGGTGTCCGGCGCCAGACGTCGGCGCAGGTGCGGCAGCGCTGCTGGGCGGAGGTCGAGGCCCGCACCCTGCCCGGGGCCGACCACCGGCTGGTGCTCTCCTTCGGCGCCAACGACGCGGTGACGGAGGGCGGAGCGCCCCGGGTCGCGCATCCGGACACCCTGGCCAACCTCGCCGCCCTGCTCGACGGCGCCCGCGAGCGCGGCACCGCCGCCCTGGTGGTCGGCCCGCCGCCGGTGGTCGGTTTGGGCTCGGACCACCTGGCGCGGCTGCTGCGGCTCGTCCCCGCGATGGCCGAGCTCTGCGCCTCGTCCGGCGTCCCGTTCGTCGACGTCACCGAGGCACTGGCCGAGGACCCGACCTGGACGGCCGAGGCCGAGGCGGCGGACGGCGCCCACCCGGGCGCGGGCGGCTACGCGCGGCTCGCGGAGCTGGTGCTCGACGGCGGGTTCGGGGACTGGGTCAAGCCAACTCCGCGTCGGACTTGACCTTGAGTGCACTCGAAGGTGAAAGCTGGAGGGGTTGAACAACCCACGGACATCGAATCGGAGAACTGGCATGCGCAAAGCCTCGTTCGGCAGCGACGGCCCTGAGGTCGGCGTCATCGGCCTCGGCTGCATGGGGATGACCTTCGCCTACGACGTGCAGAACCGCGACGACGAGAAGTCGGTCGGGGTGATCCGCCAGGCGCTGGACCTCGGGGTCACCCTGATCGACACCGCCGACATGTACGGCCCCTTCACCAACGAGGAACTGGTCGGCGCCGCGCTGGCCGGACCGCACCGCGAGCGCGCCTTCCTGGCCACCAAGGTGGGCATCGTCCCCGGCCAGATCGGCGGGTCGGGCGCCCGCGACGGCAGCCCCGAGCACGTGCGCCGCTCGATCGACGACAGCCTGCGCCGCCTGCGCACCGACCACGTCGACCTCTACCAGCTGCACCGGGTCGACCCGAACGTCCCGATCGAGGAGACCTGGGGCGCGCTCGCCGAGACCGTCCAGGCCGGCAAGGTGCGCCGGATCGGCCTCTCCGAGGTGACCGTCGAGGAGATCAAGCGGGCCCAGTCGGTGCACCCGGTGGCCTCGGTGCAGTCCGAGCTGTCGCTGTGGACCCGGGACGTGCTGGACGACGTGCTGCCGTACACCGAGCAGCAGGGCATCGCCTTCCTGCCGTACTCGCCGCTCGGCCGCGGCTTCCTGACCGGCAGCATCTCCTCCTTCGACGAGCTGCCCGAGGACGACTTCCGCCGCGGGCTGCCGCGCTTCCAGCAGGACGCGCTGAAGGCCAACCTGGCGCTGGTCGCCAAGGTCAGGGAGATCGCCGAGCGGATCGGCGCCACCCCCGCGCAGATCGCGCTGGCCTGGGTGCTGGCGCAGGGCCGGTACGTCTTCCCGATCCCGGGCACCAAGACGCCGCGCTACCTGGCGGACAACGTGGCCGCGGCCGGGGTCGAGCTCTCGGCGGCCGACCTGGCCGAGCTGGACGCGCTGCCGGCCGCGGAGGGCGGGCGCTACGCCTGACGGTCCGGCGCCGCACCTGCCGGGGCCGGCGCTCGGCCCGCTCGGCCCGTACGGTCAGCGCTCCATGACCCACACCAGCTGCCGTCCGGTCTCCCCGGGAGCCCGGACGGTGGCCTCGGCGACCCGGTCCAGCCGGTAGCCGAGCTTGCGCGGGACGGCCGCGCTGGCGCCGTTCGCCTGGTCGCAGCGGATCTCCACCCGCGCGATCCCGGGCAGTGCCAGTGCGGCCTCGGTCAGCGCCCCCGCCCCGGCGGTGGCGATGCCGCGGCCGACGTGCCGGGCGGCGACCCAGTAGCCGATCTCCAGCGCGCCCGGGCCGATCCGCCCGTGCAGCCCGAGGGCGCCGACCACCCGGCCGGGTTCGGCGTCCAGCTCGGCCAGGTACATGAAGTCGGTCCCGGCCTCCCAGGCGGCGGTGCCGGCCAGGGTCAGCTCGGTGGTCCGTGCCCGGGTGGGGGCCTCGGCCGCCCACTCCATCCAGGGCCGCAGATGGTCCAGGTTGGCGCGGACGGCCTTGTTCAGCGCCGCCGCGTGGGTGCTGCGGCGGCGGTGCAGCCGGAGGCCGCCGGGCAGCCGCAGCAGCTCGGGCGGCCGCCCGGTGGTGACCTCCGGGGGGTCACAGGACCGTGGCTGGGCTTGGCTCATGGCGGCGATTATGTCCTTGGCCCGGACCTGTCACCATCCGGAACCGGCGGCCGTGGCCCGGCCGCGGCGCACCCGGCGTCGCCCCGGCGCGTCAGAGCCGGACCAGCACTTCGTCGAGCTCCTTGCGCCGCAGATCCGGCACGCGCGCCCCCTCGGCGGGGTAGCCGACCGGGATCACGTAGGCGGCCCGCTCCTCCGCCGGGCGGTCGCACACCTCGTTGAGGAACCGCATCGGGCTCGGGGTGTGGGTCAGCGTGGCCAGCCCGGCCTGGTGCAGCGAGGCCAGCAGCAGCCCGACCGCGATCCCCACCGACTCCTTGGTGTAGTACGGCCGCGGCGACTGCGGCCCCTTGTGCACCTCGAACACCACGATCACGGCGGGCGCGTCCTCCAGGAACGGCTTCCGCCAGTCGGTGCCGATCGGCGCCAGCGCGGCCAGCCACTCCGCCGAGGCCCGGTGGTCGTAGAACTCGCGCTCCTCGGCCTCGGCCGCCTCGCGCAGCCGCCGCTTGCGCTCCGGGTCGGTGATCACCACGAACCGCCAGGGCTGGACGTGCGCGCCGCTGGGCGCGGTGCTCGCGGTGCGGACCGCCCACTCCACCACCCCGTCCGGGATCGGGCGGGTGGAGTAGTCGCGGACGGTCCGGCGCCGCGCCATCACGTCGTGGAAGGCCTTGCCGCGGGCCTCGGCCTCGTGGGCCGGCACCGTCATCGGGGTGAGCGGGACGCTCGGGTACGGCGTCCCGGCCATCGCACTGCCTGTGCTGTCAACCATGGCCGACAGCACAGCACATGACGGTCGCTCCGGGAAGAGGTCGAGACCAATCCGGGGCCGGTCCGGGGCTGGTCCGCGGCCGGTCCGGGGTGGGTCCGGGGCGGGTCTGCGGCCGGTCCGGGGTGGGTCCGGGGTGGCTAGAGCTCGTGCACCCGCCCGTCCCGGACCTCGATCCGCCGGTTCACCGCCACGGTGTCCAGCATCCGCCGGTCGTGGGTGACCAGCAGCAGGGTGCCGGTGTACGAGCCGAGCGCGGACTCCAACTGCTCGATCGCCGGCAGGTCCAGGTGGTTGGTGGGCTCGTCCAGCACGAGCAGGTTGACCCCGCGCGCCTGGAGCAGCGCCAGCGCGGCCCGGGTGCGCTCGCCGGGGGAGAGGGTGGCGGCCGGGCGCAGCACGTGCACGGCCTTGAGCCCGAACTTGGCCAGCAGGGTGCGCACCTCCTCCGGCGTGAGCTCCGGTACGGCGGCCGCGAAGGCCTCCGCCAGCGGCTCGCCGCCCAAGAACAGCCCGCGCGCCTGGTCCACCTCGCCGACCACCACGCCCGAGCCCAACACGGCGCTGCCGCCGTCGAGTTCCAGCCGGCCGAGCAGGGCCGCCAGCAGCGTGGACTTGCCCGCGCCGTTGGCGCCGGTGATGGCGACCCGGTCGGCCCAGTCGATCTGCAGGTCCACCGGGCCGAAGCCGAAGTCGCCGCGCCGGGCGATGGCCCCGCGCAGGGTGGCGACCACCGAGCCGGAGCGTGGCGCGGTGGCGATCTCCATCCGCAGCTCCCACTCCTTGCGCGGCTCCTCGACCACGTCCAGCCGCTCGATCATCCGCTGGGTCTGCCGGGCCTTGGAGGCCTGCTTCTCGGTGGACTCGGCGCGGGTGGCGCGGGCCTTCTTGTCGTTGTCGCCGCCCTTGCGGCGGGCGTTGCGGACGCCGTGCTCCATCCAGTTGCGCTGCATCTGCGCCCGGGCCTCCAACGAGGCCTTGGTGTCGGCGTATTCCTCGTACTCCTCGCGGGCGTGCCGGCGGGCCACCGCCCGCTCCTCCAGGTACGCCTCGTAGCCGCCGCCGTACAGGTTGACCTGCTGCTGGTGCAGGTCCAGCTCCAGCACCTTGGTGACGGTGCGGGCCAGGAACTCGCGGTCGTGGCTGATCAGCACGGTGCCGGCGCGCAGGCCCTTGACGAAGGCCTCCAGCCGCTCCAGGCCGTCCAGGTCGAGGTCGTTGGTGGGCTCGTCCAGCAGGAACACGTCGTAGCGGGAGAGCAGCAGCGAGGCCAGGCCCGCGCGGGCGGCCTGGCCGCCGGAGAGCGCCGTCATCGGCAGGTCGAGCGAGACCTTCAGCCCGAGCGAGTCGGCGACCTCCTCGGCCCGCTCCTCCAGGTCGGCGCCGCCGAGGTCCAGCCAGCGGTCCAGGCTCGCCGCGTACGCGTCGTCGGCGCCCGCCCGGCCCTCGACCAGGCCCTCGGTGGCCTCGTCCAGCGCGGCCTGCGCGGCCGCCACGCCGGTGCGCCGGGCCAGGAAGTCGCGCACCGACTCGCCCGGGCGCCGCTCCGGCTCCTGCGGCAGGTGGCCGATGTTGGCGCTCGCCGGGCTGAGCCGCAGCGAACCGGCCTCGGGGGTGTCCAGGCCCGCCAGCAGGCGCAGCAGGGTCGATTTCCCGGCGCCGTTCACGCCGACCAGGCCGATCACGTCGCCGGGGGCGACGACCAGGTCCAGGCCGGAGAAGAGGGTGCGTTCGCCGTGGCCGGCGCTGAGGTCCTTGACTACGAGTGTGGCGCTCATGATGTGGCCGATTGTAGGAGGAGCGGGGTCGGCACCGGAAAAGCCCGCGACCGGGGAGTGGGCGGTGGGCCGGAAAGGCCCGGGGGCCGCGGCTGCGTTCCAGCAGCCGCGGCCCCCGGGGCCGATCACTCAGCGGGTCGCCGGTTCAGCGGCTCACTTGGCCTTCTTGGAGAAGTAGTCGAACATGTGCGCCGCGACGTCCTCCAGGTACGGGCCGGCCTCGTAGGTGTTGGCGCCGTTGCCGATGGAGGTGTCGCTGACCAGGGCCGGCTTGCCGTCCTTGGTGGCGTACCAGCCGCCGCCGCTGCTGCCGCCGGTCATGTTGCAGCCGATCATCAGCATCGCCGGGCGGTCCGGGACGCCGGCCTTCGCGGCCGGCTTGCCGCCGTCGCAGTGCTCCAGCTCGACGCCGTCGAAGGGCTTGCCCTCCGGGAAGCCGTAGTTGGAGACGGCGGACAGCTGGTCACGCGGGGCGTTGAACCACAGCGGCACCGAGCCGCCGACGGTCTCCTCCAGCGACTTGCCGTTCGGGTCGGGGTTGGCGACCTTGATGATGCCGAAGTCGTACTGGCTCCACGGGCCGCCGTGCTCCGGGTCGGCCTCGGCGGTCCACTGCGGCGAGACCATGCCGGCGGTGGCGCCCCACTCGCCGTACGGCTCGGCGTCCTCCAGCTTGGACTTCTGCTTGTTGCCGTTGCTCAGCACGCCGTTGCTGTTGAAGGCCGGGGCGAAGGTGATGTCGGTGTAGTACTTGTTGCCCTTGCCGCCGTGCAGGCAGTGGCTCGCGGTCCACACCAGGTTGCTCTTGCCGGGGTTGGCCGGGTCGGAGACGACGGTGCCGGAGCACACGTAGTCGTCGTTGCCGTCCTTGAAGAAGATCTTGCCGTTGACGTGCATGTTCTTCGGGAACGGGTGCGCCACGGGCTTCGCCGGGACCATGGCGGGCAGCTGGTCCGGCCCGGTCGGCGGCTGGGCGGCGGTGGGCTGGGCCGGGGCGGCGCCGGTCGGCGCCGCGGTCGGCTGGGCCGGCGCCTGCGTCGGGCCCTGAGTGGGCGCCTGCGGCAGCGGCTTGGGCTTGGCGTTCAGGAGCTTCTGCAGGGTCCAGTAGCCCTTGGCCGCCGGGGTGATGACGTTCGCCTGGGCCCACTTGTCCCAGTCCTCGAGCTTCCAGGTCTTCAGCTCTTCGAGCGTCGGAAGCTTGATCGGGGCCGCGCCCGGCTTGCCGGAGGCGCTGGCCGCGACGCTGGGAGCCGCGGTCTCGGCTCCGGCCGGGTCGCTGTTGTCCGGCCCGCAGCCGGTGGCGACCACCATGGTCAGCGCGGCGACGGAGGCGCCCAGGACAGCACGGCTCGACCGGGATATCGGTGACATGAGTTCAATTCCCCCTGTTGACTACCGCCATACGGCCCGTTCCGCGGGTGCGGCCCCGGGGGCCGCAGGTACGGCAGGTGAGGAGTCTGCCATGCGGATAAGGAACTCCTTACATCCGCCCCCGGCCGGTACGGGGCTGTCACCGGATCGGCACCGGATCGGCACCTGTCCTCCGTCCGGGGCGCGGAAACCGGGGCCGGGGTAAATGGGTTGCACGCGTCCGTCGACCTCCCTACCGTGGAGCACGTCATCAGCCAGACAAGGAGAAGGCCGTTGCTCTACTGAGGTCCCGGGACACCGCCCCGCCGCGCAGGCTCTGCTGCCGTAGCGCGGTGTGCGAGTGTGCGACCTCAGTCACGGCCCCGTGGCGCTTTGCCGCGCTCCCTGTCCTCAGGCCGTTCCGGTTCCGCACCCGCGGTGTCTCCCCGTGTTGCTCACCACCCCTTTCAGCAACCATCCGGGAGGCCCTACATGGCACAACCCACCACCGCCGTCCTCTGCACCGACCTCACGTTCGAGTGGCCCGACGGCAAGCCCGTCCTGGACGGCTTCCACCTCGCCGTCGGCCCCGGCCGCACCGGACTGATCGGGCTCAACGGCGCCGGCAAGTCCACCCTGTTGCGGCTGATCGCCGGCGACCTCACCCCCACCGGCGGCACCGTCCGGGTCGAGGGCGAACTCGGCTACCTGCCCCAGGGCTTGACGCTCGACACCGGGCTGCGGGTCGACGAGGCGCTCGGCATCCGGGCCGCCCGCGAGGCCCTGCACGCCATCGAGTCCGGCGACACCGACCAGCGGCACTTCGACGCCGTCGGCGAGGACTGGGACGTCGAGGAGCGCGCCCGCGCCACCCTCGACCGGCTCGGCCTGCACGGCCTCGGCCTCGACCGCACCACCGGTGAACTCTCCGGCGGCGAGGCGGTGTTGCTGCGGCTCGCCGCCCTGCTGCTGCGTCGCCCCGACGTCCTGCTGCTCGACGAGCCCACCAACAACCTCGACCGGGCCGCCCGCGAGCGGCTCTACGAGACGGTGGCCGGCTGGAACGGCGTCATGCTGATCGTCAGCCATGACCGCGAGCTGCTCCAGTACGTCGACCAGATCGCCGACCTTCGGGGCGGCGAAGTCACCTGGTACGGCGGTAACTTCGCCGAGTACGAGCGCACCCTCGCCGCCCAGCAGGAGACGGCCGAGCGGCTGCTGCGCAACGCCGAGGCCGACGTCCAGCGCCAGAAGCGGGACTTGGTGGACGCCCGCACCAAGCTGGAGCGCAGCGCCAGTTACGGCAAGAAGCGCTCGGTCACCCGTAACGACCCGCACATCTTCGCCGGGATGCTCAAGCGCAAGGGCCAGGAGACGGCGGGCCGGCTGACCGGCATGCACACCGAGCGACTGGAGGAGGCCAAACAGCGGCTCACCGCCGCCGAGGAGGCCGTGCGCGACGACGCCGAGATCCGGATCGACCTGCCGCGTACCGCCGTGCCGGCCGGGCGCACCGTGCTCACCCTGCAGAAGGTCAGGCTGCCCTGCGGCGCCACCGCCGACCTCGACCTGCGCGGCCCCGAGCGGATCGCACTGGTCGGGCGCAACGGCTCCGGCAAGACCACCCTGCTGCGCACCATCGCGGGCGAACTCGCCCCGCTGGAGGGAGAGATCACCACCCCGGTCTCCTCGCGCTACCTGCCGCAGCGGCTCGACCTGCTGGACGACGAACTGACCGTCGCGCAGAACGTCAAGCTGTTCGCCCCGGCCGCCGGGGACAACGCGATCCGCGCCCGGCTCGCCCGCTTCCTGTTCCGCGGCGCCCGGGCGGACCAGCCGGCCGGCACCCTGTCCGGCGGCGAGCGGTTCCGGGCGACGCTGGCCGCCCTGCTGCTGGCCGACCCGCCGCCGCAGCTGCTGCTGCTCGACGAGCCGACCAACAACCTGGACCTCGCCAGCGTCCGCCAGCTCACCCAGGCACTGGCCGCCTACCAGGGCGCGCTGATCGTGGTCAGCCACGACCTGCCGTTCCTGCGCGGTCTGGGGCTGACCAGGTGGCTGGAGCTGGACGGCGAACTGACGGGGGTGGATCCGATGTAGCGGGGTGTGGCGCGGGCGCCGGTGCGGCGGTCGGCGTCGCACCCGGCGCGGGCGCCGGTGGGGCGGTCAGTTGGGCAGGGCCACCTCTCGCCCTGGTCCCAACTTCCGTACGCTGCAGTACCATCGGTGACATGCCAGCGCTCAACATCGAGTACACGGAGCACGAACTCGCTGCGATCCGCGAGGCCGCCGCCGCGGACGGCAAGAGCGTGAAGGCGTACGTCCACGACCTGAGCGTGCGGGAGCAGCAGCGCCGGGTGTTCGTGGACCACGCCGTGGCGTTCTGGAAGGCGCACCAGGCGGAGTTCGACGCCGCGTTCCCGGAGGACGCGCCCGCCGCGTGAGGGGGGCGGCGCGGTGTCGGGACCTGGCTCGGTGAGGGTCGGAGCGCGGTGAGGGACGAGGGCGTGACACTCCTGCACGTCGACCTGCGCTGGCTGCTCGACGTGCAGGAACTGGCCTCCCCGGAGGACCTCAGCGTGCGGGACTACTCGGCGCTGCAGGCCGCCGTGGCCCGGCACCGGGTGAACACCGCCCAGCTCGGCCACGACGCCGACCCCGCCTGGTGCGCGGCCACCCTGATGCACACCATCGTGCTGCTGCGCCCGCTCCCGGTGCGCAACAACCTGTACGCCTGCATGACGACGGCCGCGTACATGCACGCGGCCGGGGAGGGGATCGACCCGCCGTACGGGGCGCTGGTCGAGCTGGCCCGCGACATCGCCGACGGTCGGGCGGACGTGTACGCGGCGGCCGACCGGATCCGCGCCTGGCGGATCTGAGGTCCTGGGCCTGTCCGGGGCCGGCCGCCGCGGTTCTCATGCCCTCGCGGGCCTGAGCCTGGCCGCGACCAGGGTGCCCAGCCGGTCCAGCCCGACGACGAGTGCGGCGAGCACGACGAACTCGACGGTCAGCTGGGCGATCTGGCCCCAGACGTAGCCGTAGCCCTTGGTGGTCGGGTCGAAGAAGAAGTACGGGTACGGCGTCGGGAAGTCGGCGAACAGCGCGTTGCGGGCGAGCACGATCGCCGCGTAGCCGAGCGGGAAGGCCAGCCAGAGCGGGATGTCCTTCCAGGCCGCCGCGTTGCGGGGCTTCAGCAGCAGCCAGTCGACGAGCACCATCACCGGCGTCACGTAGTGCAGGAAGAAGGACGACCAGTGCGCCAGCCGGTCCGGCCCGCCGACCAGCCCGGGCAGCGGGTTGGCGCCGTGCTGGAGCAGGATGTGCGAGACCAGCCCGGTGATCAGGATGTACAGCGTGGCGGCGCCGCGCAGCCGGGGCGCGGGCGCGTCCACGGTGTCGCGCTCGACCATCCAGTACACCGCGCCGATGAAGTAGCCGAGCACGATCACGTTGCTCTGCACGGTGAAGTACACCAGCGACGCCGCCCCGAGGGACAGGCCGAGGCCCGCCGAGAGCACGATGCCCATGCGCCACCACAGCGCGGGGCTGGTCCGGACTGTCATGCGGCCACCAGTTCGTTCCAGGCGATACGGGAGGTATCGGACGGCTAAGGGGAATGCCGAACTCTACTTGCTGGTAGCGGGCGGACGGAACCTCCGTGCGCGCCGGTGCCCGTACGAACGCCTCCCCGGGGCTCACCCGGGCAGCACGAACCCCGACTCGTACGCCGCGATCACCGCCTGGGTGCGGTCCCGGGCGCCCAACTTGGCCAGCACGCTGCCGACGTGCGTCTTCACCGTCTCCTGGCTCACCACCAGCTGCCGGGCGATCTCGCCGTTGTTGAGCCCGGAGGCCATCAGTCGCAGCACCTGCCCCTCCCGCTCGGTCAGCCGCCCGATCGGTCCCCGGTCCACGGAGGCGGCGTCCCGGCGGTCGTCCGCGCCGTGGCGCAGCGCGAGTTCGCGCACGGCCGCCGGGAACAGCAGCGAGTCCCCGCGCGCGACCAGCCGCACCGCCTGGACCATCTCCTCCGCCCGCGCCCGCTTCAGCAGGAACCCGGTCGCGCCCGCCCGCAGCGCGTCGTACACGTGGTCGTCGTGCTCGAAGGTGGTGACCACCAGGATCCTCGGCGGCTCGGCCATCCCGCCGACCAGCTGCTCGGTGGCCCGGATCCCGTTGATGCCGGGCATCCGGACGTCCATCAGCACCACGTCCGGGCGCAGCTCGCGCACCAGCGGGACGACCTCGGCGCCGTCGGAGGCCTCGCCGACCACAGTGAGGTCCGGTTCGGCGTCGATCACCACCCGCAGGCCCATCCGGACCAGCCGCTCGTCGTCCGCGATCACCACGCGGATGGTCCCGGTACCGGTGTTCTCGTTCACGGTGTCCCTCCCACTGGCAGCCAGACGGCCAGCCGCCACGTCGTTCCGTCCTCGCTCGGCCCCGCCGTGCTCCCGCCGCGCAGGGCCGTGGCGCGTTCCCCGATCCCGCGCAGCCCGCGCCCGCCGCCGGGGCGGCTGGGGCGGGCGGGGCCGAGCGGGTTGGTCAGTTCGATCTCCAGCCGGCGCGCGCCGAGCGCGACCCGCAGCCCGGCCGGGGCGGGCCCGGCGTGCCGCAGCACATTGGTCAGGCCCTCCTGCACGATCCGGTACGCCTCGCGGGAGACCTCGGCGGGCAGCGCGGTCAGGCCCTGGTCCAGCTCGGCGTCCACCGTCACGCCGGTGCGGGCGAGTTGGCGCAGCAGGTCGTCGAGCTCGGCGAGCGTGGGCCCGGCCGGTCCGGCGGTGGCCTCCTCCTCGCGCAGCAGCCCGAGCACGGTGTCCAGTTCGGCGACGGCCCCCCGCGCGGTCTCCTCGATCGCCCGCAGCGCCTCGGCGGCGAAGTCCGGGTCGGTGCGCAGCACCCGGGCCGCCGCCGAGGCCTGGATGCCGACCGCGCTGAGCGCGTGCCCGACCGAGTCGTGCAGCTCGCGGGCCAGCCGGTTGCGCTGGGCGAGCACGGTGGCCCGCCGCTCGGCGGCGGCCAGCCGCTCCTCCGGGGTGGGCCCGAGCAGGGCGGGCGCCCAGCGGGCGAGCAGCGCGCCGCAGGCCGCGCTGGTGCCGACGACGAGCAGCAGGACGGCGAGGCCCAGCGCCGGGCCGGTGAGCATCCAGCCGGGGAAACGGTCCTCCCAGTACCGGCCGAGGTCCTCGGACCCGCCGAGGCTCATCAGCAGCACGATCGAGAACGGCACCCCGGCGAGCGTCATCCCGGCGACCACCCCGCCGCAGAACAGGTGCAGTACGAACCAGACCGCGGTGCGCCACCTCGCCCCCCACGACCGGGCCGGCCCGGTGGCCAGCTCCTCCGGCCGTGCCACCACGCACAGCGCCCGCGCGGCCGCGCCCTCCAGTCCCCGGACGGTCGGCACCAGCGCGGTGACGGCGGCCATCGGCAGCGAGGTGAACAGCGCGAGCAGTTGCAGCAGAACCTGCCACAGGTGTCCCTGGTCGGGGTTGAGCGCCCCGAGCCCCACCACCGACAGCAGCCAGTACGGCATCAGCAGCGCGCCGCCCAGCACCAGATGCACCCAGCGCAGCCGGGCCCGCCGCCCGAGCAGCGCCTCCACCACCGACCGCAGCCGACCGCCCCCCGTGTTCACCCGGGTGACTCTACGTCAGCGAACGCCCGCCCGGTCGGCGTCACCTGGCCGCCCGTTCACTCGACGGCGCCGGCTCCCCGTCCGCCGCCCGTTCACTCGACGGCGCCGGCTCCCCGTCCGCCGCCCGTTCGCCCGGCGGCGTCGGCGCCTGGGCGGCGGCCCGTTCACACAGGGCCATCGCGCCCACGGTCAGCACCAGCACCGCGGCCACCACCTGTCCGGCCTGCACCAGGGGCATCAGTCCGGGCACCGCCGTCCGCAGCTCGGTCACCCTGGTCGTCGTCGCGCCGAAGGCCACCAACTGCCAGCTGCCCCAGCCGAACAGCGATCCGGCCGCCGTCCACGCCACCAGCAGCGGACCGCGCAACCGCCCGCCCGGCCGGACGCGGAACACCAGCACCAGCAGCGCCGCGGGCGCGGCCACCGCCATCACCGCGGCCACCGCGTCCATCACCGCCACGCCCCGGGGGTGCTCCTCCGCCATCGCGATCGGCATCCCGGCCGAGCCGCCCGCCGCCCAGTACACCCGGGCCGCCGCGACGCCGAGGCCGAGCAGCGCCGCGACGCAGCCGAGGCCGCGCTGCACGGCCAGGGTGGGGGAGCGCGGCAGATCGCCGATCCGCGCCCGCAGCAGGTCGGCCCAGCGCCTACGCGCGTACAGCACGAAAGCGGTGATCAGCGCCAGCCCCTGCACGGTGAACCCGCCGTACACCACGAGGAACACCCAGTCGGTGATGCCGGTGTCGGTGCTCTGCCCGCTGCTGCGCTCCGGCCCCAGCACCAGGATGCTCGACAGGTACAGCGGCAGCGCGACCAGGATGGTGCCGAGCAGTCCGGTCGCCACCCACATCGGGAACGCCACCAGCCCGGCCGGCACCCGCCGCCCCCACGGCCGTACGAACGCCAGCGCCAGGGCCACGGCGATGGCGTCCATCCCGACGGTCAGCAGGTTCAGCAGCCACAGCCGGTCCAGTTCTCCGGGATCGTCCGACCCCACCGGACACCCGGTCAGCCACAGCACCTTGAGCGTCAGGTACGGTACCGTCGCCGCCACCGCTGTCCAGGCCGCTCCGGCCCGTACCGCGTCTTCATCGATCCTCATGACTCCACGGTCGCCCCGCGTCCCGGGCCGCCGCCTCAGCCCGGCGCCCGATCCCCCTCCCCCCGGCGGGGGATCCTCGGGCTCACGCCATCCGGTGGATCAGCCGCTCCTCGTGGTCGACCCGCCCGTCCGGGTCCGCCACCAGCCCGAGCCGCTCCGCGAGCCGCCGCGAGGGCAGATTGTCCGCCCGGATCAGCGCGATCACCGGAATCCCCGGGAACCGCGGCAGCGCCTCCGCCATCGCCGCCCGTGCCGCCTCCGCGGCGTATCCCTTGCCCCACGCGGAGGGCCGGAACCGGTAGTACAGGTTGAACACCTGCTCCCCGTCCAGCGTGTGCAGATACAGCCCGGCGAACCCGATGATCACCTCCGGCTCCTCCCGCGTCGCCACCGCGCAGTACCCCACTCCGTCCCGCGGCCAGTCCGCCACGAACCCGTCCAGCATCTCCTGCGCCTGCGCGATGTCCCGCTGCGGTCCGTGCGGGTTGTACCGGTTGGTCTCCGGATCCCCGTGGATGGCGAACATCGCCTCCACGTCGCCCTCCTGCGGCCGCGTCAGCACCAGCCGCTCGGAGACGGCGACGATCGTGCGGGCGGTGGTGGTGGTCCGGTCAATAGTGGTCATGGCACTTCCCCCGTGTCGCTGGTAACAGATCAATTGCACCATAGGCCATTACATCGACGCGCGCCCCCCATTTCTCCCGGCTGCGGGATCGGCTCGCACGTCTGCACCCTCCGTGGTGCCGGTCGCGCGGGGAGTTGCCGGGTTCATCGAGGGTTCGCCGCGGGGGAATCGGCGACACCGGGCGAGGGAGGTGGTCTTGTTACCGGCCGGTCGCTTCCCTATCATCGCGAGTGTTACAGCTTTACTGTCAAACCCTGAAGGGGTCTGCGGCCAGTGCGTGACACAGGCAGTCCAGCGGGCGGCGTCGGTGGTCCGGGGCCGTTGGCGGGTGTGCGGGTGGTGGAGCTCGCGGGGATCGGGCCGGGGCCGTTCGCGGCGATGCTGTTGGGGGATCTCGGGGCGGACGTGGTGCGGGTGGACCGGCCGGATCCCTCGCCGCTCGGGACGGATCCGGCGTACGACCTGACCAACCGGAACAAGCGGTCGGTGCTGATCGACCTCAAGTCACCCGAGGGGCCCGGGCGGGTGCTGGAGCTGGTGGAGCGGGCGGATCTGCTGATCGAGGGCTACCGGCCGGGTGTCGCGGAGCGGCTCGGGGTCGGGCCGCAGTCGTGCCTGGCGCGCAATCCGGCACTGGTGTACGGCCGGATGACCGGGTGGGGGCAGCAGGGGCCGCGGGCCGCGACCGCCGGGCACGACCTCGGGTACTCGGCGGTGGCCGGGGTGCTCGGGATGGTCGCGGCGCAGGGAGGGGCGGGCGAGGCGCCGGGGATCCCGGCCAACCTGCTCGGGGACTACGCGGGCGGCTCGCTCTACCTGGTCGTCGGCCTGCTCGCCGGGCTGCACCACGCCCGCGCGACCGGTGCCGGCCAGGTGGTCGACGCCGCGATCGTGGACGGCGCGGCGCACCTGGGCAGCATGCTGTGGGGCCTGCTCGCGGCCGGGCACTGGCAGGACCGCCGGGGCGTGAACCTGCTGGACGGCGGCGCGCCGTTCTACGCGATCTACCGGGCGGCCGACGGCGGACACCTCGCGGTGGGCGCGCTGGAGCCCCGGTTCTACGCCGAGTTCGCCCGGCTGCTGGAGCTGGGCCCGGACGCGCCCGGACAGTACGACCTCGCCCGCTGGCCCGAACTGCGCACCCGGATCGCCGCCCGCTTCGCCACCCGGACCAGGGCCGAGTGGGAGGCCGTCTTCACCGGATCGGACGCCTGCGTGGAACCCGTGCTGACGATGCGCCAGGCGGCGATGGACGGACACCTGGTGGCGCGCGGTACGTACGTCGAGGCGGACGGCGTCACCCAGCCCGCCCCCGCCCCGCGCTTCTCCGCCACCCCCGGCGCGCTGCGCCGCCCGCCGGCCCGGCCGGGCGCCGACACCGCAGAGGTCGCCCGTGACTGGGGCGTGCCGTCCCTCGGCCCGTCGGTCGTCAACTCCGTAGCAGAACAAGGAGCGTAGCGTTGCAGCGCGAGATCTTCACCGAGCAGCACGAGGACTTCCGGGCCACCGTGAAGGCGTTCCTCGCCAAGGAGGTGCTGCCGCACTACGACCGTTGGGAGAAGGCCGGCATCGTCGACCGCTCCGTCTGGCTCGCGGCCGGACGCCAGGGCCTGCTCGGCCTGGCCGTTCCCGAGGAGTACGGCGGTGGCGGCACCCCGGACTTCCGCTACGCCGCCGTGCTGGCCGAGGAGTTCGCCCGGGCCGGTGCGTCCGGGCTGGCGATCGGCCTGCACAACGACATCATCGGCCCCTACCTCACCTCGCTCGCCACCGAGGAGCAGAAGCGCCGCTGGCTGCCCGGCTTCTGCACCGGCGAGCTGATCACCGCGATCGCGATGACCGAGCCGGGCACCGGCTCCGACCTGCAGGGCATCCGCACCCACGCGGTCGACCGGGGCGACCACTACCTGCTCAACGGCGCCAAGACCTTCATCTCCAACGGCATCCTCGCCGACCTGGTGATCGTGGTCGCCCGCACCACCCCCGAGGGCGGTTCGCACGGCCTGAGCCTGCTGGCCGTCGAGCGCGGCATGCCCGGTTTCGAGCGCGGCCGCAACCTCGACAAGATCGGCCAGAAGGCCCAGGACACCGCCGAGTTGTTCTTCGAGGACGTCCGGGTGCCGAAGGAGAACCTGGTCGGCGAGCTCAACGGCGGCTTCATCCACCTGATGCAGAACCTCGCCCAGGAGCGGCTCACCATCGCCGCCGCGGCGATCGCCGGCGCCGAGTACCTGGTCGAGATCACCACCGACTACGTCAAGCAGCGCGAGGCCTTCGGCCGTCCGCTGGCCAAGCTCCAGCACGTGCGCTTCGAGATCGCCGAACTGGCCACCGAGTGCGCGATCACCCGGACCTTCGTCGACCGCTGCATCACCGAGCACAACCGCTACGCGCTCACCCCGGCCGACGCCTCGATGGCCAAGTGGTGGGCCACCGAACTGCAGAAGCGCACCGCCGACCGCTGCCTCCAGCTCCACGGCGGCTACGGCTACATGAGCGAGTTCCCGGTCGCCCGGGCGTTCACCGACGGCCGCATCCAGACCATCTACGGCGGCACCACCGAGATCATGAAGGAGATCGTCGGCCGCTCCATCCTCGGCTGAGCCCCCCAGGAGCCCCCGGAACCCTCGGGAACCCTCGGGAACCCCCGGAACCCTCAGGAACCCCCCTGCCCCGAAAGGCATTTCCATCGTGACCACCGAAGCGTACGTCTACGACGCGATCCGCACCCCGCGCGGCCGCGGCAAGGCCAACGGCTCGCTGCACGGCACCAAGCCGATCGACCTGGTCGTCGGCCTGATCCGTGAACTGCGCAGCCGCTACCCCGAGTTGGACCCGGCCGCGATCGACGACATCGTGCTCGGCGTGGTCAGCCCGATCGGCGACCAGGGCTCCGACATCGCCCGGATCGCCGCCATCGCGGCCGGCCTGCCCGACACGGTGGCCGGCGTCCAGGAGAACCGCTTCTGTGCCTCCGGCCTGGAAGCCGTCAACCTGGCCGCCGCCAAGGTCCGTTCGGGCTGGGAGGACCTGATCCTGGCCGGCGGAGTGGAGTCGATGTCCCGGGTCAAGATGGCCTCCGACGGCGGCGCCTGGTTCGCCGACCCGATGACCGCGTACGACACCAACTTCGCCCCGCAGGGCATCGGCGCCGACCTCATCGCCACCATCGAGGGTTTCTCCCGCACCGACGTGGACGCCTTCGCCGCCGAGTCCCAGGCCCGCGCCGCCAAGGCCCAGGCGGACGGCCTGTTCGACCGCTCGGTGGTCCCGGTGCGCGACCGCAACGGCCTGGTCGTGCTGGAGCGCGACGAGTTCATCCGTCCCGGCACCACCGTCGAGACCCTGGCCGGCCTCAAGCCCTCCTTCGCCCAGATCGGCGAGGCCGGCGGCTTCGACGCCGTCGCGCTGCAGAAGTACCACTGGGTGGAGGCCATCGACCACGTCCACCACGCGGGCAACTCCTCCGGCATCGTGGACGGCGCCGCGCTCGTCGCGATCGGCAACCGTGAGGTCGGCGAACGGTACGGGCTGCGCCCGCGCGCCCGGATCGTCTCCGCCGCCGTCTCCGGCTCCGAGCCCACCATCATGCTCACCGGCCCGGCCCCGGCCACCCGCAAGGCGCTCGCCAAGGCCGGCCTCACCGCCGCCGACATCGACCTGGTCGAGATCAACGAGGCCTTCGCGGCGGTCGCGCTCCGCTTCATCCGCGAACTCGGCTTCCGCCACGACCAGGTGAACGTCAACGGCGGCGCGATCGCCCTCGGCCACCCGCTCGGCGCCACCGGCGCAATGCTGCTCGGCACCGTGATCGACGAGCTGGAGCGGCGCGACCTGCGCTACGGCCTGATCACCCTCTGCGTGGGCGGCGGCATGGGCATCGCCACCGTCGTCGAGCGCGTCTGACCCCCTCCCCAGCAGACCGGTAGACCTGGAGAACTTGATGAGCGACACCACCACCATCCGCTGGGAGCAGGACCAGGACGGCGTGGTCACCCTCGTCCTCGACGACCCCACCCAGTCCGTCAACACCATGAACGAGGCCTTCACCGCCGACTTCGAGGCCGTGGTCGGGCGGCTGGCCGGGCTCGGGGACGCCCTGCGCGGCGTGGTGATCACCTCCGGCAAGAAGACCTTCTTCGCCGGGGGAGACCTGCGGATGCTCTCCGCCACCCAACCCGGGGACGCCGAGGCCGTCTTCGAGAAGTCCATGCGGATCAAGCGCTCGCTGCGCACCCTGGAGACCCTCGGCAAGCCCGTCGTCGCCGCTGTCAACGGCAGCGCGCTCGGCGGCGGCCTGGAGATCGCCCTCGCCTGCCACCACCGGATCGCGCTGGACACCCCGGCCAGCCGGATCGGCCTGCCCGAGGTCACCCTCGGCCTGCTGCCGGGCGGCGGCGGAGTGGTCCGTACGGTACGGCTGTTCGGCATCACCGACGCCCTGCTGAAGTTCCTGCTGCAGGGCCGCCAGTACCGCCCGGCGCAGGCGCTGGAGCACGGTCTGGTGCACGAACTGGTCGACACCCCCGAAGAGTTGGCCGCCCGTGC
Source organism: Kitasatospora sp. NPDC023118 (assembly GCF_055560875.1). Lineage (NCBI taxonomy): Bacteria > Bacillati > Actinomycetota > Actinomycetes > Kitasatosporales > Streptomycetaceae > Kitasatospora > Kitasatospora sp. NPDC023118. Next base: position 445,825 of record NZ_JBVHHW010000001.1, read on the forward strand.
GAAGGCCTGGATCGAGGCCAACCCGACCGCGGTCCAGCCCTGGGACGTCAAGGGCTACAAGATCCCCGGCGGCACCCCGGCCACCCCCGCCTTCGCCGCCAACCTGCCCGCCTTCCCGGCCAACCTGCGCAAGCAGCTGAACGGCGCGCCCTACCCGGCCCCGCGCAACGTGCTGGCCGCCGCGGTGGAGAGCAGCCAGGTCGACGTCGACACCGCGATGGTGATCGAGGCCCGCTACTTCACCGAGCTGGCCTGCGGGCAGACCAGCAAGAACATGATCCAGGCGCTGTTCTTCGACATGCAGGCGGTCAACTCCGGTGCCGGGCGCCCCAAGGAGTTCGAGAAGCGGCTGGTCCGCAAGGTCGCGGTACTCGGCGCCGGGATGATGGGCGCCGGCATCGCCTACGCCTGCGCCAAGGCCGGCATCGAGGTCGTGCTCAAGGACGTGAGTCTGGAGGCCGCCGAGCGCGGAAAGGCCTACTCCGAGGGGCTGCTGAACAAGGCCGTCGCCCGCGGCCGCTCCACCGAGGCCAAGCGCGACGCCCTGCTCGCCCGGATCACCCCCACCGCCGAGGCCGCCGACCTGGCCGGCTGCGACGCGGTGATCGAGGCCGTCTTCGAGAACACCGAGCTCAAGCACAAGGTGTTCCAGGAGATCGAGGGCTTCGTCGCCCCCGACGCGCTGCTCTGCTCCAACACCTCCACCCTGCCGATCGGCCTGCTCGCGGAGGGCGTCCAGCGCACCGGCGACTTCATCGGCCTGCACTTCTTCTCGCCGGTCGACAAGATGCGGCTGGTCGAGATCATCCGTGGCCCGCAGACCGGGGACGAGGCGCTCGCCCGTGCCTTCGACCTGGTCCGGCAGATTGACAAGACCCCGATCGTGGTCAACGACTCCCGAGGCTTCTTCACCTCGCGGGTGATCGGCCAGTTCCTCAACGAGGGCGTCGCGATGGTCGGCGAGGGCATCCACCCGTCCAGCATCGAGCAGGCCGCCGCCCAGGCCGGCTACCCCGCCAAGGTGCTCTCCCTGATGGACGAGCTGACCCTCACCCTGCCGCGCAAGATCCGCGACGAGTACCGGCGCTCGGTGGAGGCCGCAGGCGGCACCTGGACGCCGCACCCGGCGGACGCGGTGGTGGACCGGATGGTCGACGAGTTCGGCCGCCCGGGGCGCAGCGGCGGCGCGGGCTTCTACGAGTACGGCGAGGACGGCAAGCGCGGGCGGCTCTGGCCGGGGCTGCGGGAGCACTTCTCGCGTCCTGGCGGCGGTGCGGCCGACGGCGTTGACGAGGTCGACCAGGTCGAGGTCCCGTTCGAGGACCTCAAGGAGCGGATGCTGTTCAGCGAAGCGCTGGACTCGGTGCGCTGCCTGGAGGAGGGCGTGCTGACCTCGGTCGCCGACGCCAACGTGGGCTCGATCCTGGGTATCGGCTTCCCGGCCTGGACGGGCGGCGTGTTCCAGTACATCAACGGCTACCAGGGCGGCCCGGCCGGCTTCGCGGCCCGCGCCCGCGAACTCGCCGCCGCGTACGGCGAGCGGTTCGCGCCCCCGGCGCTGCTGGAGCGGATCGCGGCGGAGGGGCGGACCTTCACGGACTGATCCGGTCCCCGGTTCAGGCGGATCCGAGTTCGGGTGAGGCCGTGTCCCGCACGGCCTCACCCGAGTCGCCGTCCAGCTTCTCCTTCAGCTCCCCGTTCGGGTCCCCGTTCGGATTCTCGTTCGGCATCTCGTTCGGATTCTCGCTGAGCTCCCCGGCGAGCTCCTCGCCCAGCTCCTCCCGCAGCGACCGCTGGAACGCCGTGACCAGCGCCTGCGCCACCATCGGCTGGATGTGGTCGGTCAGCGCCTTCATCCGGGCCAGTTCGTCGGGGGCCGGCTCGCTCTCCCGGTACGGCTTCCACACCGTCTCCCGGAACAGCCGCTGCAGCTCCCGGGCCGTCGCCCGGCTGTGCTCCAGCACCACGGCCCGCGCGGCCAGCAGCGTCTCCAGGGGGATCGGCACGTCCAGGATCCGCACCCCCAGCGGCAGCAGACCCGGATCCACCCGGAACACCTCCGGATCCGCCGTCCGCTCCAGCGCGCCCATCGCGACCAGCCGCTCCACCTGCTGCTCGGACAGCCCCCGCCCGGCCCGCCGCTCCAGCTGTGCCCGGGTGGCCTCCTCCGCGGTCTCCGGCGTCCAGGACGCCACCAGTGCCCGGTGGATCGCCAGATCCAGCGACGTACTGTCCTCCGGCAGCCGCGCCAGGTACCGCTCGATCGCCGCCAGTGTCAGCCCCTGCCGCTGCAACTCCTCGATCAGCCCCAGCCGGTCCAGGTGCGCCGCCCCGTACAACCCCACCCGCCGCGGCCCCAACTCCGGTGGCGGCAGCAACCCCTTCGTCCCGTAGAACCGCACCGTCCGCACCGTCACCCCGGCCCGCGCCGCCAACTCGTCCACCGTCAGCCGCACCTCCCCCACAACGGTGCCGTGCTCCCCCATCTGCTGCCTCCCGCGCTGGCACACTCCTGCTGTGACACCAGAAGTGTGACAGCGGCCGCTCCGCGGGTCCACCGCTTGCCGGGCTGCCGGGCTGCCGGGCTGCCGGGCTGTCGGCCTGCCAGCCTGCCGGTCTGCCAGCCTGCTGGGCTGCTGGCCTGTCGCTGCTGGGAGGGGAGGGGCCCTATGCGCGGCGGACGCCCTGCGCTCCAACCATCGGGAGGCTATGGGGCTGGCTCGGGGTTCGGTGATTCGGCGGCGGGTCGTGGGCCGCTGATTCGGTGAGTGCCGGGCGGCGCTGTCGGATCCGCCGTCGGTCTGGGTTCTGGCGCGGGTCGGGAGCCTGCTGGTGTCGTACTGCCCCGGCGGCTGCACCGAGGTCAAGCGCGGGCGGCTCTGGGCCGGCGCGATAGCGGCCCTCCTCGCTGAGCTGACCGGTCGGATTCCTTCGCCGCTGTCCCGGGCCGGTGCCGCGACCCCTTCGGGGTCCGCGCCACCGGCGTGCCGAGGCAGCCCGCATCGGTGCCGGGGTGGCACGGCGACGCCCCCGCCGTCCGCCGGGACCGGATTGCTGCGCCGGGTCCGATCGGTGGGGCAGGGGCGTCGACGACGGTTCGCCCGGCGTCAGTGCGCGGCGGGTTCGGCCAGGGCGGCGTGGTGGCGGCGGGTGACTTCGGGGTGGGCTCGGGTGTAGCCCTTCCATTCGTTGAGGCCGAAGTCGGCGAAGAGGGGGTTCTCGGGGTCTTCGGTGGCGCCGGGGGCGTGGTGGGCGAGCGGGAAGTCGAGCGGCTCGATGTGGGCGTCGAGGCGGGGGTTGTAGAAGAAGGGTACGGAGAAGCGCTCGCGGGCGCCGGGCGGGCTGACCACACGGTGGCTGGTGGCCTTGAGGTAGCCGTCCGTGGCCACTTCCAGGAGTTCGCCGAGGTTGACGACGAAGGCGCCGTCGAGCGGGGGGACGTCCAGGAAGGTGCCGTCCGGGCGCTCGACCTGGAGACCGCCGACGGTGTCCTGGAGCAGCAGCGTGATGAAGCCGTAGTCCTTGTGGGCGCCGACGCCCTGGCCGGCGCCGTCCGGGGCGGTGCCGGGGTAGCGGACCAGCTTGAGGCGCAGGTGGGGGTGGCCCGCGAAGGCCTCGTCGTAGAAGTCGGGGCGGGCGCCGATCGCGGCGAGGAGTTCGTGCAGCAGTCGACGGGCGACGTCGCCGAGGTGGTCGATCCAGCCGAGGGCGGCGGTGCGCAGCCCGGGGAGGGCGGCCGGCCACTGGTTGGGGCCCTCCAGCCACCAGTACGGGGGCTCGCCGGTGCCGGGGACGTGCGGGGGCAGCTCGGCGCCGATGTCCAGTTGGTCGCGCCAGTCCTGGCTGCCGCCGGTGCGCTCGTCGCCGGTGCGGGTGTAGCCCCGGTAGTGCGGGGAGTTGAGGTTGCTCACGGCGAGCCGGTCGGCCTCGGGGAGGGCGAAGAAAGCGCGCATGGCGCCGGTGAGCGCGGCCGTCTCTGCCGGGGTGACGCCGTGGCCGACGAGTTGGAAGAAGCCGACGCCGGTGGCCGCGGCGCGCAGCTCGTCGTGCAGGCGGCGGCGGTCCTCCGGATTGCCGTCGGCGAGCGAGAGGTCGATCACTGGGAGGGCGTCGGGGAGCGCCTCGGTGGAGCCGGTTCCGGGTATGGGCGTGTGCTGCTGCGTCATGTGTGACATCCGCTAGGTCTCGTCCCGGTCGGTCCCGGTGGTCGACCGGGAGGTGGCCGGAGCTGCGCCTGGTGCGGCGGGTGCTTCGGGAGCCGGGAGGTGGTGGCGACCGCTCGGGGCCGCCGTTGAGGGTGAGGGTGCGAGGTTCAGCCGGAGCGTCGACAGGACATGCTCGTCACGCGGAGCAGGTCCACGTGGCGGCGGCGAACAAGGATGAGCACCTCACCAGCGTAGATGACCGCTTCCACGGCGGGCGAGCCCCCTGCGGCGGAGGGCTGCCCACCACTTGTTCGCGTCCCCTCAAAATCGTGGCCCTCAAAGCGGCGGTGTGGTGATCGGGGGCTCCCTTCCGGGGTGTCGAGGGTGTTCAGGAGTTGTTGAGGTGGGCCAGGACGGCCAGGACGCGGCGGTTGTCGTCGTCGGAGGGCTGGAGGTCGAGCCGGACGAAGATCGACGCGGTGTGCTTGGCGACCGCCCGCTCGGTGATCACCAGCTGCTGGGCGATCGCCGCGTTGGAGCGGCCCTCGGCCATCAGAGCCAGCACCTGCCGCTCGCGCGGGGAGAGGGTGGAGACCGGGCCGGCCGAGGAGTTGTGGGTGAGCAGCCGGGTGATCACCTCCGGGTCCATCGCGGTACCGCCCTGGGCGACCCGCTGGATGGCGTCGATGAACTGGGCACCGTCCAGCACGCGGTCCTTGAGCAGGTAGCCGATTCCGCCGGTGCTGCCGGCCAGCAGCTCGCGGGCGTACAGCTGCTCCACGAACTGCGACAGCACCAGCACAGGCAGGCCCGGGTGCGCCTGACGGGCCGCCAGTGCCGCACGCAGCCCCTCGTCGGTGAAGCTGGGCGGCAGCCGCACGTCGACCACGGCGATGTCGGGCCGGTCGGCGGCCACCGCGGCGAGCAGCTGCTCGCCGTTCTCGACCGCCGCGGTGACCTTCATGCCGTTGGCCTCCAGCAGCCGGGTCAGCCCGTCCCGGAGGAGGAAGAGGTCTTCGGCGATGACAACGCGCACGGGATCTCCAGGTTGACGATGGTCGGACCACCGGACGGGCTGCTGATCGCGAGCACCCCGTCGAAGGCGGCCAGTCGGCGTTCGGTTCCGCTGAGGCCGGTTCCCCGGGACGGGTCGGCGCCACCGCGCCCGTCATCGGTGACCGATATCCGCAGCAGCCCGTCACTGTGCCCTATCTCGATCCATACGTGCGAGGCCCCGGCGTGTTTGACCACATTGGCCAGCAGCTCGCTCACCGTGAAGTAGGCGGCCGACTCCACCGCGGCCGGGGCCCGGCCGGGCAGACCGCCGGTGAAGCTGACCGGCAGCGGTAGGTCGAGTGCGGTCGCCTGCACCGCGTCGGCCAGGCCGCGGTCGGCCAGCACCGGCGGGTGGATGCCCCGGACCAGGCTCCGCAGCTCGCTCAGCGCCTTCACCGAGGACATCCGGGCCTCGGCCAGCAGCGGCCCGAGGGCGTCCGGGTCGTGTTTCACCTGCTCGGCGACGGTCAGCAGCATGCCCAGCGCCACCAGCCGGGCCTGCGCCCCGTCGTGCAGGTCCCGCTCGATCCGGCGCAGCTCGGCTGCCCCGGCGTCGATGGTGTCCGCCCTGGTCCGGGCCAGGTGGCTGACCTGGCGGGCGAGTTCGGCCCGCCGGGACGGCCCGAGCAGCGCCCTGGCCGCCTTCTCGTGCATCCGCAGGACGGGCGGGGCGGCCCACAGGATGGCGAACGGGGCGATCCAGACGCCCATGACGTAGACGATGATCAGCGGGAAGAACGGCCCGTTCCGGCCGAAGACCTCCAGGGCGATCGGCGTCAACACCACGATCGCGGCGGTGAACAGCACGGCGAAGCCGGTGAGGAGCGCCCAGGCGAGGTCCCGCCAGGTCGCCGGGTCGGTCAGCCAGCCGCCGGACCGCAGCCGCCGCCAGGGACCGGCCTCGCCGGCCGGGCGCCGGTACGGCACCGGGACCGGCTGCCCGCTCCACCGCTCGACGACCCGCCGGCTCTCGGTGGCGGCCCAGCGCGCGCCGAACAGCCCGAGCACCAGCAGCGAAGGAGCCATCCAGAGCGAGACGGACCGGTCGCCGGGCGCGGCGCCGCCGTACAGGTGGGTCGCCATCACCGCGAGCGCGCCCGGGGCGAACAGCGCGGCCCCGACCGCCCGGCCGCCGCCCCCGGTGGCCCAGCAGAGCGCCCAGAGAACGACCGGCGCCATCGGCACGAGCAGGATCAGCGGCCCACCGGGGGAGAACGGCCGGGACTCGTCCGGGCCGAACAGAGCGGCGGCCAGCAGGACCGGCCCGGCCAGCAGCGAGACCAGCCCCGTCACGGCCAGCGTCACCACGTACCAGGCGCGCACGCCGTCCACGCAGGCCTGACCCACCCGCCGGGCCACCTTGCCGATCACTCCCGTCCTCATGACGAGCCCCCTCATCGTTCCGGGGCCCCTGTGTAGAGGCCTCGAAGCCTGGGTCCCGAAGCCCCGCAGAGCCCCGGTTCCGATCTTTCGGTGGCTCAGTCTGCCCGGGCGCGGACGCCCGGCGCTCTAGGCCTGAACACCCAGTTCGGGGTGTATCTGGATACACCCCCGAGAGGCCGTCTAGGCGGCTGTCTGCACCACGCCGCCGATTCGTAGCGTCATGTCCCGTCAGCCGGCCCGGGCCTCCCGGTGCCGGACCCCGAACCGTGGAGGGCCCGTGAACGCGCCGATCATCCGGATCCGCGGCGTCAGCAAGACGTACGACCGATCCGACGCCGCCCGCCCCGCCCTGGCCGGGCTCGACCTGGAGGTACGGGCCGGCGAGGCGCTAGCCGTGCTCGGCCGCTCGGGCAGCGGCAAGTCCACCCTGCTGAACCTGATCGCCGGCCTCGACCGCCCGAGCGAGGGCGCCGTCGAGGTGGACGGCGTGGCCGTCCACCAACTCGGCGAGGCCGCGCTGGCCGAGTACCGGCGGACGCGGATCGGCATGGTGTTCCAGTTCTTCAACCTGCTGGACGACCTGAACGTGGAGGACAACGTGCTGCTCCCGGCCCAGCTGGCCGGGATGCGGCGGGAGCGGGCCCGGGCCAGGGCCGGGGAACTGCTGGAGCGGCTCGGGGTGGCCCGGCACGCCAAGGCCTTCCCCGGCCGGCTCTCCGGCGGCGAGCGCCAACGCGTCGCGGTGGCCCGGGCGCTGATGAACCGCCCGCCGCTGCTGCTGGCCGACGAGCCGACCGGAGCGCTCGACACGGCCTCGGCCGCCGACGTCCGCGACCTGCTGCGCGGGCTCAATGCGGAGGGCCAGACGATCCTGTTGGTCACCCATGACACCGCACTCGCCGAGGCCTGCGCCGACCGGACGATCGAACTGCTCGACGGCCGACTGGTCCGGGACACGGCGGCCGTCCCGGCTCCGGAGGCTGCCCGGTGAACGAGCGGAGCGAGCGGACCGAAGGAAGGCGCGGGAGGGCGAACGCCCCTGCCGGACGAAGCGAGGTGGCCGCATGAGTGCTCTGAGCAAGGTGGTGCGCGCCGGGGTCGGCCGCAAGCGCGTGCAGACCCTGGTCATGGTGCTCACCACGATGATGTCCGTGACGGCGTGCATCCTCGCGGTCGGGCTGCTGGTCGCCGCCCGGGGCCCGTACCAACGCTCCTTCACCGACCAGCACGGCGCGCACCTCAACGTGCTGTACGACCAGACCAAGGCGAGCCCCGCCCAGCTCACCGCGGCCGCCCACGCGCCCGGCGTGACGGCCTCGGCTGGCCCCTACTCCGCGGTCACCGTGCAGCCGCGCTCCGCTCCGGGCACGCAGATCCCGCCGGCCGGCAGCCTGCTGCCGCCGATGACGCTGGTCGGCCGCGCCCAGGACGGCCCGATGGACGGCCTGCGGCTCACCATGGGCCACTGGGTCACGGGCCCCGGTGAGGTGGTGTTCCTGGACGGGCACTCCCCACTGGCCGTCGGCGACAGCATGCAGTTCCCGGACCTGCCGGGGCACCCGACGCTCAAGGTCGTCGGCCTGGCCTCCTCGGTCTCCTGGAGCGCGGACGGCTGGATCGCCCCCGAGCAGGTGGCCGGGCTGACCGCGCCCGGCACCACGCCCGCCGCCCAGTACCTCTACCGCTTCGCCCACGCCGACAGCGACGCCGAGGTGGAGGCCGACCACGCCGCGCTGGCCGCCGCAGTGCCGAACGGCGCGCTCACCAAGGCCACCTCCTACCGGCCCGCCCGGGAGGAGGCCAACCGGACGGCCTCGACCTTCGTCCCGTTCGTCACCGCCTTCGGAGCGCTCGGCCTGGCCATGTCGGTGCTGATCATCGGGGTCGTGGTCAGCGGCGCCGTGAGCGCCGCCACCCGGCGGATCGGCATCCTCAAGTCCCTGGGCTTCACCCCGGCCCAGGTGGCGCGCGCCTACGTCGGCCAGGCGCTGATCCCCGCCGGGGTCGGCACCGCGCTCGGCGTGCTCGGCGGCAACCTGCTCTCCGTTCCGGTCCTCGGGATGGCCCACAAGGCCCTGCGCGGCGGGCTGCTCGGCATCCCGCTCTGGGTGGACGTGGTGGTCGCGGTGGTGGCCCTGGCCGCCGTGACGGGTACCGCGCTGGTGCCGGCGCTGCGGGCCGGGCGGCTGCGCACGGTGGAGGCGCTCGCGGTCGGCCGGACGGCGCCGGGTGCCAAGCGGGCGGTCGCCGCCGGCACGACGGAACGGGCCGGAGCGGCGGGCCTGCTGTCCCGGGTGCAGAGCCGGATCAGCCGACTGCCGGTGCCGCGTGCGCTCAGCATCGGGCTGGCGTCCCCGCTCAACCGGCCGGGCCGCTCGGCGACCACCGCCGCCGCGGTGGTGCTCGGCACGGTCGGGGTCACCCTCTGCGTCGGTCTGACGCTGTCGCTCGGTTCCCTTCAGGGCGGCCTGACGGCCGACCGGGCGGGCAAGGTGCTGGTCCAGCCGCCGATCGAGGGCTCCGCCAAGCTCGTCGACCACGTGGACGAGGCGGCCGTGGCGAAGGCGATCGAGTCCCACCCCGGCACCCGGGCCTGGTACAGCAGCGTGCCGACCCCGGTCACCGTGGCCGGGAACACCGGGCGCTCCCAGGTGGTCGCGTTCAACGGCGACGTCTCATGGAGCGGCTTCCAGCTGGTTTCCGGCCGCTGGTTCCACGGCCCCGGCGAGGTCGTGGTCGGCGCCACCTTCCTACGCTCCAACCAAGCGAAGATAGGTGACACCGTCATCCTCAGCGACCAGGGGCACAGCACCCCGGCGAAGATCATCGGCGAGGTGCTGACCACCGAGGACCTGGTGTTCCTGGACCGGGCCGCGCTGACGCCGCTCGGCGGTGCGGTCCACAGCGAGGCTCTCTCCTTCCATATCGACCTCACCCCGGGGACCGACGCGAAGGCCTACGCCGACGGGCTGGACCAGGTCGTGGAGCAACAGGGTCTGAGCGCCGACCCCGGCGAGGAGCACATCAACATCGTGGTGCTGGCGATGAACACCCTGGCGGGCACGCTCACGCTGCTGCTCTCCGTGGTGGCAGGGCTCGGGGTGCTCAACACGGTGCTGCTGGACACCCGGGAGCGGGTGCACGACCTCGGGGTGCTCAAGGCGCTCGGGATGTCGCCCCGGCAGACGGTCGGGATGGTGCTCACCTCTGTCTGCGGCAGCGGGCTGGTGGCCGGGCTGATCGGGGTCCCGATTGGGATTCTGGTGCACCACCAGGTGATGCCGGCGATGGCCAGCGCCGCCGGGCTCGGGGTGCCGGACGCGGACCTCGCCGTGTTCGCCCCGTCGGTGGTGGGACCGCTGATACTCGGCGGCCTGGTGCTGGCGCTGCTCGGCGCCCTCCTGCCCGCGACCTGGGCGGCCCGTACCCGGACGGTCACGGCGCTGCGGACGGAGTGACGGCGGGGGAGGGGCGCGGGTGGTCGGGCCGGGCGGGGCGGGCCCGTCCCCCCGGCCCGCGCCCGCCCCGCCCGGCCCGCGCCCGCCCCGCCCGGCTCAGGAGAGCCGAGCCGCCGCGTACGCCTCCATGGCGGCGCGCTGGTAGGCGGCCAGACCCGGGGCGATAGCCTCGTACGCGGCGCTCCACATCTCGTTCTCCGTGCAGGAGCGGGCGATCGCGAGGTACTCCTCCGCCGGGACGGCCCGGAGCCCGCTGAGTAGCTGGTACTCCTCGTCGATCATGTGCTGCGTGGGCTCGGCGTCGGCCGGGTGGCCGCCCGCCATCAGCTCCGCCAAGCGGACCATCCGCGCGGTCCGCTCGCGCTGGCCGGCCTCGATCTCGGCCGGGGTCATCGCGGCGGTCGCACGCCGGGCCGCCTCGGCGTGCTCGGGGAAGTCGCGAAGGCTGACGTCGATGTCGGCGGGCTGGATGCCCTCGAAGAGGTTCTCGGGCCGGTTGATGCTGGTCATGGGTGTGCCGTCCTTCCGGGAGCGTTCCAGGTCGGCGATCGTGCGTGAGACGGTGGTGGCCAGAACGTCGAGCCGGTCGCGCTCAGTGACCAGCCTGCGATGGTGGCCCCGCAGGGCCGCCAGCTCGTCCACCTGGTTGCCCAGGATCCGGGCGATCTCGGTCAGCCCCACGCCCAGTGCCCGCAGCACGAGGATCTGCTGCAGCTGGAGCAACTGCCGCTCCTCGTAGTAGCGGTGGCCGTTGGAGCCGATCCAGGCCGAAGGCAGCAGCCCGATCTCGTCGTAGTGCCGCAGGGTCCGGGCGGTCACCCCCGACATCCGGGCGACCTCCGCGATGGGCCAGGCCATGGCCGTCTCCTCTCCCACGTCTCCCGCGTCGCTTGGACCAGGGCCGGTTCCTCCGGCCCTGGTCACGACGGTAGAGGCTGCCGCTGCGGCAGCTTCAAGCCCTCGGCGCCTTCACCTACGGCGCCGGGTCATCGGCCGTCACCGCGCCGGGCCACCGGCCGTCGCCCGCAGTGCCGCGACCAGTGCCCCGAGCACCGGCTGCCCCCAGGCGCCCTCCCACACGGCGGCGTGCAGTGCCCGCACCGGCTCCGGGCCGCGTACCCGCCGCACGGTGACGCCCGGATGCCGCTGTGCCAGGCCCAGTTCCGGGAGCAGTGCCACCCCCAGCCCCGCCGCGACGAAGCCCTGCGCGGTCAGGTAGTCCGCGCCGTCCACCGCGAGTGCCGGACGGAACCCGGCCGCGTCGCAGGCCCCGTGCACGGTCTCCCGGCAAGGGCCAGGCGGTTCGGCGCCCACCCAGGGCTCCTGCGCCAGCTCGGCCAGCTCCAGGACGCGCCGCGAGGCCAGCCGGTGCCCCCGGGGCAGCACGGCGCGGTACGGATCGTCACGCAGGTGCACCAGTCGCAGGCCGACCGGGGCCTCCTCGGACCGGAACACCACCGCGAGGTCGGCCCGTCCGTCCCGCACCTCGGTGAGCGGGTCGGCCGGGTCGGTCACGCCGAGGTCGAGCTGCCTCGCGCCCGCCGGACTGCTGGTGCCGCTGATCGGCGGCGGACCGTGGCTGCTCCTGGTGGGGGCGGGCTGGCTGCTGGCGTCGCTCAAGACAGAGAGGGGGATGGACAACGTGCTCGGGGTGAGTCTGCGCCAGCGGATGACCCCGGACGCGCTGCTCGGCAGGATGAACGCGACCTTCCGCTTCCTGCTCACCGGCGCGCTGGCGATCGGCTCCGCGCTCTCAGGTCTGCTCGGTGAACTCCTCGGCCTACGGACCACGCTCTGGCTAGGCGGGGCCGTCCTCGCGACGGCCTTCCTGCCGGTCTACCTGTCCCCACTGCGCACCCGCCGTCCGACCCTGCTGCCTGCGCCCGCGCCCGCGCCTGCGCGTGCGCCCGTGCCAGCGCCGGTACCGGGGCGTGCGGCTACCAGCGCGGAGCGCCGTGTCCCGGCTGCCAGTCCAGCCCCGGGTTCGGGCGCGGCCGAAGGGCGCGCACCAGCGAGCTGACCGACCAGACGACCACGGTCAGCAGCCCGTAGAACAGCAGCAGCGCCCAGAACGGAGTGGCGGACAGGCTCCGGTCCTCGAACCGGCACCACGCGTCCGGCGGCAGCCAGGACGCACCCGTCTCCAGCAGTCGTCCGCCACCCCGCACCAGGCCGTGCTCGCAGCGCTCACCGTAATCCAGCGACCGGACGTACAGCAGGCCGTACAGCGCACCGGCGGAGGTGAGGGAGAGGACGGCACCGATGCCGAGGAGCAGCGCCCGTCTTCGCCTGGCCGCCGTACGGATGTTCGTCACCGAGGCAGCGTACCGGCGCGGACGGCCCCGGCCCGGCCCGGATCACCCGAGCGGACCGCAGGTCGGGGACCACCGCAGCAGCCCCCGCCCCCGCTCACCGCAGCAGCCCCCGCCCCCGCTCACCCCAGCAGCCCGCCCATGTGCCCATCCTCCGCGAGCAGCCGCCAGGAGCGGCCCGGCGAGGCGAAGGCCTCCGGGTCGACGGCCTCCACCAGCCGGTCCACCACGGTGCTCAGCAGCGACTGCGGGTCGAACACCGCCCAGGTCTCCCGGCCCCGGCCGTGGTCCCAGCGCTCCCACTCGGCGCGCAGTCGCTCGTACGTCCACAGCGCGTAGAGCAGGGCGGACAGGTCGCGGTTCAGGTAGGCCTCGGGTTGGCCGTCGTCGTACCAGTCGGGTAGTTCGAGCCGGCCGGTGGCGCCGTCCAGGGCGATCGTGAGGTCGGTCGGCCAGTCCCCGAGCGCGAGGTAGTCCCGCTGGTACGGGCGTTCCTCCTCGCCGTCGAAGTACTCGGGGTACGCCTCCGCCATGGTGACCAGCGGCTCCTCGCAGACCCCGAACATCGCCCCGCCCAGCGGCAGCCCGACCTCGGTCAGCAGCCGCCGGGTCGGCTCGTGCACCAGGGCGGCGGGCAGCCCCTCCGGTCGGAAGCGGTGCACCAGGCCGGCCCCGCCGTCCTCGTCCGTCAGCGCCGCGAGCTCGGCCACCAACTCCCCGCCGACCTCGTACGCGGGCCCGTCCGGTCCGCCCGGCAGCGCACCCCAGCCCAGTGCCCGGACCAGCAGCGCCGTCCCCCAGTGCGCCGGTGCGGCGCTCCGCTCGAACAGCGCGGGGTCGATCTCCCGCATCCGCCGCTCGGCCTCCGCCATCACCTCGGCCACCGCCGCCGGTCCGCGCCGTCCGTCCAGCGACTCGGGCCGCCGGGCGGCCTCGCCCACCGCGTCCACCTCCCGCACCAGGGCGGCCAGCGCGGTCAGGTCGGAGGCCAGCGGATCGCGCTGAGGCCCGCCGTCGCCGAGGAACACCTCACCGGTGGTCCCGTCCAGCAGCACCAGGTTGCCGACCGCGGCGAACGGCGTGCAGTAGTCCGTCTCGCCGAGCACGAACAGCCGCTCCGCCCCACCCGGGAAGGCCTTCAGCGACCCGTCGTCGAGCACCCCGAAGTCCAGGAACGCCCCGGCCGTCGGCAGCCCCTCCCGCACCAGGAACTCCCGGCTGCCCTCATGCACCACCCCGCCCGGAACCCCGGCCACCCGCACACACCCCATGTGCCCCACCCTTCACGGTTCTGCCCCCCGACCCACCAGACCCTAGCGGGCCCGCCCGACAGAGCCACGGGGATTCTGGGCCGCTCGTGCTGAAGTGCGCAGGGGTGTGCGTTGGCTCGTTGGGTGACCTCTGGTTGGCGGCCCGCGCGGTGGCGGCATCGTCGCGTAGCGTCTGTCGCGCGATCTGGGACGCCGGGTTCGGTGCCGGCGTGCGGGGCTCCCTTGCCACCAGCGAGTAAGGCCGCATCGGCGCATACCCCAAAGAGCCCAATCGCACCGGCGACTACGAGCCCCGCCATGTCCCCCAACAACTCCCCGATCACTGGCTCACGGAACTACATGACCTGGCAAGTCCCCTCGGGCTCCACCTCCACCGGGACGCCGCCATTCGTCTGGTCCAGACGGTCCACGACGATCGCCGGCACCGAACCTGAACCCCAGGGCATGGACCAGGTCGAGCACCAAGTCCTCGGCGAGTGGGTCACATTCCGCCTCAAGGGTGGCTCTCACCGCCACTTGGTCAGGCTGAAGGCCGGCTTCCTCTGCCCAGGCCACGGCCTGGCGGGTGACCTCGTCGGGGTTGCCGATCCACTGCTCGGGGACGTCGTAGTCCCGTGCCATCTGCGGGGACAGTGCGCAGTGCCAGATCAGACCGCCGGGGCTGGCGGCTCGCACGCCGACGAAGTCGCTGTCGTGAACATGCATGACGAGGACCGGGGCTCCCGTCTCGATCATGACCGAATCATCCAGATCAACGCCTGGAGATAGCTGCAGGACCTGCCAGGCATCATCCCTGGCCGACCACCACGGCGTGGCGTCGGCCGCTTGCATTGCTGGCAGCTCGGTCACTGGTTGCTCGGCCCGCGCCACGATGAAAGTTCCGGAGAAACCCATGGACCGAGACCGTAGCTCCTGCGCTGACATCCTCGGCTTTTGACTGGTTCCAGGCCAGCGGCGCCCAAATCCCGCAGGGGCGACCGGGTCACTCAAGGTTCAGCGAGAAGGGTCGCTGATAGGGCTCTTTGAAATTCCCCACCCCTCGCTATGGGTGCGGACAGGCCTGCTCGCCCAACTTCCCCACCCACCACCTGCACGCTGACTTGCGGACAGGCCCGTAAGGGCTCGCGCGTGCCGCCGTCCGGATGATGAGGTGGCACGGTGACCAATCATCATGAGGCGGCGACTGTCCGACCGTTGACACTGGCCTGGGTGAGCCGGCACCTGGAGGCCGGCGAGCGGATCGTCGGAGCCGAGGCGCTGCACGGCGGCGCCACCGCCGACATGCGGAGGCTGACCATCGGCACGCGGGACGGAGGCACCCGGCACCTGGTGCTGCGCTCCTTCGTCGACCCGACCCGGCAGGGGCCGGCCGAGGACCTCCTGCACAGGGAGGCCGACGCCCTGACCACGCTCACCGGCACCGGCGTGCCGGCTCCCGGACTCGTCGCCGTCGATCCGACCGCCGCGCACTGCGAGTACCCCTCGCTCCTCATGACCCACCTGCCGGGCCGGACGGTCCTCGACGACGAGGGGCTGGAGACGCGCCTGCCCCTGCTGGCCCGTCAACTCGTGGCGGTCCACGCGGTGCGGCCGGCCGTCCGGCCCCGGGAGTACGTGGCGCTGACGACCGCCGACACGGTCGTGACCCCCGAGGGCGCCGACGCCGCGGTCTGGGCCGCCGCGATCGACGTGATCCGCAGGCCCGCGCCGCGCTACGAAGGGCGGTTCCTGCACCGGGACTTCCAGCCCGGCAACGTGCTGTTTGACCTGCCGCCCGAGGACCCGGCCGGTGCCGCCGGTGCCCGGATCACCGGCGTCGTCGACTGGGCGGCGGCCTCCTGGGGCCCGGCGGACCTCGACGTGGCGCACTGCTCCACGAATCTCGCGCTGCTGCACGGCCCGGCGTGGGGCCTGCGCTTCACCGAGGCGTACCAGGAGGCCGGCGGGATGCTGGCCGCGGCCGCGGACGAGCGGCTGTACTGGCAGGTGCGGGAGCCACTGGCGTTCTCGGAGGAAGTGCAGTGGGTGGCGCAGCCGTGGCGGGAGGCAGGACGGACCGAGCTGACGACACGAGTCGTGGAGGAGCGGCTGGATGCCTATGTCACCTCCCTGATGGACGCGCTGGGCTGAGCCAAGGCGGTCCGGGGCGCGACCCCGACCTCATCGTTTACTGCTCAACCAAGTGGGGAATCGAGCAGGCCCTGGGGAAATTCGGGCATCCCCATCATCGCCCGGTTCCAACCTGCGCGGCCAGGTTCCAATCGCCATGTCCTGGCTCAACCGGGCAGCAGGACGGGTCACCCGAGCAGTGACGGATCCCTCGCCCAAGTGACAGCTGTCGCGACCAATCACAAGAGTGACGGGTGGGGTGGATGGGGCGGACTTGAATCTTTGCGAACAGATGTTCGATCCTGGGGCTGTGCCCGTTTTCGAATCTGTTTTCGAATCTGCCGCCGAGCAGCCCGAACGCCCCGCGCTCCGGCCGGTGGCGCTCCCAGCTGCCCTGGCGGGGCAGCAGGGGCAGCCGGGGCAGCCGGGGAAACCGGGGGAGGCAAAGGCGAAACCGGTGACACTCCGGCCGGTGGCGTCGGCCGTCGTCCTCGAGGGCGGGCAGGCGGCGGTGCGCGGGCTGGTGCCGGTGGTGCCCGCGTTGCGGGAGGTGCTGCCGGACGGCGGGCTGCGGCGGGGGACGGCGGTGTCGGTGGCGGGCGGGGACGCCGGGCTGCTGCTGGCGCTGGCCGCCGGGGTGCGGGAGACCGAGGGCGGCTGGGCGGCGGCGGTCGGGCTGCCGGACCTGGGGCTGGCCGCCGCCGAGGGGTACGGGCTGGACCTGCGCCGCCTGCTGGTCGCGGACGACCCGGGGGCGCACTGGCCCGAGGTGGTGTCGGTGCTGGCCGGCGCGGTGGAGCTGATCATGCTGCGCCCGGTCGGCCCGGTGCCGCCGAAGCTGGCAGCCCGGCTGGCCGCAGTGCTGCGGCGCAGTGGCTGCGTGCTGCTGGTGGCCGGGCCGTGGCCGGGGGCGGTGCTGCGGCTGGGTGTGCGGTCCGGGCGCTGGTTCGGGCTGGGCGACGGCTACGGGCAGCTCGCCGGGCGGCAGGTGGAGGTGGTGGCGCAGGGCCGCGGTTCGGCGGCGCGCGGTCGGTCGGCCCGGCTCTGGCTGCCGGACGAGCACGGCGCGGTGCGCCCGGTCCGGGAGCAGCCCGTCCAGGCGGAGCGCCCACAAGCAGTGGCGGCGGTGGTGTGACGTGCCGACGATGTCCGACAGTGACCGAACCCCCCGGGTGCTGGTGGTCTGGTGCCCGGACTGGCCGGTGGTGGCCGTCACCGGCGACGACCCGGTGGCGGTGACCGAGGGCGGGCGGATCCTCGCCTGCTCGGCGGGCGCCCGGGCGGCCGGGGTGCGACAGGGGCAGCGCCTCAAGCTGGCCCAGCGGCTCTGCCCGGAGCTGGAGCTGCGCGACCGCGACCCGGAGGCGGAGACCCGCCGCTTCGAGCCGGTGGTCGCGGCGGTGGAGGCGTTCACGCCCCGGGTGGAGGTGATCCGCCCGGGTCTGTGCGCCATTCCGGTGAAGGGGCCGGGCCGCTACTTCGGCGGCGAGGAGGCGTTGGCAGCCAAGGTCGGTGCGGCGGTGGCGGAGGCGCTCGGCCGGCCGCCCGTCCCGGACGCCGTCCCCGGCGCGGTGGCGCTCCCCGAGGCGACCGCAGAGCCCTCCACAGAACCGGCAGAACCGGCAGAACCGGCGAAACCAGCAGAACCAGCGAAACCGACTGGACCAACAGAACCAACAGAACCAACAGAACCGACAGAACCGACAGAACCGACAGAACCGCAGACCGTCCCCCACGCCCGGATCGGCGTCGCCGACGGCCTGTTCGCCGCCGTGCTCGCCGCCCGCGCCGGGGTGCTGGTGCCCGCAGGTCGCACGGCGGAGTTCCTCGCCCCGTACCCGGTGGGCGCTCTGGGCGACGAGGCGCTGGCCGAGTTGCTCGGGCGGCTCGGCCTGCCCACCGTCGGAGCCTTCGCCGCGCTGCCCGCAGAGGCGGTCGCGGACCGTTTCGGCCCGGCCGGAACGGTCGCGCACCGGCTGGCCCGCGGCCTGCAGCCGCGCCCGCTGGTGCCGCGCGACGAGGAGCCGGACCTTTCCGTCGAACAGCGCTTCGACCCGCCGGAGCCGCTCGCCGAACCGCTGGTGTTCGTCGCCCGCACGCTGGCCGAGCGGCTGCACCAGCGGCTGGCCGGGGCCGGGCTGACCTGCCGACGGGTGGCCGTCGAGGTGGCCTGCGCGGACGGCCGGACGGCCTCGCGGCTGTGGCGGCACGAGGGCCGGCTGTCGGCGACGGCGCTGGCCGAGCGGGTCCGCTGGCAGCTCCAGGCCTGGCAGAGCGCGGGCACCTTCGAGGACGGCCGAACGGGCGGCCAACCCGGCGGCCGAACGGACCGCCGGGCGGGCAGCAGCCATGAGGGCTTCACCCTGCTCCGCCTGGCCCCCGACGGCCTCTCCCCGGACCAGGGCCGCCAGCTCGCCCTGTGGGGCCAGGCCGTCGCGGACGACCGGGTGGAGCGCGCGGTGGCCCGGGTGCAGGCGGTGCTCGGGCATGCCGGGCTGCGCCGGATCGAACCGGCCGGCGGGCGTGGCCCGGGTGAGCAGCGGGTCAAGGTGCCGTGGGGTGAGCCGTACGAGGCGGCGGCCCCGGCCGACGCGCCCTGGCCGGGACGGCTGGCGGACCTCTGGCCGGCCGTGGTGCTGCGCGAACCGGCATCGGTGCGGGTGCTGGACGAGGCCGGGCAGCCGGTCACGGTGGACGGCCGGGCGGGGGTGTCGGCCAGGCCGGCCCTGGTCGTGGTCCGGGGCCGGGAGGAGCGGGTGGCGGGCTGGACCGGGCCCTGGCCGGCGGTCGAGTACTGGTGGGACCAGTCGCTCGCCCGCCGCCGGGCGCGGTTCCAGATGGTGGTGGACGGCGGCCGGGCGCTGCTGCTCACCGTGGAGGGGGGTGCGTGGTACCTGGAGGCCGGCTACGACTAGCGGTCCCGGAACCCGAGAGCAGGGGGGAGCAGGACGAGCACGAGAACGACGAAGGCAACCCCCGATGGGCTTCACCAGCCACCCCACCCTCCCCTGGAGCGAGCTGCACCGACGGCTGACCGGCGCTGCGCCGGACCGTACGGTCGTCCCGCTGCGCCGCCCCGCCGAGGAACTCCCCGCCGAGGAACTCCCCGCCGAGGAACCCCCCGCCGTAAGGACCGACAGCGACGAACCCTGGGCCGAACTGCACGTCCACTCCGCCTTTAGCTTCCTGGACGGCGCCAGCGACCCGGAGGACCTGGTCGCCGAGGCGGCCCGGCTGGGTGTGGAGACCCTCGCGATCACCGACCACGACGGCCTGTACGGCGCTGTCCGGCTCGCCGAGGCGGCCCGGGGGACGGGCGTGGCCACCGTGTTCGGCGCCGAGCTGACCATCCGCCACGAATCCGCCGGCACCGAACACCTGCTGGTCCTCGCCCGCGACCCGGCCGGCTACCGCCGCCTCTCCGCCGCGATCGCCGCCGCCCAGCTGGCCGGCGGCGCCAAGGGCCGCCCGACGTACGACCTCGCGACGCTGGCCGGGGCGCACGACGGCCACTGGGCGGTGCTCACCGGCTGCCGCCTCGGCCGGGTTCCCGCCGCACTCAACGGGGCCGCGCTCAACGGGGCCGCGTTCAACGGGGCCGCACTCAACGGGGCCGCACTCAACGGGGCCGCGTTCAACGGAATGCAGCACCCAGAACACCAACTCCGCACCCTCACCGAGGTGTTCGGTCGGGAGAACGTCTATGTCGAGCTGATCGACCAGTGGCTGCCCGGCGACGACCGGCGCAACGACGCCCTCGCCGCGCTCGCCGCCGAGGCACGGCTGCCCGTCGTCGCCTCCACCAACGCCCACCACGCCGGCCCCGCCCAGGGCCGTCTGGCGCAGAGCCTGGCCGCGCTGCACGAGCGCCGCACCCTGCAGGAGGCGGCCGGCTGGACCCGGGCGGCCGGCACCGCGCACCTGCGCTCGGGCCGGGAGATGGCCGCCCGGCTGGCCCGCTTCCCCGGGGTGCAGCGGGCCACCGTCGAACTCGGCCGGGCCTGTGCCTTCGACTTCGCCAAGCTGGACCCGGAGCTGCCCGGCTACCCCGTCCCCGAGGGCGAGACCGAGATCAGCCACCTGCGCGCCCTGGTCGCGGCCGGCGGCCCGGCCCGCTTCGGCCCCGGCAACGCCGCCGCCCGCCGCCAGCTCGCCAAGGAACTGGACGTGATCGAGGACCTCGACCTGGCCGGCTACTTCCTGATCGTGCACGACATCGTGGACTTCTGCCGCCGCGAGGACATCTGGTGCCAGGGGCGTGGCTCGGCGGCCAACTCGGCGGTCTGCTTCGCCCTCGGGATCACCGCCGTCGACCCGGTCCACTACAAGCTGCTGTTCGAACGCTTCCTCTCCACCGCCCGGGACGGGCCGCCCGACATCGACCTGGACATCGAGAACCGCCGCCGCGAGGAGGTCATCCAGTACGTCTACCGCCGCTACGGCCGCGAGCACGCCGCCCAGGTCGCCAACGTGATCACCTACCGGCCCCGGCTGGCGATCCGTGACGCCGCCCGGGTGCTCGGCTACCCGCAGGGGCAGGTGGACGCCTTCAGCCGGCAGACCGACTTCCGCTCCGCCCCCGGCGCGGACGCCGCCATCCCCGCCGACGTGCTCTCGCTCGCCACCCAGCTCCACGGCCTGCCAAGGCACCTGGGCATCCACTCGGGCGGAATGGTGCTCACCAAGGAGCCGATCGGCGAGATCTGCCCGACCGAGTGGGCCCGGATGCCCGGGCGTTCCGTCCTGCAGTGGGACAAGGAGTCCACCGCCGGCGCCGGGCTGGTGAAGATCGACCTGCTCGGCCTCGGCATGCTCGCCGCACTGCACGACACCTGCGACCTGGTCGCCGAACACCACGGCCTGCGCTACGACTTGGCCACCATCCCGGACGACGACAAGGGCGTGTACGCGATGCTGCGCCGCGCCGACACCGTGGGCGTGTTCCAGGTCGAGTCCCGGGCGCAGATGGCCACCCTGCCCCGGCTCAAGCCGGACCACTTCTACGACCTGGTGGTCGAGGTCGCGCTGATCCGCCCCGGCCCGATCCAGGGCGGCTCCGTCCACCCGTACCTGCGCCGCCGCGCCGGGGTGGAGCCGCCCGGCTGCCCGCACCCGCTGATGGAGAACGCCCTCGGCAAGACCCTCGGGGTGCCGCTTTTCCAGGAGCAGATGATGCAACTCGCCATCGACTGCGCCGGGTTCACCCCGGCCGAGGCCGACCAGCTGCGCCAGGCGATGGGCGCCAAGCGCTCGCACGAGCGGGTCGCCCGGTTGCGCGAGCGGCTGCTCGGCGGAATGGCCGAGCGCGGCATCCCGCCCGAGGTGGCCGAGGACGTCTACGGCAAGATCGAGGCCTTCTCCAGCTACGGCTTCCCGGAGAGCCACGCGATCAGCTTCGCCTACCTGGTGTACGCCAGCGCCTGGCTCAAGTACCACTTCCCGGCGGCCTTCACCTGCGCCCTGCTGGCCAACCAGCCGATGGGCTTCTACTCGCCGCTCAGCCTGGTCGCGGACGTCCGGCGGCACGGCGTACGGGTGCGCGGAGTGGACGTCAACGCCAGCGGGCCGCGCCCCACCCTGGAACCGTACCGGGGCCCGACGCCCAAACCGCCGCTGACCGCCGGCCGCCCGCAGCCGGCCATCCGGCTCGGCCTGGAGACGGTGCGTGGCGTCGGCACCCCGCAGGCCGAGGCGATCGCGGCCGGGCAGCCGTACGCGGACCTGGAGGACTTCGCCCGCCGCACCGGCCTGCCCGCGCCCGTCCTGGAGGCGCTGGCGACGGCCGGGGCCTTCGACTGCTTCGGACTGACGAGACGTCAGGCATTGTGGGCAGCAGGGGCGTTCGCCGGAATCTCGGCCGAACTGCTCCCCGGAACCACGCCCGGCACCGAGGCGCCGGAGCTGCCCGAGCTGAGCCCGGTCGAGGCGACCATCGCCGACCTGTGGGCCACCGGCACCTCCGCCACCAGCCACCCGCTCCAGCACCTGCGCGCCCACCTGGAACGCGGCGGCGCGCTCTGTGCCGCCCAACTCCCGGACGTGCCACCGGGAACGGCGGTGGTGGTCGGCGGCCTGGTCACCCACCGGCAGCGGCCGCCGACGGCCGGCGGGGTGCTCTTCCTCAGCCTGGAGGACGAGACCGGCCTGATCAACGTGGTCTGCAACCGTCCGGTCTGGGAGTCCCAGCGCCGCACCGCCCTGGACCGGGCCGGCCTGCTGGTGCACGGCCACATCGAGCGCGACCGGGGCGCCACCAACCTGATCGCCACCCGGCTCACCCCGCTCCGGATCGGCCTCTGAGCCCTTGGACCGCTCGGTCGGGGTAGCGCACGAGCCCGCTCAGGTCCAGGTCGAAGCCGAACGGATCGGGGATGCGCATGCCGTCACCGAACTTCCGGTCGTGCCGCACGTGGTAGCGGTCGCGGTTCGGTTCGGAGAACAGCGTGACCGCCCCCTCCCGCGGATCGGTGATCAGATAGAGCGGGACGCCCATCACCGCGTAGTCGCGGAGCTTGTCCACCCAGCCGTTCCCCGGATTGGACGGCGGGACTACCTCGACCGCGACGAGGGCCTCCCCGGCGGGGGTGGTGCTATGCACGTACCCGGCCGGGGCCGTTGCACGTACCCGGCCGGGGTCGTTCAGGCACCAGAGGCCGGCTGCCGCCCATTGCCGGGGGAGCCGGCGAAGGCCTGGGCGATCGGGAGCCAGGCGGTGGCGACCGGGCCGGTGGCGGTGAGGGCGAGGTCGTCGCGGTGGCGGCGCTGCGTCACCAGCAGGCAGAAGTCCAGGGCCGGGCCGGTCACCACGTCCGGCGCGTCGGCCGGGCCGAGGGCCCACAAGCCGCCGTCGGGGGCGGTCAGTTCGAGCCGGACCGGGGCCTCCGGCGCGGGCAGGCCGTGCACGGCGAAGGCGAAGCCCAGGGTGCGCAGCCCCAGGTGAGCGATGTGCCGCAGTCGGTCGGTGGGCTCCCGGGTCGCGCCGAGCGTGTCCGCGACGTCCTGGCCGTGCGCCCAGGTCTCCATCAGCCGGGCGGTCGCCATCGAGGCGGGCTTCATCGACGGGCCGAACCAGGGCAGCCGGGCGTCGGCCGGGGCGGCGGCCAGCGCGGCCAGCACCTCCTCCCGACCGGCCCGCCAGCGGGCGAGCAGCTCCGCGGGCTCGGCGGCCGCGCCCGCCCGCGCCCCCTCCTCGACCGGGTCGGCGCCGGCGGCCAGCAGCTCGGTGAAGTGGCCGCCGAGCGATGCGGTGAAGCCCTCCGGGTCGCGTGCGGCCAGCGCCGTCCAGTCGTCGGTCCACGCCAGGTGGGCGATCTGGTGCGCGACCGTCCACCCCTCGGCGGGAGTCGGCCGGGCCCAGTCCCCGGCCGCCAGGTCGGCCACCAGAGCGTCCAGGACGGCGCTCTCGGCCCGCAGGTCCGCCAGCAGCCCGCCCAGGACGTCGCCCGGGGCGTTCGGGTCGGTCATCGGCTTCCCCTCCGGTCAAGGCAGTTGCTACCCGCCGGTAGCGCACGGCCGCACCCTACGCCCAGCCGGCCGCGGGCGTCCGCCACTCCACGAAACACGCATGTCAGGACTCTCGCCACCGGCTCCACCGCGTGTGACAATTCCGCGATGACCAGGGCCGCGGACCCCCACCTTGCGCAACCCGTCGACGGCGCCGGCCAAGCCGACGGCGCCGTGCGACCCGACGACCCCGAACTCGCCGCGCGCGCCGCCGAGCTGGTCCGGGACGCCGTGCTCGGCGACCTCGCCCGCCGAGTGGTGGCCGAGTGCGGCGCCGACGTCGGCCTGGTCGGCGTGCCCGAGCCGCTGCCCGGGAGCCGCCCCGGCAGCGAGGGCATGGTGCTGCGCCACTGGGCCGGCACCCGGGCGGACCTGCTGCACGATGTGCCCGTCCCGGCCGGACTCGGCCTCGGCGGCCGGGCGCTCGCCGAGCGCGCGCCCACCTGGGTGCCCGACTACCGTGCGGCGACGACCATTTCACACCACTACGACGCGGCCGTGGCCGCCGAGGACCTGTACGCGATGCTCACCGTCCCGCTGATGGACGGCGGCACCGTGCACGGCGTGGTGTACGCCTCGCTGCGCACCGTCGTCCCGTTCGGGGACCTCCGGATCGCCGCCGTCGGCAAGCTGGCGGCGGCCGCCACCCGGGCGCTCGCCGGGGCGGCCGCCTGGAACCGGGAACGCCCCCGACCGGCCACCCCTGTACGGCCGTTGACCCCGCGCGAGCACGAGGTGCTGCGCTGGGCGGCGACCGGTCGGACCAACCCGGAGATCGCCGCCCGGCTGGGTCTGACCCGCAACACCGTGACCGGCTACCTCAAGGCCGCGATGCACAAGCTCGGCGTCCGCAACCGGACCGAACTCGCCCTCGCCGCGAAGGAGTCCGGCCTCCTCGGCTGAGCCCCCACCTCAGTTGACCTGGCGCTCCCGCCCCGTCCAGTACGGCTCGCGCAGCCTGAACTTCTGCAGCTTCCCGGTGGCGGTGCGCGGCAGCGCGTCCCGGAGCTCCACCGAGGTGGGCGACTTGTAGCCGGCCAGCCGCTGCTTGCAGTGCGCGATCAACTCCGCCTCGGTGACGGCCTCGTGGCCCTCCCGGAGCACCACCAGCGCCTTGACCGTCTCGCCCCACTTCTCGTGCGGCACCCCGATCACCGCCACCTCGGCGACCGCCGGATGGCTGTACAGGCAGTCCTCCACCTCGATCGAGGAGACGTTCTCCCCGCCGCTGATGATGACGTCCTTCTTCCGGTCGGAGATGGTCAGTTGGCCGTCGGTGAGGGTGCCGCCGTCGCCGGTGTGGAACCAGCCGTCCCGCAGCGCCTCGGCCGAGGCCTCGGGCTGCTGCCAGTAGCCGTCCAGCACGGTGTTGGAGCGCACCAGCACCTCCCCGGAGGGGTCTACCCGCAGCTGGGTGCCGAGCGACGGGGCGCCGGCCCGCACCAGCTTCTCGGCCCGCTCGGCGGCCGGCAGGGCGTCCCACTCGGCGCGCGAGCGGTTGACCGTGACGATCGGGGCGGTCTCGGTCAGGCCGTAGAGCTGCATGAACTCCCAGCCCAGCTGCTCCTCGACCTGCTGCACCACCGAGGTCGGCGGCGGCGCGCCGGCCACGATCATCCGCACCCGGTCCCGGCCGGGCACCGGGCCGTGCCAGTCGGCGGCCGCGTCCAGCACCATCTGCACCACGGCGGGCGCGCCGGACAGGAAGGTCACCCCGTGTCGCTCGACCCGGCGCAGGATCTCCGCGCCGTCCACCTTGCGCAGCACGATGTGCCGGGCGCCGAGCCCGGTGAGCGAGAACGGCAGGCCCCAGCCGTTGGCGTGGAACATCGGCAGGGTGTGCAGGTACACGTCCCGGTCGTTCGCGCCGTAGTGCAGTCCCATCAGCGTCGCGTTCAGCCAGATGTTGCGGTGGGTGAGCTGAACGCCCTTGGGGCGGGCGGTGGTTCCGCTGGTGTAGTTGATGGTGGCGGTGTCGTTCTCGGACATCGCGTACCGGCGGGGCGCCTTGTCGAAGTCGTAGAGCACGGCGTCGCTGTCCGCGCCGAGCACGAACTTGTGCTTGGCCACCACCCCGTCCAGCGCGTCGGCGAGTTCGGGGTCGACCAGCAGCACGGAGGCGCCGCTCTGCTCGACGATGTACGCGACCTCCTCGGCCTTCAGCCGGAAGTTCACCGGCACCAGCACCCGGCCGTACCCGCTCACCCCGAAGAAGGCGGTCAGCAGCCGGGCCGAGTTGTGCGAGACGATCGCGACCCGCTCGCCCGGCCCGACGCCGAGCCGGTCCAGCCCGGCCGCCTGGGCCCGGGCGAGCTCGGCGATCCGGCGGTAGCTCAGTTCGCCCCAGGACTCGGCCGGTTGCACGGGCTCGTCGACGATGCCGACCCGGTCGCCGTAGACCAGCTCGGCCCGGTCGAGGAAGTCCATCACGGAGAGTGGAATCTGCATGCGCCCACTGTCCTATCCCGCGCGCCCCCTGCACACCCCCGATCGGGGGTGTCACCCGTCTGTAGGACTCCCGGCGGCCGCCAGCGCCGCCAACAGCCGGTCCCGCGCCTCGGTCTGGGCGGCGATCCGGCGCTCCAGCACCGCCAGCCGCTCCTGGACGATCCGCAGCACCCGCTCGGACGGCGGGCGCGCGAGCACGTCCCCGTCCAGGCAGCCCAGCAGCGGCCGGAGGTCCTCCAGGGTGAGCCCGGCGCCCACCAGCGCGCGGATGTTGCGCACCCGCACGACCGTGGACTCCCCGTACTCCCGGTAGCCGTTGGCGGCGCGCTCGGAGCCGATCAGCCCGGCCTGCTCGTAGTGCCGCAGTGCCCGGGCGGTACTGCCCGTCCGCCGCGCCAGCTCACCGATCCGCACCCGTACCCGCCCCACTGCCTAGCCCACCAGGGCACCCCCGTCGACCGACAACACTACGCCGGTCACGAACGAGGCCTGCGGCGCGGCGAGTCGGGTGATCGCCCAGGCCACCTCCGCCGGTCGGCCGAGCCGGCCCAGCGGGGTGTGCTCGATCTGCCACCTGCGGATCGCCGCGAGCCGCTCGGGGCCGTACCCGGAGTGGTCGCTGATCGGGGTGTCGATCGCCCCGGGCGCCACCGCCACCACGCGGACGCCGCGCGGGGCCAGTTCGACCGCCCAGCTACGGGTGACGGTCTCCAACGCGGCCTTGCTCGCCGCGTACACCGAGTTGGTCGGCCAGCCGCGCTGTCCGACGGCGGTGCTGACGTTGACCACCACGCCCCGGCTCTCGGCCAGTGCCGGGAGAGCGGCCTGCCCGAGCAGCACCGGGGCGACCAGGTTGACGGCCAGCAACGCCTCGATGCCCGCCGCGTGGTAGCTGCCCAGGCCCTGCCCGCTCTGTACGATCCCGGCGTTGTTGACCAGCACGTCCAGCCGCCCGTACTTCTCCAGCGCCGCCCCGACGATCGCCTCCGGCGCGTCCGGCCCGGTGACGTCCGCGACCAGCGGCTCGATCAGCCCCGGGTAGGCGGCCGCCGTCTCCGCCAGCGGCCCGGGCCGGCGCCCGACCGCCAGCACCCGCGCCCCCTCGGCCGCGAAGGCCCGCGCCGTCTCCCGCCCGATCCCCGTCCCGGCCCCGGTGACCACCACGACCCGCTGCTCCACCGTGTTCTCGTTGCTCATGCGGACAACCCTCCGACCCTGCCGCCAGTGTCAGGGTCAAGCCGAAATCCCGCCTTCCGCTTACTGAGCCCCGCGCGAACAGCGCCGTCACGACACGGCTCCGGGATCCCCCGCTTGCTAAGAAGGTCGCAACGCGCGGCCACACGCATCCACGGGGAGAACAGCCATGAGCGACCGACGACCTGACACCCTCTACGAGGCCGTCGGCGGCATCGAGGCCCTGCGCCGCCTCAGCCGCACCTTCTACCGGGGCGTCCTCGCCGACCCCCTGCTCGCGCCCGTCTTCGCCGACTTCACCGACACCCACATCGAGCACGTCGCCGTCTGGCTGGCCGAGGTGTTCAGCGGCCCCACCGCCTTCACCGACCGGCTCGGCGGCCACCAGGCGCTGCTGCGCGCCCACCTCGGGCTGGCCGTCACCGAGGAGCAGCGGCTGCGCTGGATGGAGATCATGGCCGAGGCCGTCCGCGAGGAGCTGCCCGAGGACGAGGTGCTCCGCCGCCGGGTGCTCGACTACTTCGACTGGGGCACCAGGATCGCCGAGGACGTCTCCGCCTCCCCGGCCGGTACCGACCTCGGCGAGGCCGGCCCGGTCCCGCACTGGGGCTGGGAGGGGCTGGAGAAGTGATGGTCACCGACTACCCGATAGCCGACGGCCTGCTGCTGCGCCCCTTCGAGGACGCCGACGGGCCGGCCCTGGTCGAGGCCTACCGGGACGAGACGCTGCGCCGCTTCATCCGCAACCCGGTGACCGACGCCGAGCAGGCCGCGCGCTGGCTGAGCACGCAGTACGAGGGTTGGGCGATCGGCACCCGCTACGCCTTCGCCGTCCTCGAAGCCGGCGAACTGGCCGGCAACGTCGTGCTCAAGCGCGGCGCCCCGGGCGGGGAGTCGGCCGAGGTGGGCTACTGGACGGCGGCCCCGGCGCGCGGCCGGGGCGTGGCCCCGCGCGCGGTGGAGGCCCTCACGGCCTGGGCCTTCGACACCTTCGCCGACGACGGCCTGCTCCGGATCGACCTGCTGCACGAGGGCGGCAACGACGCCTCGTGCCGGGTCGCGGAGAAGAGCGGCTACGCCCTCGCGGAGATCGTCCCGGCCTTCCCGCCGTATCCGCTGGACGGCCACCGGCACTCCCGGAATAGGCTGGACGCGTCCGAACGGGGCAGGACAGAGTAGGCGCATGGCTTCTCTGGTACGACACGTGACGATCGACTGCGCCGACCCGTTCGCCCTCGCGAACTTCTGGGCGCAGGTGCTGGACGGGACCCTGGCCGAGGACGACAACCCGGGCGACGAGGAGACGGTGGTGGAGTCCGCCGGCGCCCAGCTGCTGTTCATCCGGGTGGCCGACGGCAAGTCGGTGAAGAACCGGGTCCACCTCGACCTCCAGCCGCAGGACCGCAACCGGGACGAAGAGGCGGAGCGCCTGGTGGCCCTGGGCGCCACCGTGCTGGCGGACCACCGCCGCCCGGACGGCACAGGCTGGATCACCATGGCCGACCCCGAGGGCAACGAGTTCTGCGTCGAGCGCAGCCACGCCGAGCGCGTCGCCACCGCGCGCGCCTGAGCAAGCGCTCTACGCCGACCACTCGCCCACGGCCGCCCGCCAGTTCCACGAGGACGTACGCGGGCGGCCGTGTCGCCGCTGCGCATGGTCACACCTTCGACGGTCCGTCACACGAGACGGTCCGTCACACGAGACGGTCCGTCACACGAAAGGCCTAGCTCCCGAGCCACCGCCGGACGCAGGTCCGATAATCGACCCTGTCTGACGTCATCCCCCCGGTACGAGCAACCAGGCAGGTACCCCATGGCCAGAATCGCCGTGATCGGCGCCAACGGCAGCATCGGCAGCGCCGTCGTCGCGGAGGCGGCGGCCCGTGGACACGAGGTCACCGCAGTGGTCCGCGACCCGGACCGCTACCGGGGCGAAGCCGCCTTCGTGGAGCGCGCCGAGGTGCTGGACCCAGCCGACGTGGCCCGGGTCGCGGGCGGTCAGGACGTCCTGGTCAGCGCCGTCGGCGGCGGCGACGGCCCCGGCCACGTGGCGCTGATCGAGCCCGCCGCCCGCTCCCTGGTCGAGGGACTGCGCGCGCTCGGCGACGGGGCGCCCCGGCTGGTCGCGGTCGGCGGCGCGGGCGGCCTGGAGACCGCGCCGGGCGTGCGGGTCTGGGACACCCCGGGCCTGCCGGAGCCGCTCCTGCAGATCATGCACGCCCACGGCGCGGCGCTGGACTACTACCGGACGGTCTCCGACATCCGCTGGACGGTGCTCAGCCCGTCCGCCGAGATCGGCCCGGGGGAGCGGACCGGCCGCTACCGGACCGGCCTGGAGCAACTGCTCACCGATTCCGAGGGCCGCAGCCGGATCTCGGTGCCGGACTACGCGGTCGCCCTGGTGGACGAGATCGAGCAGCCCGAGCACATCGGCGAGCGCTTCACCTGCTGCTCGCTGTAGCCCTCGGTCAGCCCAGCTGGACCGACCGCTTGGCCAGCCCCATCCAGAACCCGTCGATGACGCTGCGCTGGCTGCCGAGGTCGGCCTCGCCGGCGCCGAGGGTGACGAACAGCGGGGCGAAGTGCTCGGTGCGCGGGTGGGCGAGGCGTCCGGCCGGGGCCTTGTGCTCGAAGTCGAGCAGCGCGTCCAGGTCGTGGGCGTCCAGGGCGCGCCTGCCCCAGTCGTCGAACTCGGCCATCACCGAGGTGACCCGGCCGTCGTTGCTGAGCGCCCGCAGGTTGTGGGTGAAGAAGCCGCTGCCGATGATCAGCACGCCCTCGTCGCGCAGCGGGGCGAGCCGGCGGCCGATCCCCAGCAGGCGCTGGGGGTCGAGGGTGGGCATGGAGATCTGCAGCACCGGGATGTCGGCCTCCGGGAACATCTCCACCAGCGGCACGTACGCGCCGTGGTCGAGGCCCCGGTCGGGGATGTCCTGGACGGGTGTGCCGGGGGCGCGCAGCAGCTTGCGCACGCGTTCGGCGAGCTCCGGCGCGCCGGGGGCGGCGTACCGCACCCGGTAGTAGTGCTCGGGGAAGCCCCAGAAGTCGTAGACCAGCGGGACGGTGGTGACGGCGCCGACGGCCAGCGGGGCCTCCTCCCAGTGGGCGGAGACCATCAGGACGGCCTCGGGGCGCGGCAGGTCGGCCGACCAGGCGGCCAGCTCGCCCGGCCAGACCGGGTCGTCGGCGAGCGGCGGCGCGCCGTGCGAGAGGTACAGGGCGGGCATGCGCCCGGGGGCCGCGGCGCTCATGGCGTCCTCCTCGGGATCGGGCCGGGATCGGACCGGGATCGGACCGGGAATCGGGGCTCGGATGACGGACTAGTTCAAATTTGAACCTCTGCATTCGACGGTACACCTTCGTTCGAATTTGAACAACAGGAGTAGGCTTGACCCCATGTCCTCACTGAACGAACCCCGCTGGCTCGACCAGGACGAGATGGCCGCCTGGCGGGGGTTCGTCGTCGCGAGCAACCTGCTCAACCGCCGGCTGGAGCGCCAGCTCAAGGACGACTCCGGCCTCTCGCACCAGCAGTACGAGATCCTGGTGCACCTGTCCGCCGCCCCGGGCGACTCGCTGCGGATGACCGAGCTGGCCGACAAGCTGGTCACCTCCAAGAGCGGACTGACCTACCAGGTCACCCAGCTGGAGCGGATGGGCCTGGTCGCCCGCCGCTCCTGCCCCAGCGACGTGCGCGGCGTCATCGCCGAACTCACCGACCAGGGCCGCGAGATGATCCGCCAGGCCGCCCCCGGGCACGTCGCCCTGGTGCGCGAGCTGCTGATCGACGTGCTCACCCGCGAGCAGCTGGCCGTCCTCGCCGAGGGCCTCGGCGCGGTCAGTGCCCGACTGCGCCAGGACGAAACTCCTTAGTTCTCCGGAGAGTTGGCTCCTCGACGCGTCACTTCCCCCGCGCGTCAGTTCCCCAGCGAGGCCGCCCGCTCCCGCAGCAGCTCCCGCTCCCGCTCGTTGCGGGTCAGTTCCGCCGCCCGCTCGAACTCCGCCCTGGCCTCCGCCGCCCGCCCCAGCCGGGCCAGCAGATCGCCCCGCACGCTCGGCAGCAGGTGGTAGTCGCGCAGGGCCGGTTCCGCCGCCAGCGCGTCCACCAACTCCAGTGCGGCGGCCGGTCCCTGGGCCATCGAGACGGCCACCGCCCGGTTCAGTGCCACCACCGGCGAGGGCGTCAGCACGAGCAGCCGTCCGTACAGCGCGGCGATCGTGGCCCAGTCGGTGTCCTCGTACCGCCGCGCCTTCGCGTGGCAGGCGGCGATCGCGGCCTGCACCGAGTACGGCCCGGTGCCCGCCCGCTGGAGCGCGTCGAAGCCGCGCCGGATCAGCAGCCCGTCCCAGCGGGTCCGGTTCTGCTCGGCCAGCAGCACCGGCCGCCCGTCCGGCCCGGTCCGGGTGGCCGTCCGCGAGGCCTGGAACTCCAGCAGCGCGGCCAGCCCGTGCGCCTCCGGCTCGGCGGGCATCAGCGCGGCCAGCACCCGGGCCAGCCGCAGCGCGTCCTCGCACAGCTGCGGGCGCAGCAGGTCGTCCCCGGCGGTGGCCGAGTACCCCTCGTTGAAGATCAGGTAGATGACCTCCAGCACCGAGGAGAGCCGCTGCGCCCGGTCGTCGCCGTACGGCACCTCGAAGGGCACGTCCGCCTTCGCCAGCGTCCGCTTCGCCCGGACGATCCGCTGCGCCACCGTCGCCTCGGGCACCAGGAAGGCGCGGGCGATCTCCGGGGTGGTCAGCCCGCCGAGCAGCCGCAGGGTGAGCGCGATCCGGGCCCGCGCCGACAGCACCGGGTGGCAGGCGGTGAAGATCAGCCGCAGCAGGTCGTCGTCGATGTCGTCCGGCTCGACCGGCTCCGGCGGGGGCACGTCCTCCACCGACCGCCCCACCTCGGCGAGCTTGCGGGCGTAGACCTCCCGGCGGCGCACCAGGTCGATCGCCCGCCGCTTGGCGGTGGCCGTCAGCCAGGCGCCCGGGTTGTCCGGGACGCCGTCGCGCGGCCACTGCTCCAGCGCGGCCACCAGCGCGTCCTGCGCCAGCTCCTCGGCGATGCCCACGTCCCGTACGATCCGGGCGACCCCGGCGATGATCCGCGCGGACTCGATCCGGAACACCGCCTCGACGGCCGCCGCCGCCTCCCTCTCCGTCACGGCCACCCATCAGAGCAGTCGGCGGAGAGGGAGGCAAACACCGCGACGGCGGTTCCAGGTGCGACGGCGGTTCCGGCTGCCCCGGCGATCACTGCGGAGGCTGCGGCATCTCGTCGATCTGCCGGACCTCCGCCTCGACGGTCCACTTCGCCGGGTGGGTCCGCAGGAAGCGGCGGGTCCACTCCAGGGCCTCGGCCTTGTCCTTGCACTGGAGGATCGCGTAGCCGCCGACCACCTCCTTGGTCTCGGTGAACGGCCCGTCGGTGTAGCCGATCTTCCCGTCGGCCCAGGTCAGCCGGGTGCCCTCGGCGGTCGGGGTCAGCCCGGCGGTCTCCAGCATCACCCCGGCCTTGGTGATCTCCTCGAACAGCGCTCCCATCCGCTGCTCGAAGCCCGGGTCCGGCTCCCAGCCGCCGCGGGCGTTCTCGTCGATGCGGATCAGCGTCATGAAGCGCGGCATGGTGACTCCTCGGTCGTGCGGGCGGGGCCTCTCCCCGCCTCTCACCCCTGCGTCGATCGGGCGGGCGCCGGATCGACACCCGCCGGGAAGAATTTTCCGCCGGATTCCGGAGCGGGGTCCGAGGGCTGCACCGTCCGTGGCCGAGTGATTCGAACGCGGAAGCGAAGGAGGGGGAGAGGCGCTCGATGAGATCCTCGGCGTGGTGACGGCTGCTCCGCTGCCCACGGGTTCGGGAGAGCGGACGCGGAAGCACCCGGAGGCGTTCGAGGACGGGCGGGTGGTCGTCTTCGAAGGCTGCGTCACCGGAGCCCGGCCGTACGCCACCCGGGTGCCACGGGCTTCATCCGCGAGGCGCTTCAGCTCGGCACGGCCTGAGGCGCGCACAGCAGCGCCGCCCGCAGGTCGATCCGGTCCCGCAGCCGGGCCAGGTTGCGGCCGGTGAGCTCCTCGATCCGGCGGATCCGGTAGTGCACGGTGTTGACGTGGATGTGCAGCGACTCCGCCGTCCGTGCCCAGGAGCCGTCGTGGTCCAGGAACACCGCCAGGGTGCCCAGCAGCGAGACGCTGTTCTCCTCGTCGTGGGCGGTCAGCGGGGCCAGCAGCCGGGCGTGGAAGGCGGCCGTCACCTCCGCCGGGATGCCCCGCAGCAGCCCGTCCAGCGTGTCCAGTTCGGCCGCGCTGGCGACCGGACCGGCCGTGCCCGCCAGGACGTACCGGGCCTGCACCAGCGCCGCCCGCAGCGACTCGGGGTCGGGCGGGGCCGCCGGGCCGACCCCGATCCGCAGGGTGCGCCGGCCGGTCAGCCGGGCCTGGAGCGCGGGGCGGGCCCGGCGCAGCCGCTCGGCGACCCGCTCCACGGGCGCGGCCACCAGCGCGGCGGTCAGCCCGGTGCGGTCGGTGCCCGCCGCGTAGGGCGCGTCGAGCGGGTGCAGCGCCTCGGCCAGCGCGTGCGCCGCCCAGCCGGCCGGCACCTCGTCGCCCGACCGGCCGGGCTCGATCCGCGCGCTGACCGCCACCAGCGGCCCGGTGCCGTCCAGCCCGCAGGCCGCCAGCGGCTCGGCGAGCCGGCCGTCGTCGGCGAGTGCGTCCAGCAGGCGTCCGGCGGCCCGGCGCCGGGCGCCCGCCGCGGCCTGGGCGCGGGCGGCGAGCGGGGCGAGCAGCTCGGCCAGGCCCTGGAGCGCCGGGTCGGCGGCCGGGGTGCGCGGGTGGGCCCGCAGCCGCCAGCCGTCGAAGGGGGAGCCGTCCTGCGGGCCGACCGGCAGCCCGGCCTCGCCGCGTCCGGCGGACCCCCTCTCCCGGGTCGCGGCGGGCGGGGCACCGGGGGCGAGGGGGCGGCCGCCGGCGGTGGTGAGCGAGCAGTCCGGCAGTCCGAGCCGGCCGACCGCGTGCGCCAGCACCTCGCCGGGCCCGGCCTCCGCGCGGACCAGGTCGAGCAGCTCGCGCCGGACGGTCTCCGGGATGGCCGCGGTGTCCTGGGCCCCGGCCCGCAGGTCGCCCCAGAGCCGCAGGTAGACCCGGTCGGTGACGGCCCGGAAGCTCACCCCGGCGGGCACCGCGAGCAGCGGGATGCCGTGGGTGCGGCAGGCCTCGGCCAGGCTGTCCGGGATGCTGCCGTGGGTGCCCTCGCCGGCCAGCAGCGCCGCCACGCCCGCGCTGCGCAGGGCCGTGGCGAAGCGCAGTGCGCCGGAGGTGTCGGCGGGCTGCCACCAGACCAGTCCCGTGAGCACCAGCTCGCCGGGCTGGAGATAGCGGGCCGGGTCCTGGAGGTCGGTGGAACTCACGCCGGTGACCGGGCGGTCGAGCAGCTCGGGGGTGCCCCAGGCCAGCCGGATGGACAGGTCGTCGAGGTGCAGCAGGTCTCCGACGATCATCTCTCGCTCGCTCTCGCCCGGGTGTCGCGGTGGTGCGTCGCACCCGCATCTCTCGCACATGCGAGGATCAAGGCCGCACAGGCATCGTAAATGCCAGTCGAGAGACCGTGAACCTTCTTGTCGGATCATCCAGCGAAGGGGCTTGCGACCGGTGCCCGGAACCAGTCGTCCACCCGATGGCCGGGTTGCTCCAATGGGTGTGGGGCGCGCCGAGCCGTCTCCTCCGGCGCGCCCCGCGTGAGGACTCGCAGCTGCGAGCCAAAAGCCATCCGAATCCTCGCAGTTGCCGATGAAAGAAGGCATTCGGCGTCGCAACTGCGAATGCCCGGGCTCCCCCTCGGGTACTCATCTCCCGGGCCGCAGCGGCGCGGCCCGGGAGGAGGGAGCACCATGACCCCGGCGAGACCCACCGTCCGGCTGCACGGCCATCTCGACGAGCCCGCCGAGCTGACCGTCGAGCAACTGCGTACCCTCCCCGCGCACCGGGTCGAGGTCAGCTTCGACTGCCGGACCGAGGGCGAGCAGCGCCACGGCTACGAGGGCCCGGCCCTGCTGGACGTCCTGCTCGCCGCCCGGCCCCGGATCGACTTCTCCGGCCGCAAGCAGCGGCTGCGCTTCCTGCTCAACGTGGTCGGTGCCGACGGCCACCGGGCCGTGGTCTCCTGGGCCGAGATCGACCCGGACTTCGGCGGCCGCCGGATCCTGCTCGCCACCAGCATGGACGGCGCCCCGCTGGACACCACCGGCCCGCAGCTGGTCGTCCCCGACGACCACTGCGGCGCCCGCTACGTCAGTGCCGTGACCGCCGTCTGGCTCGGCCCGCTCGGAGACCCGGCCCAGGCCCGGTCGGCCGGGTAGCCCCCAACGCCGTTACGGGCGACCCGCCCCGGGCCCGCCCCGCGGTCGGCCCCCAACGCCCTTACGGACGACCCGCCTTGGGCCGCAGCTCCGGCGGCAGCGGCTGCGCCCCGGAGAGCCGCACGGCCGCCCCGCGGGCCAGCTCGAAGGCGGCCACCGGGTCGTCGGCGTTGGTCCACGGCTTGCAGCCGCAGTACGGGCCGATCGCCCGGAACTGCTCCAGCGCGACGTCGTACAGCTCCGCCCGGCCCGCGTAGGCGGCGAGCAGGTGCCGCAGCATGGTCAGCCGCTGGTCATCCGGCCGGACCTGCGCCAGTGAGGCCGCCACCCGCTTCAGCCGGCGCTGGGTCGCGTCACTGGTCAGCCCGCCGAGGGTCTCGCGCAGCTCCAGCTCGTACAGCGCGAACAGGTAGACGCCGGCCAGCGGGCTGCCGGCCGGGGCCGCGTCCATCGCCTTCTCGGCGAAGGCCGTCATCTTCCGGTCCGAGCCGAACCACTTGGCGCACCAGTACTGCAGCGCCTGGAGGTGGCCGGCGTAGTGGAACGGCGCCCGCTCGATCAGGCCGCGCCACAGCTCCTCGAACTGCTCGGGCTGGTACCGGGCGCCGCGCGCCGCGGTCACCATGACCACCCAGGGCGCCGGGTTGGCCGGGTCGAGCAGCGAGGCCCGTTTGGCCGCCTCGATGGCGGCGGGCAGCATCGCCCGGAAGGCGTTCATGTCTTCCTCGGGCACCTCGTGGGCGTACTTGTCGCCCCGGATCTCCCACGCCGCGTGCACCATCCGGCTGGCCTCCAGGGCCGCCGCGTCGCAGTGGCCCGGGTCGGCCGCGCGCCAGGCCTTGAGCCAGGCGTCATCCTGGCCGGCGATCGAGTCCAGCAGCTCCAGCCGGGACCACCGCTCGTCCCAGTCCTGCCCGGCGGCCTCGACGTACTCGGCGGCGGGCCGCCAGTTCCCGGCCCAGGCCGCGTCGGCTATCGCCTGCGACTCCTTGCGGCGGTGCGGGGCCGGCGGCGGGCCGCCCCGGTGCGGGTCGAGCCGCTCGCGCGGGACGAGTCCGTAGGCCGCGGCGTCGAAGTCGGTCCGCGCCCAGGTAGTGGCCCTGGACTTCCTGGCCCTGGTCACGGCGGCGGAGATCACAACGACCAGGACGATGATGATGAGGTGTGTCACGGCGGAGCATCATCCCTGGTCGCGCGGGGTGCGGGCAACGCGGTCGAAGGCCCGGCCACGCGGTCAAACCGCTCGCCGCGGAACGGATTCCGTGCCAACATGCCCCATATGGGGACGATTCTGCACGGCACCCTGGTCACGCTCCGCCCGGCCACCGAGGACGACATCCCGGCGCTGGTGGCGATCCGCAGCACGCCCGAGGTGTTCGCCCGCTGGCGCGGTGGAGACGACCTGGCCGACGAGGTCGCGGGGGACTTGGAATCGCCCGACACCGAGACCTTCGCGATCGACCTGGGCGGCAAGGTGGTCGGCGCCATCCAGTGGTACGCCAACAACGACGACGAGTACCGGCACGCCGGGATGGACCTCTACCTGGACCCGTCGGTGCACGGCCTGGGCCTGGGCACCGACGCCGTCCGCGTGATGGCCCGGCACCTGGTGCACGACCACCACTACCACCGGCTGGCGATCGACCCGGCCGCGGACAACGCCGCCGCGATCCGCTGCTACGCCAAGGTCGGCTTCCGCCCGGTGGGCACCATGCGCCAGTACGAGCGCGGCCCGGACGGCAGTTGGCACGACAACCTGCTGATGGATCTGCTCGCAGACGAACTGCTGGACGGCTGACGGCGGTTCACCGGCCCCGATCGCCGGGTGCGAGGGTGTACAGACATCTTGTCGTCCACCCGCCCAGAGCTGTACAGACATCCCATGGCCACGTGATCTGCCGGAACTGATCGCCTGGCGTTCTTCCCGAAGTGCCGAGCGGTAGCTAGCGTTCCCCCCGCCAATCCCCGGCGGCCGGTCACCCCGGCGCCGGGCCCCACCGGATTGACGGATCCCTCCCCCAGGAGAACGCCCATGCTCTCGCGTCGCACGGCCACCGCCCTCACCTCGGCGGCCGCCGCCGCACTGCTGCTCGGCGGCACCGCCCCGACGGCCTCCGCCACCACCTCGGCGAGCCCGACCACGCTGTCCGTCTTCGCCTTCAACGTCGACCTCGGCACCGCCGTCGTCGACAGCACCCAGAACGAGCAGGCCGCCCGCCGCACCCCGGTGATCGAGCAGATCGTCCGTCAGCACAACGCCGATGTGGTCATCCTGGACGAGCAGTTCAACAACAGCTCGACCGCCGACATCAACAGCAAGCTCGCCGACCTCTACCCGTACCGCACCCCGGTGGTCGGCGCGACCTGCTCCGGCGGCGGCTGGACCGGCATCAGCGGCAACTGCTCCAACTCGTGGTTCGTCATCAACGGCGGCACGATGATCCTCTCCAAGTACCCGATCACCGCCCAGTACGCCCACGTCTTCAGCAACTCCACCTACGGCACCTGGGACTACCACGCCAACAAGGGCGCGGCGCTGGTGCAGGTGAACAAGGGCGGCAACACTTCCTGGGTGGTCGGCACCCACCTGCAGGCCGACGAGTCGGACGTCTCCACCGACACCACCCAGTCCACCCGGCTCGGCCAGCTCGCCGAGATCCGCGCCTGGGTCGACGGGATCGTCGGCAGCAGCGCGCCGGTGCTGATCGGCGGCGACCTCAACGTCGAGTACTTCCACGGCCAGAGCCGCGGCGACTACACCAACGCCCAGAACGCGGTGAACGGCGTGCTCGGCACCCCGGCCACCGACCCGAGCCAGGACCGCACCACCATGGACTGCCCGGTCTCCTCCTGGTGCCAGTACATGGCGGGCGTCGAGACCTTCCCGAAGGACTACCGGGACGACCTCGACTACATCGGCTACCTCAACGCCCCGGGCCGCCCGGTGCCGACCGGGATGTCCGACGTCAAGGTCGACTTCGACCCGCAGGCCGGCTGGACGCCGGGCCAGCCGGACACCAACGCGCCAAGCGACCACTACCCGGTCGAGGCCACGTTCCAGCTGAACTGACCTGTCGGTCCACGGTCTTAGACGTTACGTCAGGTCGGCTGCCCGGTCGGGGGCCGGGCAGCCGCAGGAGCGCCGCACCACCAGCTCGGCCGGGAAGGTCCGGGCCCCGGCGGCGCGGCGCTCCGGCCCGCCGAGGACGAGTTCCACCGCGGCCCGGGCCATCGCGTCCTGCGCGGTGGTGACGGTGGTCAGCGCCGGTCCGGCGATCACCGCCTCGGCGATGTCGTCGAAGCCGGCCACCGCGAGGTCCTCCGGCACCCGGATGCCGAGGTCGTCGGCGGCCCGCAGCAGGCCGATCGCCTGGTCGTCCGTCGCGCAGAACACGGCGGACGGCCGGTCGGGCCGGCTCAGCAGGGTGAGCGCCTCGGCGTGCGCCCGGACCCGGTCGAAGGGCGCCTGGGTGAGCCGCCCCTCGGGGGACAGCCCGGCGTCGGCCAGCGCCGCGGCCCAGCCGGCCGTCCGCCCGGTGACCGGGTCGAGCGGGCTGAGCGCCAGGGTGCCGCCGAAGCAGTGCACCTCGGCGTGGCCGTGGTCGAGCAGGTGGCGGACCACCTCGCGGGCGCCGCCCTCGTCGTCCGCCACCACGGCCACGCCGTCAGCGCTCTCCGCGCGGTGGTGCAGCAGGACGACCGGGGTACCGTCGGCCGAGTCGAAGCCGGTCAGCCCGGGGGTGGCCGGGTCCTGGGTGACCAGGATCAGTCCGTCCACCTGCATGCCGAGGAAGGCGCGGATGTAGTGCGCCTCACGCTCGTCGGCGTAGTCGGAGTTGCCGATCAGCAGCAGCCGGCCGTGCTCGGTGGCGGCCTGCTCGACGGCGTGGGCGAGCCCGGCGAAGAAGGGCTGCCGGGCGTCCGGCACGACCATGCCGAGCAGATCGGTCCGCCGCCGCGCCATCGCCTGGGCGACCCGGTTGGGGCGGTAGCCGAGCTCCTCGACCGCGGCGAGCACCCGGGCCCGGGTGGCCGGCGCCACCGGCCGGGGTCCGTCGTTGATCACATAACTCACGACCGCCGTGGACGTCCCCGCCACCCGCGCCACATCGTCCCGTGTCACCCTCACCATGGGTATTGAGCCTACACAGCACCTCCGACCAGCGGCTTTCCCGAGCTCAGGGCGGGCCCCGACCGGCCCGCCCCGGTTGCGGGGGAGGGAGGCGACGTACCGACGCCGGCGGGACGGGCCGTTGGAGCCCAGAGCCTCGGGCGCTAGCCGGCGTCCGGCACGATCACGGTCAGCGAGGTCTCCTGCAGCAGGAAGCCCAGCGACTCGTAGACCCGGCGGGCCGGGTTGCCCTCGGACACCACCAGGTGCACGTCGGCCAGCCCGCGTTCGGCGGCGTCGGCGATCGCCCGGCGCAGCAGGTCGGCGCCGAGGCCGCGGTAGCCGCGCCGCGGGTGGCGGAAGACCTCGGCGACCCACGGCAGGCCGTCGCGGTCGGTGAGCACGGCCCCGGCGACCACCCGGTCCTCGGCGTCCACGGCGAGCAGGCTGGAGGGCAGCACCGGGCCGATGGCCTTCCCGGCGAGCAGCGGGCCGATCCGCTCGGCGAGCGCCTGGGTGTCGTCACCGCGGAAGTGGTCCACGTGGTCGGGGTGGAAGGCGGCCCGCCAGGACCCCAGCAGCTCCTCGGGCGCTCGGTCGCAGGGCACCGCCCCCAGGCCCTCGCGCAGCGGCGCCCCGGCCCAGTCGGTGGGCGGGGGGTCGGCGCGCAGGTCGCGCCGGAAGGTGTGGGCGTGCCGAAGCGGCCGCGCGC
Organism: Kitasatospora sp. NPDC023118; assembly: GCF_055560875.1. Classification (NCBI taxonomy): domain Bacteria; kingdom Bacillati; phylum Actinomycetota; class Actinomycetes; order Kitasatosporales; family Streptomycetaceae; genus Kitasatospora; species Kitasatospora sp. NPDC023118. The sequence goes on from NZ_JBVHHW010000001.1 coordinate 485,866, forward strand.
CCCGCTCCAGCAGGCGCTGTCCGAGCTCGGGAGAGCCGGAGACCACCCACCCGGGCAGCTCGGCGCGGACGAACTCCGCCGCGTCCACCGAGCCGTCCAGGACCTCCAGCAGGTCGGCCCAGGGCCGCCCCTCCCGCTCTCCCAACTGGTAGCGCACCACCGGTACGCCGTCGCCGTTCCGCCTGGTCACCCAGTCCGTTTCGGGCATGGCCCACCCCACTTCACGAGATCGTTCGTCGGCGGCCCATGCTCACCAGGACGGGAGCGTCCGGGCAACGGGTTTTCGACCAGCGGGGTTCACCGCCGGGCGACGCTCAACCCACCACCGCCGCGCGGACGCAGAGCACGTCCGGCAGGTGGGAGATCAGCAGCGACCAGCTCTCGCCCTCGTCCCGGCTGCCGTACACGTCGCCGGTCCGGTTGCCGAAGTAGATCCCGGCCGGTTCGGCGTCGTCGGTGCGCAGGGCGTCGCGCAGCACGATGCCGTAGTGGTCCTCGCCGGGCAGCCCCTCGCCGAGCTGCTGCCAGCTGGTGCCGCCGTCGGTGGTGCGGAAGACCCGGCAGCGGCGGCCGGGCGGGATCCGGTCGTCCGAGCCGCCGAGCGGGAAGAGGTAGGCGGTGTCGCCCCGGCGCGGATGGGTGGCGATGGCGAAGCCGAACTCGGCGGGCAGCCCGTCCACGATGGAGCGCCAGCTGCCGCCCCAGTCGTCGCTGCGGTAGACGCCGCCGTGGTTCTGCAGGTAGAGCCGGTCCGGGTGGACCGGGTCCGGGGCGATCTTGTGGACGCACTGGCCGAACTCCGGGTACTGGCTGTCCGGCGGGAAGAACTCGGCGCGCAGGCCGGCGTTGGAGGGCTCCCAGCTGTCGCCGCCGTCCTTGCTGCGGTAGACGCCGCCGCTGGAGACGGCGACCAGCAGCCGCTGCGGGTCGCGCGGGTCGGTCAGGATGGTGTGCAGGCCCTGGCCGCCGTAGCCGGCGCCCCACTCGCTGCGCTGGGGGTGGTTCCAGAGCGACTCGACCAGGGCGAAGGTCTCGCCGCCGTCGGTGGAGCGGAACAGCGCGGCGGGCTCGGTGCCGGCGTACACGACCCCGGGGGCCTCCGGCCCGGCGGGCTGGAGCTGCCAGACCCGGGTGAGCGAGGCGCCGGTGGACTCGGGGAAGCGGATCGCCGGCCGCGGCGGCTCGTACCAGTCGGCGCCGAGGTCGTCGGAGCGCCAGACCGAGGGGCCCCAGTGGCTGCTGTCGGCACCGACGAGCAGTCTGGTGCGGCCGTCGCGGCGGTCGATCGAGACGGAGTAGATCGCGTTCATCCGGAAGTGCGGCCCGCTGAACTTCCAGTCCAGCCGGTCGCGGCTGCGGCCGAGAAAGAGGCCCTTCTCGGTTCCGACGGCCAACAGCACCTCGGTCATGCCTCACACCACCTGGTCACGAGCACGGCCCCCCGGAACGCCCTCCCTGACTGCCAGTGTCCCGCCGTCCACCGAAGGCCACATCTCGCCGCGCCGCTCACCCGGAAGGTGGCGGCTACCCCCGGCAGCCCTCCAGCAGCCGCAGCCACACCTCACTGATCGTCGGGTACGCGGGGACGGCGTGCCAGAGCCGGTCGATCGGCACCTCGCCGACCACCGCGACGGTGGCCGAGTGCAGCAGTTCGGCGACGGCGGGCCCGACCAGGCAGGCGCCGACGATCACCTCCCGGTCCAGGTCGTAGACCACCCGGGCCCGGCCGCGGTAGCCGTCGGCGTACAGCGAGGCCCCGGCGACGGCGCCGATCTCGTGGTCGACGGCCTTGACCCGCAGCCCGAGCTGTTCGGCCGCCGCCAGGGTCAGGCCGACGGCGGCGACCTCCGGTTGCGTGAACACGACCTGCGGCGCGCCCGCCAGGTCGGCGGACGCGGAGTGCGCGCCCCAGCGTGAGGTGTCCAGTGCGCGCCCCTGGGCACGGGCGGCGATCGCCGCGCCGGTGATCCGGGCCTGGTACTTGCCCTGGTGGGTGAGCAGCGCCCGGTGGTTGACGTCCCCGGCGGCGTAGAGCCACTCGCCGTCCACTCCGAGCACCGTGCAGCTGTCGTCCACCTCCAGCCAGTCGCCCGGCCGCAGTCCGACCTGCTCCAGCCCGATGTCGGCGGTGCGCGGGGCCCGGCCGGTCGCGTACAGCACCTCGTCGGCGGTCAGCCGCTCGTCGCCGGAGAGCGTCAGCGCGACGGGCCCGGTGGCCCCGGCCCGCTCCACCGCGGTGACCACCGCGGCGAACCGGAGGTCCACCCCCGCCTCCCGCAGCCCCTCGGCGACCAGCTCGCCCGCGAAGGGCTCCATCCGCGGCAGCAGCGCGTCCCCGCGCACCAGCAGGACGACCTCGGCGCCGAGCGCCCGCCAGGCGGTGGCCATCTCCGTCCCGACCACCCCGCCGCCGACCACCGCCAGCCGCCCGGGGACGGCGGGCGAGCCGGTCGCCTCCCGGTTGGTCCACGGGTGCGCCTCCGCCAGCCCGGGCACCCCGGCGGGCAGCACCGGTCGGCTGCCGGTGCACACGGCGACGGCGTGCCGGGCGGTGAGCACCCGCTCGGTGCCGTCCTCGGCCTCCACCGTGACGGTCCGCACCCCCGCCAGGCGGCCGTGGCCGCGGACCAGCTCGATGCCGGTGTCCCGCAGCCACTGCACCTGCCCGTCGTCCTTCCAGTTCGAGGTGAAGGAGTCCCGCCGGGCCAGCACCGCGGCCGCGTCCAGCCGTCCGCCGCCCACCGCCTCCCGGGAGCCGCCCACCGAGCGGGCGTCGGCCAGCGCGGCGGCCGGACGCAGCAGCGCCTTGCTCGGCATGCAGGCCCAGTACGAGCACTCCCCGCCGACGAGTTCCGCCTCCACGATCACCGTGCGCAGCCCGGCGGCGACCGTCCGGTCGGCCACGTTCTCGCCGGTCGGGCCCGCGCCCACGACGATGACGTCGTACTCCTCGGCGGTGCTGCTGGTCATGTCCCGTCCTCCGTGGTCTCGATGGCCACCCGGCCCCCGGGGCGGGGGCCGCGGCTGCCCGTGCTCCCTACCCGCTACCCGTACGCGGGCGCGGCGTGGGGCCCATCCTGCGACCTGGACGCGGCTTCGCGCGGGCGAACACGCGGACGGGGTCAGATTGCCGCGAGCTCCGCCAGCAGCGCGGCGGTGTCGGCCGGGCGGGAGAACATCGGCCAGTGCCCGGTGGGCAGTTCGCGCAGCTCCCAGTTCGGCCCGTCAAGGCCGACGAACCAGGGGTGGCCGGCCGCGATCATCGCCCGCACCTGGTCGAGCGGGAAGGAACAGGACACCAGCACCTGCGGGAGCGCGGCCCCGGCGCCGGTCAGCCGCAGCCGGTCCCGGTACGTCCCGGCCGGCTGCGGGGTGACCCGCGCGCCGATCCGGGCCAGCGCAGCCTCGTCCAGGCCCTCGATGCTGGCGCCGTGGGCGGCGATGACGTCCCAGGGCGGCATCGGTAGGCGGCCGTCGACCACCGTGGCGTCGGTGGCCTCGCGGTAGGCGGGCTGCCAGAGGTCGTACAGCGAACCGCCGTCGATCATCGGGCCGCTGTCCAGGTAGACCACCCGCCGGATCCGCTCCGGCATCCGGTCCGCGACCCCGCCCACCGGGGCGCAGGCGCCGCTGTGCGCGACCAGCACGACGTCCCACAGGTCCTCGCGCACCAGCAGCTCGGCCAGGTCGGCGATGTAGTCCTCCAGCCCGAAGTCGCCCTGCTCACCGGCCCGTTCGGCCATCCCGGGCAGGGTCACCGGATGGACCTCGTGCCCGGCCGCGCGCAGCGGCCCGGCCACCTCGTCCCAGGCCCAGGCACCGAGCCAGAACCCGGGAACCAGTACGAACGTGCTCATGGTGGATCGCTCCTTCGTCGGTGGGGCCTCCGTCACCGCCGACTCTAGGATCGAATCCGGACAGATCCCGCCCGGATACCGCGGCAAGGAAGGAGCACCCCGGTGGAACACCCGGTCAGCCGTGTGCTCGCCCTGCTGGAACTGCTCCAGGACCGCCCCGGCCTGACCGGCGCCGAACTGGCCGCCCGGCTCGACGTCGACGAACGCACCATCCGCCGCTACACCGCGCGCCTCGCCGAACTCGGCATCCCGGTCCGAGCCGAGCGCGGCCGCTACGGCGGCTACCGCCTGCTGCCCGGCTACCGGCTCCCGCCGCTGATGCTCAACCCCGAGGAGGCCGCCTCGGTGGTCCTCGGCCTGCTGGCCGGGCGCAGTTCGGGCCTGTCGGTGGGGGAGCGGGCCGCCGAGACCGCCCTCGCCAAGATCCAGCGGGTGCTTCCCCCGCCGCTGCGCGAACGGATCGCCGCCGTCGAGCAGACGCTCGGATTGACCACCGCGCCCGCGGCCGGCCCCAGCCCGGCCGCGGCCGCGCTGTTCGCCCTGGCCGAGGCGGCCCGCCGTCGGCGCCGGGTGCGGCTCGCCTACCGGGACCGCGAGGACCGGCCCAGCGAGCGCGATTTCGACCCGTACGGCCTGGTCTTCCACTCCGGCCGCTGGTACACCACCGGGCTCGACCACCGCAGCGGCGAGCCGCGCACCTTCCGGCTGGACCGGATCGAGCGGGTCGAGCAGGGCGAGGCCGGCTTCGAGCCGCCCGAGGACGTCGACCCGGTGCAGCGGGTGGTGGAGTCGCTGGCCGGGGTGCCCTGGCGGCACCGGGTGGAGGTGGAGCTGGAGACCACCCTCGCCGAGGCCCGCCGCCGACTGCCGCCCGCCGCGGGCACGCTCACCGAGCTCGCCGAGGACCGTGTGCTGCTGCGGGCCCGGGCGCAGAACCTGGACGGCGTCGCGGTCATGCTGGCCGGCCTGGGCTGGCCGTTCGCCGTCCGCGAGCCCGCCGAACTGCGGGCGGAGGTCCGGGCGCTCGCGGCCCGGCTCGCCGCCTGGGGCACGGAGGACGGGCGGGAAAGGGACGGGCGGGAAGGGGACGGGCGGGAAAGGGGCGGAGAAGACGGCGGGTGGGAAGGGGGCGGGCGGCCGGCATGACGAAGGCCCGGGGAGACACCGCTCCCCGGGCCCGTCAGGTCCGTCCGGATCAGGCCTGGCCGCCGGCCGCCTGCTCCTCCGCCACCTTGCGCTTCACCTCGGCCATGTCCAGCGTGCGGGCCTGGCCGATCAGGTCCTCGAACACCGCCTCGGGCAGCGCGCCGGGCTGCGAGAAGACGAGCACGCCCTCACGGATGATCGCCAGCGTCGGGATCGACTGGATGCCGAAAGTGGCGGCCAGCTCCTGCTGCGCCTCGGTGTCCACCTTGGTGAAGACCAGGTCCGGGTGGCGCTCGGCGGCCTTCTCGTACACCGGGGCGAACTGGCGGCACGGCCCGCACCATCCGGCCCAGAAGTCGATGAAGACGAAGTCCTTGCCCTCCGGGCCCGGGACGATCTCGTCGAAGTTCTCCTTGGTCAGCTCGACCGTGTTGCTCATCTCGCGAATCCTTCCCTTCCGAAGGTGGCGGTACGGACCACCTGCCGGACACAACGGTGATGCCCGCCGGGGTGTTCCGGGGCCCTTCCGGATTGAGTACGCGGCCGCCACGGACCGTACAGAAGGATGTCCAGTCCGTTCGCCGATGCGGGAGGCTCCCCATGCGCAGCGCACCCCGCGGGGCCAGGGCGTGTCCGGCACCCGGTTCGGGCTGACCCGACGGGCGGCAAGGCGATGGCCGGCACCAGCCAGGTGCCGGGCAGCGACCAGTCGCCCACCACCCCGGCGCCTCCGAAGCCACCCCGGCGGCCAGCACCCCGGGTTACCGACCGATGGCCGTTGACCGATGCCGGCCGCCGCCCTCGACCAGGAGGCCCGGGTGCGCAACGATGAAGAAGTGGTGACCGAGGACCACCCCGCCGGCGGCAGTGCCGCGCACGGTACGGGGGCCGCGGACGAGGAGCTGATGCGGGCCCTGTACCGCGAGCATGCCGGTCCGCTCTTCGGCTTCGTGCTCCACCTGGTCGCGGGGGACCGCCAACGTGCCGAGGAGGTCGTCCAGGAGACGCTGGTCCGCGCCTGGCGCAACATCCACCGGCTCGACCCGCAGGCCGGTTCGCTGCGCCCCTGGCTGGTCACCGTCGCCCGCCGGATCGTCATCGACGACCACCGCAGCGCCCGCGCCCGGCCGCGCGAGGTGGACGCGGCGGCGCTGGAACAGCTGCCCGCCGAGGACGAGATCGACCGGGCGCTGCGGATGATGACCGTCGCGGACGCGCTCGGCGACCTGTCACCGGCGCACCGCGAGATCATCGTCGAGACCTACCTCAAGGGCCGCACCGCCAGGGAGGCGGCCACCGAACTCGGCATCCCGGCCGGCACCGTACGGTCGCGGGTGTTCTACGCACTGCGCTCGCTCAGGCTCGCGCTGGAGGAACGGGGAGTGACATCGTGACCAAGCGCCCCGGCGCCGACCCCGGTGGACCAGACCGCGTCCCCGGCCTCCCCGACGTGCCCGACGCCGACGTGCCCGACGCCGACGTGCCCGACGTCGAAGTGCCCGACGTCGAAGTGCCCGACGCCGAAGTGCCCGACGCCGACGAGCACGTCGACGCCGGTGCGTACGTCCTCGGCCTGTTGGAGCCCGCCGAGCGCACCGCCTTCGAACGGCACCTCGCCGACTGCCCGCAGTGCACCGGGCAGGTGGGCCGACTCGGCTTCCTGCAGCCGGTGTTGGCCGAGTACGCCGAGTCGGCCAGGGCCGCCGGGCTGGACCCGGCCGAGCCCGTCCCGCGCCCGAACCCGCGGCTCCTGGACCGGCTGACCGCCGAGGTCACGACCGTCCGGCGGCGGGGCCGGGTGCGGCGGCTGGTGCTGGCCCTGGCCGCGACCGCGATGGTCGCGGCGGGCCCGGCCGTCACCGCCGCGGTGCTCACCGCCGACAGCGGCCCCGCCGTGGTCGCCGTCGCCGAGCAGTTCAGCGCCACCGACCCGAGCACCGGCGCCAAGGCCACCGTCGGCGTGGACGGGAAGACCTGGGGCAGCCAGGTCAGCCTGCAACTCAGCGGCGTCCAGGGCCCGTTGACCTGCCGCCTGGTCGCCGTCTCGCACACCGGCGAGCAGCAGACGGTCACCACCTGGAGCGTCCCGGCGGGCGGCTACGACGAGCCCGAGTACCGGGGCACGTTGCAGACCACCGGCGGCGCGGCCTTCCAGCCGGGCGACATCGACCACTTCGAGGTACGGGTCCAGGACACCGGCGCCCTACTGGTCGCCGTCCCGGCGAACAAGGCCTGACTCCCAGCGCCAGGTGTACGACTCCAGCCGCTCGATCCGGGCAGGCCCCAGGCGGTCGGGCCAGTGCGGGTTGGGCTCGCCGCTGTTGGTCATGTGCTCCCGGCGCCGGATGCGGTCACAGCCGATCGGCAGCGCCGGCTCGAAGGCGTGCTGCCGGTCGCATGGGCAGGGCACCAGCACCCGGGCGCAGGAACGGCACAACTCGGCCCGGTCGTGGCCGGTCGAGAGCGACACCGTCGGGCCCTCCTCCCCGCAGGCCGGACAGCCCGGCAGCTCGGCTCCGTCCATCAGCGCGTTCTGCCGCCGGACGTAGTCGGGAAGGCTCAACTGCGGGTGCAGGAAGGGGTCGTTGCGGCCGCCATCCGGAGAGTCCCACCAAGGCCGGTTCCACCACGCCGGTGCCGGTGCCTTCTTGTCGGCCCGCTTCTCCACCTTGCGCTGCGCCGCGTACGCCTCGGCCCGGGCCAGCCACAGCTGCCGCGCCTCGTGCAGTTCCTCCACCGCCCGCACCAGGGACTCCGGGTCGGCCAGCAGCAGCCGGGGGATGCGGGCGCTGAGGGTGAGGTGGTGGTAGGTGGCGTGGAAGCCGTAGGGGGCGAAGCGGGTCAGGCAGGTGCTCAAGGCCCGGTGGCGCCGGTGCAGCGGGAGGGCGGTGTCGTGGACGCGGGCGCGGTGGGTCAGGAAGCTGGTCACGGCGATGGCTCCAGGGCCAGTGCCCGGGCCAGCGCGGCGGTGACGGCGGCGGCGTGCCCGGGGAGCTGCCGTTCGGCCCATCCGCCCGCCAGCCGGACGAAGTCGTGCAGGTCCCGCTCGGCACCTGCGAGCAGTCGGCGCAGCTCCTCCACCGGCAGCTCGATCACCGGGCTGTTCGCCTCGCTGGTGTCCGCCGTCAGCCGCACCGCGCGGCCCAGACGCTCGGCCCCGGCGTCGGGGTCGTGGCCGAACCCGGCCTCGCCGGAGCCGTCGGTCACCTCCAGCCAGTCGCGCCACTCCTCCAGGCCGTTGCAGCAGCCCGGGGCGAAGACCGCGCCGGTGGCGGTGTCGGTCACCCGGAAACCGCCGTGGGCGATCAGGTCCTCGGCGGTGAGCAGCCCGTACAGGAGGGCGTCCAGCGGGTCGGTCGGCTCGCCCTCCTCGGGGGTGTCCTCGTTGGCGCAGGCGATCCGCCACACCGCGGAGCCGACGTCCTCCGGCGTCAACTTCCCGTCCAGCACCAGGAATCCGTACGGCTCGAAGGAGCCCGTGGGCCAGAGTGCGAAGTCCTCGTCGGGGGCGTCCATCTCCAGGACCGGCTGCATCGTCATCACCCGGCGATGATGCCGGACGGCCCGAGCGCCGGACCAGCCGATTTACGCCGCGTCCGCCGCGATCGCGGCCAGCACCCGCCCGCAGCGCCGGGCGAAGGCGCGCTGGAGGAGCGGGAACAGCGGCCCGGCCAGCCGGGCCCACCAGGCGACCGGCCGGCTGAAGGCGGTGACGCTGAACCAGACCGCCCCGTCCGGCGCCATTTCGACCAGGAAGGTCTCCTCGCCCCGGCCCAGGTGCCCGTGCCTGGTCCCGTACGTGAAGCCGTATCGGTCCGGGCCGGTGACGGCGGCCAGTACCCGGTTCGGCGCGCCCGCCCGCAGCGGGCCGACGCCGATCGCACAGCGCACGGCGGCGCCCGCCGCCGCCTCCTCGGCCTCCGCCTCGATCCGGATGCCCGCGAGCCGGTGCATCCGCCAGCCGAGCAGGGCGGCCCCGGCGACCTCCAGGGCGGCGCGCCCGTGGCCGATCAGCGCCCGGTGGCGCAGGTGGTGGTACCCGGCGGGCAGTTCGCCGGTGCGGCTGGCGCCCTGCTCGGGGTAGCTGTAGTCGTTCATCGGGAGATCTCCGCAGCGGTGATCCGGCGCCAGGCGAGGAGCGCGCAGAGGGCGAAGCCGAGCGCGTTGCCGAGACCGTGGGTGGCGGCCATCCAGGCCAGGGTGGGGTGGGGGAGTCCGGCGGCGCGGCCGAAGGCCCACCAGAGGGCGAGCAGCATGGTGAGGGCCAGCACGGCCGAGGAGGCGGCCAGCAGCCGGGCGCTGACCGCGTCCCCGCTGCGGGGACGCAGTTCGCGCCAGCTGACCAGGCCGACCAGCCACATCCCGGTGGTCAGCACGACCGCTCCGGCGAACTGCCACCAGTTGCCGAGGAAGTACCCGGCCAGGACCAGCAGGGTGCCCGCCGGGACGCTGAGCGCCGCGCAGCGGGCCGGCCGGGAGGCGTGGTCGGCCCGGCAGACCAGCCCGGCGACCAGCGCGGCGGTGAATCCGGCGTAGTGGAAGTGCGGGACGGTCAGCGCCAGGATGTGCGGCTCGAAGCCGAACAGCGGGTAGCCGGAGCGCTCGGCGACCAGGGCGGTCCCGGCCACCGAGGGCGCGGCGAGCGCGGTGAGCACCGCGACCTCGGCGGGGGCGAGCGAGCGGGTCCGGGTCAGCCGCAGCGGCGCGCGCAGGGCGACGGCCAGGGTGCCGAGCGCGTAGACGACCGCCGGGCCGGTGGCGAGGGCGCCGCGCGGCAGCCAGAGCGAGAGCGCCCCGGGGACGGCGGCGAGCGGCCAGAGCCGGCGGATCCGGGCCAGCCCGGGTTCGTCGATCAGCGCCAGGCCGAGCGGTAGGACGGCGCCCATGCCGAGCAGGACCAGCAGGTCCACCAGTTCCGTCGTGCCCTTGCCCACGGCGGGCACACCCCCTCTTGAACGCGTTCAAATGAGCTTTCGCCGCCGACTCTACGTCGCCAACTTGAACGCGTTCAACTCGCCCCGGTCCGGCTGCTCTGGTGTTCACGTTGGGTGCGGCGCACTCTGGAGGAGTAACCGATGGAGGTGATCCGCCATGCAGACTCTGGTCGGTTGGCACATCGAGATGGAGTTCCGCGAGGACGGCCCGCGGACGACCGCGGCCGCCATGCTCCGGCTCGGCGACGGGACCGAACTGCGCGCCCACGGCTACAGCAGCCGCCACCCCGCCGACCCGGAACAGCTGCGGGTCGGGGAGGAGATCGCGGGCGCCCGCGCGCTCAACGACCTCGCCTCCCAGCTGCTCACCAAGGCCCACGGCGAGATCCAGCAGGTCAGCCCGGTCCCGACCCACCCGCTGACGTGACCGCCCCGCACCGGGGCGCGGACCAGGCCGGACGGGAACCGCACCGCCCGCGCATCCCGCTGATCTGCCCGCGCTGCGGGCACGAGCAGCGGGTCGTCCCCGGCGGCCCCGAGCGCACGATCAAGGTCGTGCACGTGGCGACCGGCCGGGAGGCGTGTGAGCCGGGGGACCTGGCCCGGGCGCCGGACGACGGGCTCTGACCCCGGCAGGTGCCGGTGACGCCGAGTACCGGGCCCCCGTTCCCAGGGGTCCCGGCACTCGGCGGGCACCAGGCCGCCCGCGGCTCAACGAAGCCGCGACGGCCGTCGGTTGACGCAGCGAGTCTCAGTTGACGCAGTACGTCGCCGGCGGCCGCCACTCCGGCCCGACCAGCCGCTGCTCCAGCTCGTTTAGCGTGATCCGGATCCCGACCGTCCCCGCCAGCCCCACCCGGAACCGGCTGCGGGCCAGCGCGACCAGTGCCGTCAGGCCGTACTTGTTGATCAGCGAGGTGCGGTAGCGGGCCGTCGCCTCCGGGTCGCAGAGCCGTGCGCGGGCCGGGAGTTGCCGGCCGGTGGGGCGCCCGTGGGCGTCGCAGGGGCCGATCAGCACCCTGGGGTGGCGCCGGATCCGCTCGGCCTCGCCGGAGTGCGCGGGGGTCCAGACGCCGAGCGCGGTGCCGTCGGACACCACCCAGAGCTGCGAGTCCAGCCGGGTGCCGTCGTCACCGAAGGTGGTCAGCAGGAGGTACCTGCTGTCGGCGAGCTGGTCGGTTCGGTCGTGCACGATGTCCTCCCTCTGGCGTGGGGGGGCGGGTCAGTGCCCGTGGCCCTCGGCGATCTCGCGGTACTCCTCGGCGGTGGGCTTGGGGATCCGCGCGTGCTCGCCGTGGAACCCGCGGGACAGCCTGGCGCGGGTGCGGGTGAGCGCACCCGCCGGGTGGGCGACTCCATTCTCGTCCACCGCGGGCGGCAGTTCGAGGGGGCGGGGCTGCTGGTGCGCCGTGAGCCGGTGCAGTTCGGCGGGCGTGAGCCCGGCGTGCAGCTCGGTGAACTCGCCGTGCGGCAGCCGTTTGATCACGCCGGTCTCCCGCCCGTGCAGCACCTTGTCCCGGTCCCGCCGCTGCAGGCCGAGGCACCAGCGCTTGGTGATCACGAACACGGCCACCGGGACGACGAAGAAGCCGATCCGCACCGCGTAGGTGATCGCGTTGAGTGACAGGTGCAGGTGGGTGGCGATCAGGTCGTTGCCGCCGCCCGCGAGCATCACCAGGTAGACGCTGATCCAGGCCGCGCCGAGCGCGGTGCGCACGGGCGCGTTGCGGGGCCGGTCGAGCAGGTGGTGCTCCCGCCCGTCGTTCGTCACCCAGCCCTCGATGAATGGGTAGACCGCGATCGCGCCGAGGATCAGCGGGAACATCGTGAACGGGATCAGCACCCCGAGGTTGAGGGTGTGCCCCCACAGCCCGATCTCCCAGCCGGGCATCACCCGGATCAGGCCCTCGGCGAAGCCCATGTACCAGTCCGGCTGGGCGTCGGTGGACACCTGGTCCGGCCGGTACGGGCCGTACGCCCAGATCGGGTTGATCGTGGCGACCGCCGACATCAGCGCGACGATCCCGAACACCAGGAAGAAGAACCCGCCGGCCTTGGCCATGTAGACCGGCATCAGCGGCATCCCGACGACGTTCTTCTCGGTCCTGCCGGGGCCCGCCCACTGGGTGTGCTTGTGGTAGAAGACCAGGATCAGGTGTGCCACCAGCAGCCCGAGCATGATGCCGGGGATCAGTAGCACGTGGATGGTGAAGAACCTCGGGATGATGTCGTGCCCGGGGAACTCCCCGCCGAACAGGAACATCTGGATGTACGTGCCGACCAGCGGCACGGCCAGCAGCACGCCCTCGATGAACCGGATGCCGGTGCCGGAGAGCAGGTCGTCCGGGAGTGAGTAGCCGAAGAAGCCGTCCAGCATGCCGAGGAACAGCAGCAGGAAGCCGAACACCCAGTTGATCTCGCGCGGCTTGCGGAACGCGCCGGTGAAGAACACCCGCATCATGTGCACGAACATGGCCGCGACGAAGACGATCGCCGCCCAGTGGTGGATCTGACGGATCAGCAGCCCGCCGCGCGCCTCGAAGCTGATGTCCACGGTGGAGGCGTAGGCCTCCGACATCGAGATGCCCTTGAGCGGGACGTACGAGCCGTCGTAGATCACCTCGCCCATGCTCGGCTTGAAGAACAGGGTCAGCCAGACACCGGTCAGGATGATGATCAGGAAGGTGTAGAGGCAGATCTCGCCCAGCATGAAGGACCAGTGGTCCGGGAAGATCTTCCGCAGGTTGGCCCTGGCCAGGGAGTAGATCCCCAGCCGGCCGTCCGCCCAGTCGGCGGCCCGCTGCCCCCGCCCTGGGTTCTGATTCCGGGTCATGTGCACGCACCTCAGTCGAAAGGAAACGGGGATAGTTCCCCGATTCGCGCTGAGGCCACCATAATCGGGGAGAGATCCCCACTTCTACTGGGGGTGGCTCCTCGGCTGCCCGTCGGCCGCCGTCGCGCCGTCGACGCCGAACGTGCGGGCCGAAGACATGCGAGCGGCCCGCCCGGTGCCGTGGAGGACACCGGACGGGCCGCGTACGCACCCGAGTTGCCCGGATGACGGGCAGTACCCCGAGAGGGTCAGTGCACCAGCACCGGCACCTCGTCGCTCTTCGCCGAGCCCGAGCCCGCTCCGGCGCCCGCACCCACCGTGCCGGGCCGACCGGCGTTGATGAAGGTGAAGGCGACCGCGGCGGCCGTCACCAGGATCCCGAAGGACACCCAGATCGCGGTCGAGAAACCGTGCACCATGCCGCCGAACTGCAGCGCCTTGGCGGCCTCCGGGGAGGCGGCGGCCGCGGCGGTGGCGTGCGAGGCCAGCCAGCTGGTGGTGGCGCTGGCCGCGATGGTGTTCAGCAGCGCGGTGCCGATGGCGCCGCCGACCTGCTGCGAGGTGTTGACCATCGCCGAGGCCACGCCCGCGTCGCGCGGCTGGACGCCGTGCGTGGCGAGGCTCATGGCCGGCATGAACGCGGTGCCCATGCCGAGGCCCATCAGGATCAGGCCGGGCAGGATCAGTGCCGGGTACGAGGTGTCCAGGCCGATGTGGGTCAGCAGGAACATGCCGGCCGAGGCGGTCAGGAAGCCGGGCGCCATCAGGTAGCGCGCCGGGACCCGGGTCATCAGCCGGGCGCCGATCTGGGTCGAGCCGGTGATCATGCCCGCCACCATCGGCAGGAAGGCGACGCCGGTCAGCACCGGGCTGTAGCCGCGCACGATCTGCAGGTAGTAGGTCAGGAAGAGGAACAGACCGAACATGCCGATCACGGCCATGCCCAGCGACAGGTACACCCCGCCGCGGTTGCGGTCGAGCACCACGCGCAGCGGCAGCAGCGGGGCCTTGACGCCGCGCTCCACCAGGACGAAGGCGGTCAGCAGCACGGCGGCCGCGGCGAACAGCGCCAGGGTGCTGCCGGCCGTCCAGCCACTGCTCTCGGCGCGGGTGAAGCCGTAGACCAGCGAGACCAGGCCGGTGGTCACCAGCACCACGCCGGGGATGTCCAGCTTGTTGCGGTTGCGGCCCTCGGCGGGCTCGCGGATCACCATGACGGCGCCGGTGGCGGCCACGATGGCGAACGGGATGTTGACGAAGAAGGTCCAGCGCCAGTTCATGTACTCGGTCAGCAGGCCGCCGAGGATCAGACCGATGGCGCCACCGCCACCGGCGATCGCGCCGTAGATGCCGAAGGCCTTGGCGCGCTCCTTGGCCTCGGTGAAGGTCACCGCGAGCAGCGACAGCGCGGCCGGCGCGAGCAGCGCGCCGAACACGCCCTGCAGGGCGCGGGCGCCGAGCAGCATCGCGGTGTTGGCCGCGGCGCCGCCGAGCGCGGAGGCGAGGGCGAAGCCGGTCAGACCGACCACGAAGGTCCGCTTGCGGCCCCAGAGGTCCGCGATCCGGCCGCCGAACAGCAGCAGGCCGCCGAAGGCGAGCGCGTAGGCGGTGATCACCCACTGGCGGTTGCCGTCGGAGATGCCCAGGTCCTTCTGGGCGGAGGGCAGGGCGATGTTCACGATGGTGGCGTCGAGGACGACCATCAGCTGGGCGAGGCCGATGAAGATCAGCGCCTTCCAGCGTCGGGGATCGGGCAGCGTCGCCGGGCGGGCGTCGGTTTCAGGCATGGGGGTACTCACTTCACGGTGCGTGGCGTGCGAGAACGGCCAACTGCCGTAGAGGAACGGCTGGTTGCCGTAAGGGTTCAGGTGCGGGGTGCGGGCGCGAGAGGGCGTCCGGAGCCGGCGCCGGTCAGCGGCGTGGCGGCAGAGTGCTGGGAGGTCGGATCAGTGGTGTGGGTCCAGGTGGTGGGTCAGCCCTGGGGGCGGAAGTCCTCGAAGGTCGCGGGTCGGCCGGGCAGGACCGAACGCGCGGGCGCGCGCAGGCCGTCCAGGAAGAGCTGCAGGTGCCGGTGGACGAACTCGTCGAGCAGCCCGCAGGAGGTGCCCGGCAGCGGCCGGGTGAGCTGGCTCATCGCGATGAACAGGTCCCCGTGGTCCACGTCGGACCGCAGTTCGCCCGCCACCCGGGCGCGCTCCATCAGTCCGCTCACGGCGGTCCGCAGGCGCTCCCGGATCTCGGTCAGCTCAGGGTCGTAGGGGTCGATGGTGCTGGTGAAGACGGCGCAGAGCCCGCCGACCTTCTCCGCCACGGTCGCGTGCGCGAACCGCTGCAGAGCGTCGAACGGACCGCCGCCCTCGCCCGCATCCGCCTCGGCCGTCGCCGTCTCGGCGAGGGCCAGGATGCGGTTCTTGACGAGCAGCGCCACCTCGTGGATCAGCGCCACCCGGTCCGGGAAGTTCCGGTACAGCGTGGCATTGCCGACCCCCGCCCGCTTCGCGATCTCGTCCAACGGTACATCGGCACCGTGCTCGACGAACGCGTCCCGGGCCGCCAGCACGATCCGCTCCCGGTTCCGGCTCGCGTCCGCGCGCAACTTCGGCGCACGCACACTCCCCGCGGCGGGGGCCGACTCGGCGGCGACGGTGGTCATGGCGACTGCTCCTTCAGGATACCGGGGAAATTTTCCCCGCTTAAGCCAACGTACTCGGAAACGGGGAATCTGTCCCCGCTATTTCCCGACCGCCTGTGGCCTGCGTCACACCTCTTCCGTGGTGGCCGGAGCACTACCTGCACGATCAAGGGCTCAAGGTGCAGGGCTACCGGGGTGGATTCGCTCATCCGGACGGCACACTGGCTGACGCGGATGTCTTTGTGGGGCAAGGTGACTGGGCTGCGCCCGAGCAGGTGCTCATGGTTGCGGAGGTCACCTCGTTCGACTCCGACACCGACCGCCGAGACCGCGTCGAGAAGCCCCGCGCCTACGCCGAGACCGGCATCCCCGTCTACCTGCTGATCGACCGGGACTCCGCCGAGGCCGTCGTCCACAGCCAGCCCGACGGCGTCCGGTACGAGACCATCCGGACCCTCCCGTTCGGCAGGGCCGTCCACCTGCCCGACCCGGTCGGCATCTCCCTGGACACCGAGCCGCTCAAGAACTGGGTGCGCTGAGCCCGGCCATGCCTTCACCGGGGTGATACGCCCGTCGGCCTAGGCTGTGGGCGTCCCGGGCGGCCGGTGGGTCGTGGGAGTCGGGAGGGGCCCGGCGGCCGGGTGGGTGAGGAGGTTCGCGATGGGCAGCGGTGAGACGACCGCCAGGGTGCGCTGCGTGGCGGCCGTTCCGTGCTGGGTGAGCCTCATGGCCCGGGACCTGGAGGGCGCCAAGGAGTTCTACGGGCCGCTGCTCGGCTGGGAGTTCGAGCCCCAGCCGGAGCGCTTCGGCCCGTACCTGCACGCGGTGACCGGCGGGGAGGCGGTGGCCGGGCTGGGAGTCGCCG
Organism: Kitasatospora sp. NPDC023118; assembly: GCF_055560875.1. Lineage (NCBI taxonomy): Bacteria > Bacillati > Actinomycetota > Actinomycetes > Kitasatosporales > Streptomycetaceae > Kitasatospora > Kitasatospora sp. NPDC023118. The sequence continues at coordinate 502,133 of NZ_JBVHHW010000001.1, forward strand.
GCCTCGGGGCGGTGCCGCTCGTTTGGACCAGCTACTTCGGGACGGAGAGCGCCGACGCCGCCGCCGACGCGGTGCGTGAGCGCGGCGCGACGCTGGCCGTCGGCCCGCTGGCGTTCGACGAAGGGCGGGTGGCCTTCGCGGCGGACCCGGCCGGGGCGGTGTTCGGCATCTGGGAGGGCCCGCTGGGCCGCGCCCGGAAGCTGGACCTTCCGGGCGCGCCGGTCTGGATCGAGCTGCGCACCCCGGACCCGTTCGCGGCGGCGCTGTTCTACGGCCAGGTGTTCCGCTGGGACGGCCGTGACCCGGAGCGCTTCGAGGTCCGCTGGGAGCACGACCGGGTGGTGCTGCGCGCCGAGGGGCACAGCGTCGCGGCGCTGGCCAAGGAGCAGGCGGGCGGCCCGGCGGGCATGCCGCCGCACTGGGAGGTCTCCTTCGCCGTCCCGGACACCGACCGGGCGCTGGCCCGGGCGCTTGAGCTGGGTGGTTCGGCGGTCGGTCCGGCCTTCGACTCTCCGTACGGCCGGGTGGCCCGGTTGCAGGACCGTGAGGGCGCCCGGTTCGCGGTGATCAGCCCGAAGAGCTGATCAGCCCGAAGGGTTGATCGGTCCGACGAGTTGATCATTCCGTCCGGGCTGATCAGCCCGACGAGCCGAGCTCCGCGCGCTCCGCCCGCAGCCGTTCGCCCAGCGCCGCCCGGGTCGCGGCGGGCAGGGCCTTGCGGGCGGCCGGGAAGAGCAGCTTCTCCTCGCCGCTCAGGTGCCGCCGGACGGTGTCGGCCAGGCCGCCCAGCAGCGCGTCGAAGGCCGGGTCGGCCGGGCCGAGCCCCTGCAGGTCGGCGAGGTACTGCCCGATCGCGAGGTGGTCGTGGATGCTGCTGAACACCAGCGCCCCGCCGTCCGGCACGTCGTGCTGGACGACCGGGAAGAGGTGCTCCTCCTCGGCGGCGCAGTGGGTGAACAGCAGGTCGGTCAGCCGGGCCACCAGCTCAGCGCGCTCGGCGGAGCCGGCCGGGGAGGCTTCGACCCGGTCGAGCAGCTCGGTGACCGCCCTGTGGTCGGCGGTGAACTCGCCGAGGATGTCCGGCCTGCGGCTCATGGCGCGCCCGCCTCTCGTACGGGATCAGGACGTACCCCCGTACTCTCCAGTATCCGGCGCGCCCGGATTTACCCGGTTCAGCCTCCGTCCCGCCGCCCGGTGAGCGCCAGCAGCCGGGCCTGTGGGCCCGCGTCCTCGGTGACGGGCAGCGGCGGGTCGAACAGCCCGCTGCCGGAGAGGTCCCCGTAGCCGCTGATCTCGCCGAGCGCGAAGTCCACCAGCTCCGCCGGGAGCCGGGTGCGGGTCCCGATGCCTTCGGCGAGGTCCCAGGTGTGCACCACCAGGTCGGTGGTGAGCTGGTCCAGGTAGTACTGCCCGGAGACGTCCCCGAAGGACAGGTGGACGGTGAGCTCGGTGGCGCCGGGGACCTCCCAGGCCTGCCGGGCGGCCTCGGCGGCGGCCGTCCAGGCGGCGACCGGATCCGGGCCGAGCACGTCGCCGTCGAAGCGGCTGCCGACCTCGGCGATGGTGGCGCCCATCAGCAGCTCGGGCACCCAGAGCTGCTCGCCGGTGAGGTGGTTGACCAGGTCGCGGACCGACCAGTCGGCGCACGGGGTGGGGGAGTCCCACTGGCCGGGTGTGACCAGCCGGACCCGCTCGTCGAAGGCGGCCAGCGCCTCGGGGTAGGGCGTGCCGGCCTGGGCGGCCCGCCGGTGTTGCCTGCGTTGAGCCATGTCTCCACCCTGCCCCGGGCCGGGCGGGGCCCGCACCTCGCTCACGGGCCGTCAGTTGTTCAAATTCGAACTTCGCGGTACGGTCGAGGAGCGGCCGGTTCAAATTTGAACAACAGGCGGGCCTGCCACACTCCGCCCGGCCGCATCACCACACCCCGACGACCGACCCCGATCGATGGAGACGCGCATGCCGAGCAGCAGCCCGAGCACGACTGCCGCCACCACCCCCACCGTCCGCACCGCCCGGGACGCCTCCGGGCCCGCGACCACCTCCCCGCACGCCTATGACGCCGGGCTCCTGCTCCTGCGCCTGGTGCTCGGCCTCACCATGGCCGCGCACGGCAGCCAGAAGCTGTTCGGCTGGTTCGGCGGGGGCGGCATCGACGGCACCGGTCAGTTCTTCACCATGAGCGGCTACCCGGCGGGCACCACCATGGCCGTGGTGGCCGGCCTCACCGAGATCCTGGGCGGGCTCGGCCTCGCCGTCGGCCTGTTGACCCCGCTGGCGGGCGCCGCGATCGTCGGCACGATGGTCAACGCGATCGCCGTCACCTGGGGCGGCGGCTTCTTCGCCCCGAAGGGCAACGAGTACGAGCTGCTGCTGACCGCGGGCGCCGCCGCCCTCGCGCTGACCGGCCCGGGCCGCTACGCCGCGGACCGCTTCCTGCCGGTGCTGAAGGCGCACCGCCTGGCGTACGGTGTGGCCGCCGTACTGGTCGGCCTGGCCGCCGCCGGGGTGATCCTGCTGCTCCGCAAGTAGCCTCGACAGCCCAACTGGCGTGACCCGAGGCCGTGGTGGCCGATCGTCACCACGGCCTCCGTGCGGTTCCCGCGCAAACCGCGCACAATCCGGAGGCTTCTCCGGGGCATGTGATGTGTGCCATGGTGCATGCCACACTCCCCGCCGCGTCCACGACGGCACCGCCCCCACGTGGCGCCGTCGCCAACGGTCCTCGCCCCCACCGGCCGCGCCCCGAGCCGCGGCCGACGACGGTCCGGAGGCCTCCACGTGAGTCCCGCACGTCTGCTGCGACTTCCGCAGTCGGCACGCCTGTTGACGCTCGCTCTGACGCTGGTCCTGGCGATCGGCCTGTTCGCCCCGAGCGGCCACGCCGCCCCCGCCCCCGCCGGCAAGAGCGCCGCGCCCGCCCCCACCGGGCCGGCCCCCCAGCCGGCCACCGGAACGCCCGAACGCGGCGACGGCGAGCGGTAGTTCGCCTCCGCCGACCGGCGCTCCCCGCTCCCGCTGGACACCCGACCGGCCGAGGCCCGCCCGGTCGCGAGGACGCCCCGTCCGGCCGCCCAACCGGCCTGCAACGTCGGCGACTTCACCGGCCGGACCGGCAGCGCCCTGGTCCAGCAGATCACCTCCGTCGATACCGGCTGCGTCAACCAGCTGTTCCAGCTCACCGGTGCCGACGCCAACGGCGCGTTCCGCGAGGAGCAGATGACCACCGTGGCGTACGCGCTGCGCGACGCCTCGGGCGGTTACCCGGGCGACGACAGCACCGCCGTCGAGCAGCTGGTGCTCTACCTGCGCGCCGGCTACTACGTGCAGTGGTACCACCCGGCCGACGTCGGCACCTACGGCACCGCCCTGCAGACCGCGATCCGCGCCGCGCTGGACGCCTTCTTCGCCGGCGCCCATTCGCGCGACGTCAGTTCAACGACGGCGCCGTCGCGGCGGCCGCCCGGCACACCTACAAGCTGAGCGACCTCTTCGACACCGTCTACGGCGACCAGGAGCGCGTCTACAGCTGGGGCTACCTCGCCGTCCGCTACATGCTGGAACAGCACCGGGCCGACGTGGACGCCATGCTCGCCAAGTACCGGGTGGGGGACTGGAACGGCGCCCGCACCCTGCTCAAGACCACCATCGGGACCAGCTACGACGCCGACTTCGACAGCTGGCTGACCGCCTGCGCGAACGGCGCCTGCGCCACCACCCCGGCCGTCCCGCAGGTGCCCGAGTGCACCGCCGCCGACACCCGGCAGCTGGGCGCGGACTGCGGCCGCAGCAACGTCACCGCCACCACCGGCAACTACGCCCACTTCTACCTCCTGGTGCCGGCCGGCACCCAGCAGGTGAAGATCACCACCAGCGGTGGGAGGGGCAACGCCGACCTCTACTACAACCCCGGCGGCTGGGCGTACACCGACGCCTACGCGGCGCGTTCGGCGGGCCCGGGCAACTCCGAGACGCTGACCGTCACCAACCCGCCGGCCGGGTACGTCTACTTCAGCCTCTACGCCCAGCAGGGCTTCAGCGGGGTGAGCGTCACCAGCCGGTTCTGATCCGAGGCAGCAGGGCCCGCCCCGGCGTCGAGCCGGGGCGGGCCCGTGCGGCCTCACTCGTCGATCCGCACCAGCGCCAGGGTGATGTTGTCCGGTCCGCCCGCCTCGATCGCGGCCTTCCAGAGCTCGAACGCGGCCCGGCCGTCTGCCCGTTCGGACCCTTCGTACGGCCGGGCGAGCAGTTCGGCCAGCTCCTCCTCGGGCACCGGGTCGGTCAGCCCGTCGCTGCACACCAGGTAGCGGTCGCCCGCGGCCAGTGGCGTGGCGCGGACGTGCGGTTCGACGAAGGTGGGCTCGAACGAGCCGCCCAGGGTCTGGGTGACCACCGAGGTGGTGCGCCGGCCGGGCGGCAGCGGCGGGCTGTCGTCGACGCTGACCCGGCGCAGCCCGTCCCCGGTGACCCGGTAGACCCGGCTGTCGCCGACGTTGAAGGCCACCGCCTGCTCAGGCAGCAGCACCAGTCCGGCGATGGTGGTGCCCATCGCGGCCAGCTCCGGCTCCCCGGCCGCGGCCGCGTACACCGCCCGGTTGCACTCCTGCAGTTCCTCCCGGACGGCCTCCTCGCCGTCCAGCGCGCCCGCCGCGGCGGCGAGCCGGCGGGCGACCAGGGCGCTGGCCACCTCGCCGCCGGGGTGGCCGCCCAGGCCGTCGGCCACCGCGACCACGCAGGGCGGGCCGAGCGGGAAGAGCAGAGTCTGCGGGTTGGTGGTCACGGTGGCGCAGAGCGTCCACGGCCCGACCGTGAGGCTGTCCTCGTTGTGCTCCCGCACCAAGCCCTCGTGGCTCAGCGCGCTCACCGCGATGTACGGCGCCATCGGTTCGCCGCCCTTCTGGAGGTTCCCCGCCTTCCATTGTCGGCGAGAAGGCGGGTGGACCTCCTGCCGGGCCGCGGCAACACCGGCCCGGTCTACCGTTCCTGGGCGGTGAGCAGGAGTGAACCTGCGCACCGGCACGCCCCGAGCGGTCTTGGGCGCACTGGTCCCCGGCGTACTCAACCCCGTTGGGCGACACGCATCCGGTGCGTGGTCCCTCGCGGGAGGCCGGTTCCCTCACCCGCTCGGCGCGCCGGGCTGAGCAGGCCGTCCTCGACGCGCCTGCCGGCGGACCGGATCGCCGAGTCGGCGGTGCGGCAACTCGCCGTGGACGGGCGGGAGGTGGAGGTCGTCGTAGTCGAACTGCGGGACCTCGCCGTGGACATCGCCAACAGCCCCGTCACCGGCTTCCCGGCCGCCGCGCTGCGCGAGGCGATCGGGGCGGTGACGGAGGCGGACGCGGTGATCGCGGTGACGCCGGTCTTCACCGCGTCCTGCAGCGGCCTGTTCGAGTCCTTCTTCGACGTGATCGACCAGGACGCGCTGACCGGCAAGCCGGTGCTGATCGCCGCCACCGGCGGTACGCCCTGGCACTCACTCGCCCCGGGCACGCCGTCCGGCCTGCCCGGCCTGCCCGGCCTGCCCGGCCGGACCGTTCGGCTGCGTGTCGACCGTGCCGAATTGTCCGCTATGCGATGTAATCGTTGGCATGATCAGATTGGCGCTGATCCGTCACGCTCTGCACCCACCCCTGCGGGGCGCCCGTCGTGAGCCCGGTGCGTGACAAGGAGCGCAGCCATGCAGCCCGAACCGCAAGCCGTGCTCTCCCCGCTGACCGGCGCGGCCGTCTTCCTGGTCCTCACCGTCGATCCCGGCGGCGAGGACGCCGTCCGCGAACTGCTGCCCGACCTCGCCGGACTGCGCCGGGCGGTCGGCTTCCGGGCCCCCGAGGGCGGCCTCACCTGCGTCACCGGCATCGGCTCCGAACTCTGGGACCGGCTCTTCGACGGCCCCCGGCCGGCCGACCTCCACCCCTTCCAGGAGGTGGCCGGTGCCCGCCACCGTGCCCCGGCCACCCCGGGCGACCTGCTGCTGCACCTACGGGCCGAGCGGATGGACCTCTGCTTCGAGCTGGCGGGCCTGCTCACCACCCGCCTCGCCGGGGCGGCCACCGTGGTCGACTCCGTCCAGGGCTTCCGGTACTTCGACGACCGGGACCTGCTCGGCTTCGTGGACGGCACCGAGAACCCGGAGGGCCGAGCGGCCGAGACCGCCGCCGTGGTGGGCGAGGAGGACCCCGGCTTCGCCGGCGGCAGCTACGTCATCGTCCAGAAGTACCTGCACGACCTGGACAAGTGGAACGCGCTGAGCGTCGAGGAACAGGAGGGGGCGGTCGGCCGCACCAAGCTCACCGACATCGAGCTGGCGGACGACGTCAAGCCCGCCGACTCGCACGTGGCGCTCACCGTGATCACCGGCCCGGACGGCGAGGAGCGGAAGATCGTCCGCTTCAACATGCCCTTCGGCTCCTTCGGCCCCTCCGGATCGGCCGGGAGGGGCGGCGAGTTCGGCACCTACTTCATCGGCTACGCGCGCGACCCCGGGGTGACCGAGGAGATGCTGCGCAACATGTTCATCGGCAACCCGCCGGGCACCACCGACCGGCTGCTCGACTTCTCCACCGCGGCCACCGGCACGTTGTTCTTCGTCCCGACCGCCGACTTCCTGGACTCTCCGCCGCCCGCGCCCGCCGCCGTCCCCGCGCCCGCGCCCGCCGCCGTCCCCACGGCCGCGGACGGCTCGCTCGGCATCGGCAGCCTCAAACAGACCCGCTGAAGAGGACCCCGCACATGAACAACCTCCACCGGGACCTCGCCCCGATCTCCGCCGCCGCGTGGGAGGAGATCGAGGAGGAGGCCCGTCAGACCTTCAAGCTGCACATCGCCGCCCGCCGGGTGGTCGACCTGCGCGGCCCCGAGGGCGCCACCCTCGCCGCCGTCGGCACCGGCCACCTGACCGGCATCGAACCACCCCTCGACGGCGTCCAGGCGCACGCCCGCGCCAGCCGTCCGGTGGTCGAGCTGCGCGTCCCCTTCACCGTCGCCCGCGCGGCGGTGGACGACGTCGAACGCGGCTCCCGGGACTCCGACTGGCAGCCGGTCAAGGACGCCGCCCGCACCCTCGCCCTCGCCGAGGACCGCGCCGTCTTCGAGGGTTACCGCGCCGCCGCCATCGAGGGCATCCGGGCCGGCTCCGGCAACCCGCCGGTCCAGCTCCCCGACGACGTCCGCGAGTACCCCGAGGCCGTCAGCCGCGCCCTCACCGCGCTGCGCCTGGCCGGCGTCGGCGGGCCGTACTCGCTCCTGCTCGGAGCCGCCGCCTTCACCGCCGTCAACGAGACCAGCGACCACGGCTACCCCGTCCACAACCACCTCGCCCGCCTCCTGGACGGCGACATCATCTGGGCCCCCGCCATCGAGGGCGCTTTCCTGCTCTCCACCCGGGGCGGCGACTTCGAACTCTTCCTCGGCCAGGACGTGTCCGTCGGCTACCTCTCCCACGACGCCGACTGCGTCCGGCTCTACCTCCAGGAGTCGCTGACCTTCAGCGTCTACACCGGAGAGGCGGCCGTAGCCCTCGGCGGACCGGCGACGACGCCCGCGGACGGCATCAGGGCCCCCGGCCACCGGGAAGGGTACTGAGTGCCTTTACCAGGGGTACTGAGTGCCGTAAGCTCTCCGTGGAGCCTCTGACGCCAGTCGAAGAGAGCCGACACGGCATGCCGGTCCAGGTGACGCTTGCGGCGCGCGGGCCGCGGCCGGGCCGGACTTGGCACTCAGTACCCTCGGCATGACCTGAGGCCATGGATCCAGTGCATCCGTGCACCCGTGACAGGAGATACCGCTCATGAGCTTGAGGATCGTCGTCTGTGTGAAGTACGTGCCGGACGCGACGGGTGACCGTCGTTTCGCGGACGACCACACCACCGACCGGGAGGGCGTGGACGGCCTCCTGTCGGA